>JAJTGK010000091.1 GCA_021297815.1 Planctomycetaceae bacterium
GTACTCCGCGGGCCGCTTGAGCATCACCGCGGAGACAGGGAAGACCAGGCCCGACGGCACGAAGCCGCGGCGCGCGAGGAAGTAGTGGATGAGGAGCCGGTGGATTCGGCCGTTGCCGTCCTCGAAGGGGTGCACGAACACGAAGCCGTATCCGACGAGCGCGGCATGGAGCACGGGATGCACGCCGGAAGCTTCCATCCGGCGATGCGCGGCGACGACGCCGGACATGAGGCCCTCGACGAGTTCGGGACCCGGGCAGACGTAGTGAATCCGCTCGTTCCCGTAGTGGACCGTTTCGCCCACGTAGTTCTGGTCGGTGCGGTAGCTGGCCTCGCGGAATCGTGGATCGACGATCTGGTTCTGGATCTCGACCAGGCGGGGCTTCGCACAGAGATCGTCGCGCGTCGCCACGTGCAGCAGCGCCACGAATCGTTCCGTGCGGGATGCGTCCGGCGTGATGCGCTCGATCTCGAAGGACGACTTCGTTTCCTTGGTGTAGAGGTAGCCCATCGCACGCTTGAGCAGGTCAGGCGAATAGCCGGACATGAGCTCGCGGCTGCGTGCGGAAAGGTCACGATCGATGAAGGACGAGATCGCCGCGGTCCTGCGGACGGACGGGCAGAAGTCGCCGGTGCCGAGCAGGTTGTCGTTGATGCGCTGGCGACGCACCTGCGTGGGCCGCTCGAGCACGAAGTACTCGGCAGGCTCGAGGAGATCGACGTAGTTCCCTGCCGTCATGTCGGCGAGCGGAAGTCGCTCGCCGGTGAGGAGCTCGAACAGGTACCAGATGCGCCGCGTGTACTTTCCTTGGGGCGTGGCCTGCACCCACTGCGCGATCGGCCCGGAACCGATCGCCGGAAGCACCTTCGCGAGGAGCGCGAGGTCCGTGCCGTCGTACTTGAGCGCAAACTCAAGATGGTCGCATGGGTCGTCGCCGGGCCAGTACTGCGCCGGATACGTCTCAGTCTCGCCGGTGGCGGATGACTCGATCCGCTTCGCTGCCCCGTCACACACCAGAGATTGGTGCCACGGCGCGATGCCCTGGATCTGGTAGCGCTCGATCAAGGCGGCATACCCAGCGGCGCGGCAGGACGGTTCTGATGGCATCGTCCGCAATAATACTGATGAGGCCACCAAAACGCTTACGGATGATGGTTACGGCCCCAAAACTGCGATGCATTCCCAGAAATCCACCTACGACGACCCCAATCCGCGTACCAGCGGGCCCAGGGGCCACGAAACGCGTTCGGCGCACACCACGCCTCACCTGCGACCGTTCGTGGTCGGCGGGAGGGGTGTCCACGGGTCGTGTGGAAGTCCAGTATCGGCTCGCATCGCTTCGTTCGACTCGCTCGTAATCCCCTAAACGCAGCGTGGTTGTGCCGCTCGTTGCGAGCAGGCACAACCACGACGCCCTAGCACCAAAGGTCGCCGCCGCAGCGGCGACCGCTCAAATCATGGGCGGAGAGGGATTCGAACCCCCGAAGGCGAAGCCAACAGATTTACAGTCTGTCCTCGTTGACCACTTGAGTATCCGCCCGAAGTGGGTCCCGCGGGGAGCGGGGCGCGAATGGTACATGAGGTTGCCGCGACGGGCAAACGGAACGGCCGTTCGCCGCGAAACGCGGCAAAACTAGGCCCGCGCGACCCCTGCGGCCGCCAGATCCTGCGGGGAAAGGAAGGGCTGCGGGCCGGGGTTGGGTCCGAGATCGCTGCCCGTCTGGTACGAGCGCAGCGCGAAGCACGGCAGCGCGAGCGCAAGGCGGTCGAGGAGCGCGCCCTCCACGCTCGCAAGGTCGGGCGCCGCGTCGGGCTTGATGAAGCACAGCACATCGACGGGCTGGCCGTTCGGCGTAGGCTCCGGCTGCGACACCACCACGGGCAGCGACGCGTCGATCGCGGCGCTCGAGGCGAGCACGCGCTCGGCGTAGGCGCGGAAGACGCCCAGGTTCGTGATCGGCGCATCGCCCGCGGCGATACGCGCGCGCTCGAGCGCGCCCGCAAGCGCGGAGTTCGCGCCGAGCGCGGCAAGGTCCTGCGCATCAAGCGCGCGCACCGTGCGCAGGTCGACGCGCAGGCTGCGCCGCATGCGTCGCCCGGGCGAACCGTACTTCGAGCGGTAGTTCAGGTACGGCTCCTGCACGAAGCGGCCGATCGGCACCGAGTGCACCGTGCCGTCGGCGTTCTGCACCCGCACGCTCGTCGTCTTGATCTCGGCGATGCGGCCGTCGATCGAGTGCTGCTTCATCTCGATCCAGTCGCCGACACGAAGCGCGTCGTTCGCGGTGAGCATGATGTTCGCGACGAGCGAGAAGAGCACATCCTTGAACACCACGCCGATGATCGCTCCGACCGCACCGAGCGCGGCGAGGAACACGACGGGGCTCTTGCCGACCGCGATCGCCGCAGCCGAGATTCCAGCGGCGAGGCCGATCACGACCGTCGCCACCTGGCGATATCCGCGCAGCGCGCCAGGGCGGTTCACCTCTGGGCGCGCCGAGTACAGGTCGTCGCCGATCTGCATGGCGCGCGTCACCACGGCGAGGCCCCGCAGGATCGCGAACGCCGCGGCGATGTTCGCGACGGGCGTCGCGGCGACGGCGTTGATCACGCCCGCACCGCCGAGGACGCCGAGGGCGCGCGACACGAGCAGCAGCGGCACGATCGCCGCCAGCGGCACGACGATCTTCGCGTCGACGATCGCCTGCGCGAGCCGATGGCGGCCCGAACGCTTCATGACGCGGGCGATCGTGCTCGCCGCGATGCGGCGGATGAGCAGGTTCAGGCCGAACGCGAGCACGAAGAGCGACACGATCGCGATCGCGTTCCACGCGAGCTCGTGCTGCTGCAGCCACGCGCCGAACTCGGTGTCCTGCATGTTGCGCACGATGCGCAGCATCGCCTCGCGGGTCGGGTCGGCGGCGACGGTCTCGACGACGGGAGGCGCCGCAGGCGCGACGGCATTCGACGCAGCTGTCGCCTGATCGCTCGCGGGTTCGGATGCGGTTGATGCTGCGGCGTTCGCAAGAAGAAGCGAGAGATTCATGTTGGTCAGCGTGGTCGTGAGTGTGATCGAGGGGGTACGCAGCTGCCCCGCGCCATCGATCTCGGACGCCACAGGCCACTGCAAAGCCGCCTACCGGAATCGAACCGGCAACCTCCAGATTACAAATCAGGTGCTCTGCCAATTGAGCTAAGGCGGCGGGGTTTTCGAGAGTGTAGCGGAACCTCTCGCGGCGTCGTGACTCGTCGCGTATCTTCGCGATCCGACAGAGGTTGCGTCGGGCGGGTGCTTTCGCGTCGCGTTGCGGCGACTCTCGCCGATTCACGCGGTTTCGCGAGCCGACTTCTACCGCTACTGCTACCGCTCGGCTCGCACGTCCCGATCGCTATGAGACCCCGCGAGTGCGGTCTTCTTCGTCGTCTTCGCCATGTCGCCCTTCCTCTTCGCCGCTCCGTCGGGGCTGGTCGCCGCGTCGATTTGCGTCTTCTCGTCCTTGTCGATCCATTGAACGCCTGCCGTTCCATCGGCGTGTGTCCTCGAGCCGATCCGCGGCTTCCCGTCCTGGTCGACGACGACCCACTCCTTACAAGTCACATTGTCGAAGGTCGCGCTGCCGACGGGTCGCGTGGCCGCGGAGAGCCCTGCCGAGGCGACGACGGCGGAGCGTGCGAGGATGGCATCTCGCTGGCGACGAAGGCTCGACCCAAGCGCACGGATCCGATGTTCGGTGTTCGGTTCCATGTTGCGGGCCTGCCCGAATCGTTCAGCGACTTCGCGGGACGCGCCATCCGCGCCGTGGGGCGGGTCATGCCGCGGGGGCTCCGCGAGGGTCGGAACCTGCCCCCACCCCGGCGGCAGGCCTTTGAGAGTCGGGGCCGCTCGTGTGTCGACTGGAGGACGGAAGAAACAGTTCGGAGAGAGGGGGCGCGAAGCGAAAAGATCGAAGCCTCCCCGTATCGCGTAGCGGCGCGTCGATGCTCGAGGATTCTCACGGTCCAAGTCTGCCGCACGCGAGGTGCGCGTCGGAAGCGACCGCATCGAAAGTACTACTGCAAATGGAACTTCGACACGAGCTCAAGTATGCCGCGAGCCTGATGTAACCTACTAGTCCTGCAGTCTCGACAACCTCGCCCGGGTAGGTATCGCGTTGGATCTGAAGCACATTCGGTCGCCGATACGCACAGCTTCACTCGCAGAGGACAACCATGCCGCTGAAGAGAAACGCCCTCACCCTCTCGCTCCTCGCTGTGCTCGCGCCTTACACCGCCGCTCTTGAAGCTCATCTGCCATTATCGCGGATGGTGCAGGACGCGAAGAGGAGCGACGCAGAGCAAGCGATGCTGAACATGTCCCTGTTTCTAGCGATCAAAACGCTTGATGCTGCCAAGGTCACGGCCCTCCTAAGTGAGGGCGCGGAGGTCAACGCGAAGGACTCCCAAGGCGCGACCCCGCTCCATGCGGCGTCGGCGGGGAGCAATGTCGAGATGGTCACCACCCTGCTCAAGGCCGGCGCGGAGGTCAACGCGAAGGACTCCACTTGGTTGACGCCGCTGCACTTGGCGTCGGTGGGTGACGATGCCGAGGTGGTAAGGGTCTTGCTCAAGGCTGGAGCGGAAGTCAATGCGAAGTGCTTCCCTGGCGAAACGCCGCTGCATGCGGCGTCGACGCAGGGCAATGCCGAGGTGGTCTCGACCCTGATCAAGTCCGGCGCGGAGGTCGATGTGAAGGACTCGAAGGGCGCGACGCCACTGTTCGCGGCATCGGCGAGGGGCCATGCCGAGGTGGTCAAGACCCTGCTCAACGCGGGCGCGGAGGTCAACACGAAGGACGCTAAAGGCGTGATGCCACTGCATATGGCGTCGGAGGAGGGTCATGCCGAGGTGGTCAAGACCCTGCTCAACGCGGGCGCGGAGGTCAACGGGAAGGACTCCATTTGGTTGACGCCGCTGCACGCGGCGTCTGTGGGGGGCAATGCCGAGGTGGTCACCTCCCTGCTTGAAGCCGGGGCGGAGGTCAACGCGAGGAACTCCTTCGGCGCAATGCCGCTGCATGCGGCATCGATGGAGGGTCATGCCGAGGTGGTCACCATCCTGATCAAGGTCGGCGCGCAGGTCAACGCAAAGGACTCCAACGATGTGATGCCGATGTATGGAGCGGCATGGGCGGGCCATGCCGATGTGGTCACGGTCTTACTCAAGGCCGGTGCAGCGGTCAACGCGAGAAACTCCAATGGCTTGACGCCGCTGCACGCAGCGTCGGCGAGGGGCCATGCCGAAGTGGTCACCGTCTTGCTCAAGGTCGGCGCGGAGGTCAACATGAAGGACCGCCTGGGTGCAACGCCTCTCTACGCAGCGTCGGCGGGGGGCAATTCCGAGGTGGTCACCACCCTGCTCAAGTCCGGCGCCGAGGTCAATGCGAAGGACTCCAATGGCGTGACGCCTCTGCATATGGCGGCTTGGGCTGGCCACGCCGAGGTAGTCACGACCTTGCTCAAGGGCGGCGCGCAGGTCAACGCGAAGAACTCCTCTGGCGCCACGCCACTGCACGCGGCGTCGACGAATGGTCACGCCGCCGTGGTTACGGCCCTGCTCAGTGCTGGTGCAGAGGTCAACGCGATGACATCCCAGGGCGCAACGCCTCTGTACGTGGCGTCGGCGCAGGGCCACGCCAAAGTGGTCGCGGTCTTGCTCAATACCGGCGCACAGGTCAACGCGAAGGACTCCAATGGCTTGACGCCGCTGCATGTGGCGTCGGCAAAGAGCCATACCGAGGCGGTCAAGGCCCTGCTCAAGGCAGGCGCGCAGATCAACGCGAAGGACTCCAGTTGGTTCACGTCGCTCCACTTGGCATCGGTGGGGGGTAATGCCGAGGTGATAAGGGTCCTGCTCAATAGCGGCGCCGACCCAAGATTGACGGACCAAAGGGGTAGGACGCCTCACGCAATCGCAAAGACCCCTGAGTGCCGAGACCTTCTATGGAATGCCATGATGGAGAAGCCGCTCAAGTGAATCGCGGCGGCGCAGCCAGTGCCCGCTCGAATCATGGATTGGAATCGCGCAACGGTGTGCTCCGCGTTCCATCGACCGGAGAGCGACCAGTCTTCCGGCGGCGCGCTTTCACGCTACTACTCGTATCGCTTTCGGTTGCCCTCTCAGGAGTGACCGCGCCGCAACGGCTTGCGCAAACCAGGCTGCGACAATCGAGCTAAGGCGGCGGACGCACTGAGTGTATCCGAGGCTCGACTACCATTGCGGCCCGCGAAACCCTGCGATGCCCGCCGAAAACCACCCGATTGCCGCATGCGCCCCCGAGGCACGCGACCGCTACGAGGTCGTCGTGATCGGCGGAGGCCACGCGGGCACCGAGGCGGCGCGTGCGGCGGCGGCGGCGCTCGGCGAAGGCGGGCGCGTGGCGCTCGTCTCGATGGAGCCCGCGCGGCTTGGGCAGATGAGCTGCAACCCCGCGATCGGTGGCCTCGCGAAGGGCCAGATGGTGCGCGAGATCGACGCGCTCGGCGGCATCATGGGTATCGCCGCCGACGCCTCGGGCATCCAGTTCAAGGTGCTGAACGCGAGCAAGGGCCCCGCCGTGCGCGGTCCGCGCGCGCAGTGCGACAAGTACGCCTACCGCGCCGATGTGCAGCGGCAGATCGCGGCGGTCGCGAACATCGATGTCTTCGCGGGCACCGTCGACGAGATCCTCGTCGACGCCGACGGCGCGGCGTGCGGCGTGCTCATGCCGCCCGGCGCGCAGCGCGTGGGCGCCGACCTGCGCGCCACGGAATCGAACGCGCGCGGCGACGCGATCGCGCAGTGCGTGTTCACCCTCGCGCTCGAGGCTGCGTCCGAGGCTCCGCGCATGCTCGCGGCGCGAGCCGTGGTGCTGACGACGGGCACCTTCATGCGCGCCCTCATGCATACGGGCGAAGAGCGCCATGAAGGCGGCCGCATCGGCGAAGGCAGCGCGCGCGGCATCAGCGGCGCGCTGAAAGCGCTCGGGTTCGAGCTCGGTCGCCTGAAGACGGGCACGCCGCCGCGCGTCGCGCGCGCATCGATCGACTGGGACTCGCTCAAGCCCGCGCTCGGCGACGCCACGCCCGTTCCCTTCAGCGACCGCTCGCCCCACGCGCTGCCGCGTGCGCGCTTTCCGAACCTCGCGCAGACCGATTGCCGCGAGACGGCGACCACGCCCGAGATCCACGCGCTGATCCGCGAGAATCTCTCGCGCGCGCCGATGTACTCGGGCCAGATCGACGCCGAGTGCGGCCCCCGCTACTGCCCGTCGATCGAGGACAAGATCGTGCGCTTCGCCGACCGCGACGCGCACCATGTGTTCCTCGAGCCCGAGTCGCTCTTCACCGACGAGATCTACCTGAACGGCGTGTCAACCTCGCTGCCCGCCGATGTGCAGCTGCCGCTCGTGCGCGGCCTGCGCGGCCTCGAGCGCGCCGAGATCCAGAAGTTCGGCTACGCCGTCGAATACGACATGGTGTGGCCGCATCAGATCGACGCGACGGGCGAGACGAAGCGTGTGCCGCGGCTCTTTCTCGCGGGGCAGATCAACGGCACGAGCGGCTACGAGGAGGCGGGCGCGCAGGGCCTGATCGCGGGCGTGAACGCGGCGCGGCGTGCGCGCGGGCTCGAGCCCGTGCGGCTTGCGCGCAGCGAGGCGTACACGGGCGTGATGTTCGACGACCTCGTCACGCGCACGCCGCGCGAGCCGTATCGCATGTTCACCTCGCGCGCCGAGCACAGGCTGCTCCTGCGCGCCGACAACGCCGACGAGCGCCTCACGCCGCTCGGCGCCGCGTGGGGCATCGTGGGCGCCGCGCAGCTCGCGGCATTCGACGAGCGCATGCGCGCGAAGGACGCGCTCGTGCGCGCGCTCGGCGAGATGCGCGAGGGCGGCGCGCGGCTCCTCGACCTCGCGAAGCGCCCCGATGTCGACGCCGCATGGATCGCCGAGCGCGTGTCGCGCGCAGTGGGCGCGGTCGACGCCGCGCTCCTCGAGCGCGTGATGACCGATGTCCGCTACGAGGGCTATGTCGTGCGGCAGAACGCCGAGGTCCGCCGCCAGGCCGACTACGACTCGGTGTCGATCCCCGAATCCCTCGACCCGCACGAAATCCGCGGCCTGCGCCGCGAAGCCGTCGAATGCCTCGCGCGATTCCGCCCGCGCACGCTCGGCCAGGCAAGCCGCTTGGCGGGCATCTCGCCCGCCGACATCACCGTCGTCGCGATGTGGGTACGCCGCACGGCGCCCCGCGGCTGAACCACGCGCCGCCCCCTACTCAGCACATGCTCTCGGCAAGGTCGATCAGCATCCGCACGCCGTAGCCCGTCGGGCCCGCGACGCAGAGGTCGCTCGCGCTCTCGGAGTTGCCGACGCCCGCGATGTCGATGTGCGCGAACGGCACGCCCTTGTCGACGAAGAAGTCGAGGAACGCCGCGCCCTGGATCGGGTGCGCGAGGCGCGACGGGTTCGAGTTGATGATGTCGGCGTGCTGGCTCTTCATGTGGTCCTTGTGCTCCTTCCAGAGCGGCAGGCGCCACACCTTCTCACCCGTGCGCTCGGCGGCCGATTCGATCGCATCGCGCAGCCTCGCGTCGTCGCAGAAGTAGCCCGCGCTCCAGCAGCCGAGCGCGGTCACCACGCCGCCCGTGAGCGTCGACAGCTCGACCATCGTCGTCGGCTTGTACTTCTCGCAGCCGTACGAGATCGCGTCGGCGAGCACGAGCCGCCCCTCGGCGTCGGTGTTCGTGACCTCGACCGTCGTGCCGTTGTACATCGTGATGATGTCGTCGGGGCGGTACGCGTTCGAGCTCACCATGTTCTCGGCGGCGGGGAACAGCGCGACGACATGCAGCGGCAGCTTCGCGTGCGCGATCGCGTGCATCGCGCCGAACACGGCGGCGCCGCCGCACTTGTCGTACTTCATGCCCTTCATGCCGTTGTTCACCTTCAGCGAGTAGCCGCCCGTGTCGTAGGTGAGCGTCTTGCCGACGAGCGCGAGCGTCTTGCCGCGCGCCTTCGCGCTCAGGCGCTTCGGCTTGTACTCGAGGATCGCGATGAGGCTCTTCTCGTCGCTCCCCTGCCCGACCGCCACGATGCCGCCCATCCCGAGCTTCTTCGCGTCGGCGAACGAGATCACCTTGCAGGTCAGGCCCGCGGACTTCGCGAGCTTCTTCGCCTCGCCCGCGAACCAGTTCGGCGTGCAGATGTTGGGCGGCGTGGCCGCGATGCGCCGCGCCTCGTTCACGCTGGCCGCGACCTCGAGGCCGCGCGCAAAACCGCCGCCGAACGCGCCGTCGCCCGCATCGAGCGCAAGCGAGCCCGCGCGCGGCGTGCGCTGCGTGCTCTTCCCGTCGAACATGTCGACGCGCCAGTTCGCAAGGCCGAGGCCCTCGCCCATCGCCTGACCGAGCTCGCGCGCGTCCTTCGCGCCGAACAGCCCCTCGAACGCGAGCCGCGCCTTCGCGACCTTCATGCGCTCGAGCCCGCGCACGAGCCGCGCACCCGCGCTGCGCGCCTGCGCCGCGCGGAACTCGGCCTTCTTGCCAAGGCCGAAGATCACCGTGCCGTCCGACGCGGCCGTCGTCTCGCCAAGCTCCGCACGGAAGCTCGCGGCCGACACCGCCGCGTCGCGCGCGGCACTGCGATCGCCCTTCGCGAGCGACTTGTCATCCGAGAAGACGGCGAGAACGGCGGCGGCCTTCGGGGCGCGCACGATGCTGATGCGATCGAACATGGGGACTCCGGAACGGGAAAGACTGGCTCACGCGCGCAGCGACGACGGATCCTCGCCGCGCTCGATCGCCTCGATCTTGTGCAGGCGGCGCAGGTGGCGGCCGCCGTCGAAGGGCGTGCGCAGGAAGGTGTCGACGATGCGCTTCACGAGCGTGTGGCCGAGGAGATCGGCCGAGAGGCAGAGCACATTCGCGTCGTTGTGGGTGCGCGAGAGCTGCGCCGAGAGTTCGTCCTGCGCAAGCGCCGCGCGGATGCCGCGGATCTTGTTCGCGGCGATGCACATGCCGATGCCCGTGCCGCAGATCAGGATGGCGCGGTCGGCCGCGCCCGACGCGACCTTCGTGCACGCGCTGTAGGCGCTGTCGGGGTAGTCGGTCGCCGCGCCCGAGGTCTCGCTCGCGAGGTCAAGCTCGTGGCCGTCGGCCTTGAGGTGCGCAACGAGCGCCTGGGTGGCGGTGGCTCCGCGATGGTCGCATCCGAGGGCGATCTTCATGGCTTCAGCATCTCCGCGATGCGGACGGGAATCAACTCGGCGAAATACGCGCCCAGGTCGTCGTAGGCGCGCTGGCCCATGCCGATCGGATCGCCGACATCGCCGTCTGGGTCGAGCGGCTGGACCTTCGCCTGCGCGGCGGCGTCGCCCGCGACGAGCGCCCGCGCCCGCGCGACATGCGACTCGGTCATGCCGAACACGAGGTCGGCCTTGCGGATCATCTCGGCGGTCAGCCGCTTCGAATGCTCGGGAACGGGCGCCTTCATGCGCTGCAGGACCTCCACCGTCTCGTGGCTGGTCGAGGCGCCGTCGAACGCGCTCACGCCCGCGGAGGCGAAGAAGAGCGAACCAAGATCCTTCGGGAAGCGCCCGTCGTCGGAGAGCTTCTGCGCGATCCCCTCCGCCATCGGCGAGCGGCAGGTGTTGCCTGTGCAGACGAAGAGGACCGTGCGCATCGGTCGGATCGTACAGAGGTCGGGCGTGCTGCGCCGAGCGCGCGGCAGGCCGCGAAACGCGTCGAGGCGCTCAGCGGGCCTCGTCCTCGCGCGGCATCGACTCGGCCTCGTCCTCCCAGCCCTCGGGAGGCGCCTCCTCGGCGAGCAGCGCCTCGGCCCGCGCCAGATCGCAGCGCCGCACGATGACGGAGACGAGCCCAGGCGCCTCGGCGCGCAGCTGCGCGGTCAGGCCTCCGAGCACCTGCGCGGGGATTCCTGCATCCGCGAGGTCGGCCACAAGCAGCTGCGCCGACAACTCGTCGGGCAGCCGGCGCAAGACGATCGACTCGACGGGGTCACGCGCCGCCATTCACGGAGCCTCGAGCCCGTACTGGCGGTTGATCTCGCGTGCGGGGTCGGCCGACTCCTCGGGTACGAACGGGTCCCCCGTCGCGGCGAACGCGCGGCGGCACGACGGGCACTCATGCACGCGCTGCGCGCCGACCTCGAGCACATCGCACGCGGTGCGGCACGCGGGGCAGTTTCCGCGGCCAAGCGCCTCGCGCGCAAGCGAACGCTCGATGCCCCGGCAGACGAGGCCGAAGACGCGGAAACCGACCACGAAGAAGATCGAGCTGATCAGCATCACGATCGGAACGAGCGGATAGACCAGCGTGAACGCGAACGCCACGAAGAACGCACCGATGAACAGAAACAGCACGGTGACGCCGTAGATCTCGTTGAAGCCGCGCATGAAGCGGTACAGCATGGGTCGGAGCGTATTCGGCGGCACCCCGCGGCGGACGCGGCGAATCGCCGAATCGGGCTCGAAATCCGCGCATCCGAGCCGGCGAGGACCGCCCCGCGCCGCCCAAGCGCGCCAGCCCCCGCCCGAGGCTCGCCCGCGCGGGTGCGGCCGTCAGGAAGGCACGATGGGCGGTACACTGCGCCCCTGCGCCCACAATCGGCGGTATCGCCGCGGGCCGAGGGGACCGAACCATGAAACTCGTCTGCGACCGTCTCTCGTTGTCCGATGCGCTCACGATGGCGAGCGGCGTGGTTGCCTCGCGCACCCCGAGCCCCGTGCTCCTCTGCCTCAAGCTCGTCGCGAAGAAGTCGGGCTCGGGCGGCACCCTGCAGATCAGCGCGACCGACTCCGAGATCGGCCTCGTGATCAGCGTGCCCAATGTCGATGTGACCGAGGAAGGCGAGGCGCTGATCCCCGCCGACAAGCTGAACCAGATCGTGCGCGCCTGCGACGACTCGACGGTCACCATTTCGGTCGACCGCACGCTGGCCACGATCTCGACCGAGAACTCGACCTTCAAGGTGTTCGGCTACGAGCCGCGCGAGTTCCCCGGCGTGCGCAAGGCGGGCGACCGCACCGACTTCGAGGTCGACGCGGGCTCGCTGCGCCGACTCATCACCCGCACCAGCTTCGCGACGGCGCGCGACGACTCGCGCTACGCGATCAGCGGCGTGCTCGTCGAGCGCAAGAAGTCGCAGCTGCGACTCGTGGCCACCGACGGCCGCCGCCTGGCGGTCGCGCGCGGCACCTGCAAGAGCGGCGAGGGCGACACGGTGTTCATCGTGCCCACCAAGGCCCTGAACGCCCTGATGCGCCTGATGAGCGACCCCGACGCCAATGTGAGGGTCTCGCGCGACGGCAATGTCGTGGTCTTCCAGGTCGGCGACGCGACCTCGGGCGCGACGCTCGTCTCGAGCGTCGACGAGCGCGCGTTCCCGCCGTTCGAGGATGTGATTCCCAAGGAAAACGACCGCAAGGCGACCTGCGACGCGGGCGAGCTTGGCGGCGCGATCCGCCGCGCAAGCCTTCTCACCAACGAGGAGTCGAAGGGCGTGCGCCTCTCGTTCAAGGGCAAGCAGCTCACGCTGACGAGCCGCGCGCCCGAGATGGGCGAGTCGGAGATCCGCATCGACGGCATCGCCTACCAGGGCGAGCCGATCGACATCGCGTTCAACCCGACCTTCATCGTCGATGTGCTGAAGGTGATCGACTCGGAGCAGGTCATCCTCGAGATGAAGGCCCCGAACAAGCCCCCCGCTGCGGCTGCACCGCGTGACGCGGGCGGAACCTCGCCTCGCGCCCGAAGAACACCGTCGTCGTGCCCGTGTACTTGCCCACGGGCGCGAACCCCGACATGTCGACCTGGATCATGTCCGCATCGCGGAAGACCTGCGTCGTCTTCGGCACCCAGCCCGAGTTGTCGACGATCACCATGCCCGTCGGCTTCGTGTGCGCGAGCGCGGCCTTGGCGCAGGAAAGTCGCCGCGTGCCGTCGATGATCACGATGTCGAAGCGGCGGTCGCCGTTCTCGCCGATCGCCGCGGGGTACGCGTCGCCCTCTCGGAAGCGGTACTCCACATTCGCGGGCAGACGCGGCTTCATGCGGTCATGCCAGCCGCGGTGGTCCTCGACGGCGACGACCTCGCGCGCGTGCTTCGCCCAGTAGAGCGTGGAGTTTCCCGAGCCGTACTCGAAGACCGAGCACTGCGAGAAGTCGAGCTGCTCGAGGAACTCGACCATCGGATAGGTGAACCACGGGATGGGGTTTCCGTCGCGGTCGGCCGATTCGCCCGTGCGGATGCTGCGGAAATGCCCGAAATCGCGGCTGAGGATGAGGTGGCTCTGGATCGAGTGCGAGATGGCGCGGCGCCAGCGCGCGAGGCCGCTGAGGATCGGAATCGGCATCGGCGCAATGTAGCGGCAGGCGCGCGGGGCGCGAGAAGCCGCAAAAACAGCGGAAGGCCGCGCGTGCGGCCTCCCGTGTGATGCGTGAGATGCGTGGTGGCCGCGCGATCAGTACTTCACGCTGCAGCCGTAGGGCTTCGTCTCGCTCGGGGAGACCTTCTCGCCCTTCTTGAGCTGCGTGAGGGCGTTGACGACATAGTTCGTCTTGCCGCCGCCCGACTGGTTGTCGTCGATCGCGCCCTGGTAGACGAGCGTGCCGTTGGCGTCGATGACATAGCAGTGCGGCGTCGTGCGCGCGCCGTACATCTTGCCCACGGCGCCGTCGCTGTCGAGGAGCGCGGGGATCTCGATCTTGTTGTCCTTGAGGTACTTCGCGGTCGCGTCGAGGCTCGACTTGCGCGAGGCGCTCGAGTTGACGGCGACGAACACGACATCGGGGTACTGCTCCTTCGCGCCCTTGAGCGCGTTGGCGACGGTGCCGTCGGACATCACGCGCACGCAGACGGGGCACTCGGGGTTGACCCACTCAAGCACCACGACCTTGCCCTTCGCGTCGGTCAGGCTCCAGTCCTTGCCGTCGGTGGTCTTCAGCGTGAAGTTCGGCGCGGCCTCGCCGACCTTCGCGACGGCGGCCTTGCCCGCCTTGGCGTCGCCCTTGCCGCCCTCGCGCGCGGGGCGATCGGGCTTCGGGGCCTTCGCGGGGCGCTCGCCCTGCTTGTTGCCCGTGTCCTGGGCGAGCGTGGTGGCGGTGAAACCGACGGCGAGCGAAGCGGCGAGTGCGAGGGCGAGATAGGTCTTCATGGGGTTCTCCAGCTGGTGGAAGAGTGACTACGAATTGATCCGGAATCTTGACGAGGAGCCCGTTCAGCGCGACGCCGCGGGAACGGGGAGACGGAACGAATACGGGCGCGGATCATTGCCGACAAGCAGGATTCCGCCCACTTCAAGGGGGCCACCGAGCGTGCTTTCGCGGGAAAGCTCGATGCCGACCTCGAGAGGGCTCTCCTTCGTCGAGGCGACGAAACCCGATGCAAGCCGCGCACCCGGCGTTTCGAAGGGGATGAAACGCACGGGGCCCGACGCCGTCACCGAGAGCACGGCCGACTGCTCGGCCACCTCGTTGAGACGCACCGCAAGTCCAAGTGCCTTCGGGGCTTCCGAAACGGGAAGCGGCGTCGCGGCAAGCGAATCGGCCAAGTCCTTCGCGAGCGCGGCATCGGACGATGGCTTCGCGAGGTCGAGCATGATCTCGCGCGAGCCCATCAGGCAGCGCTCCTTGCACACAAGGAACGACACCTTTGCCTTCACAGGCAGGCCTGCCGCGGGAACCTCGGCTCCGATCGTGACGGGCACCGAGAGCACCACCCGCTTCTCGTATCCGATCGTGGTCTCGCCCTTCTCGAAGACGGTCGGCGCCGGAAAATCGAGCCGCGCGCGGCCGTTCGGTGCGGTCGGCGCCCGGCAACCCGAGGGCAGCTCGAGCTGCACTTCGGTCGGCGTGCCCGATTCACCCGGGTTTTCCCAATAGATGTGCCACCCTGGGTGGATGTCGAACGCCACAGCGACGCGAACCGTGGCGCCCGCCTCGGCGTCGCCGACCACGGCGGCCGAAACCTTGACGGCGTCGTCGGCCGTCTGCGGCTCCTTCTGCTTCGCGGCGTCCTTCGAGCCGCCGAGCGGGGGAAGCGACTGCGCGGGTGCGGCGCAGGTGGCCGCGAGGGCGACAAGCGCGGCGATCGGAGCGGCGAGGTGATTGGAGTTCATGCGTGGCGCGAAAGATAGTGCCGCGATTCCTCGGCCGCCACACGCGGGCTCGGGAATACGCGACACTTGACGGACATCGGTCGGCCGCGCGGGCGTGCGGCCGATGCGAGATCGACGCGTCCACGCGACCTGCATTCCACCGAGGAACCCACCACATGCGAACAGTCCGAAGCCTGCTGCACGGCGCCGCGCTCCTCTTCCTCGCCATCTCCGCCACGGCGTGCTCGAAGTCGACGAGCGACCGCGACCTTGCGTACCTGCGGCCCGCGGAGGCGGTCGAGATGGCCAACACGCCGATGGGCGCGCTCGGCTCGGACGGCCTGCCGAAGGTCTTCTGGCTCGACCCGCGCACCGAGAAGGAGTTCGAGGCGGCGCACATCGCGAAGGCGCGCAGCCTGCCGTTCCCCGAGATCGAGAAGACCCACGAGGTCTCGTGCAAGGGGTTCGACCTCTTCCTCGTGTACGACACCGACTACGACGATGTGATGGCGAAGGCCGCGGCGAAGCGCCTGATGGAGCTTGGCTACCGCAAGGTCTACAACATCCGCGGCGGGCTGAAAGCGTGGAAGGCGGACGGCTACCCCGTCGAGAGCGGCAAGTCCCCCGTCGAGAGCGGTAAGACCGTCGAGTGACGCGAACGGCATGAAATGCAGCGCGCCGGCCCGCATGGACCGGCGCGCTGTCTTTCGGCCGTGCGTGACCGTCACTCGAGCGCCGCGGCGCCCGACACGATCTCGGTGAGCTCGGTGGTGATGCGCGCCTGACGGGCGCGGTTGTAGTTGCGGCGGATGGTGCGGCCGAGGGCGCCCGCGTTGTCGGTCGCGGCCTTCATCGACACCATGCGCATGACATGCTCGCTGACCGCGGAGTCGTTGAACGCCTGGAAGAGCGAGACGACGACGGACTTCGGCAGGAGGTCGCCGAGGATCTCGGCGCCCGACGGGCTGAACTCGTAGTTCGCGCTCGCGGCGCCCGACGACTGCGGGGCGCTCAGCGGCAGGAGCTGCATGACTTCGGGCACCTGGCGCGCGTTCGACACGAAGCGCATGTACGCGACATGCACCGCGTCGTACTTGCCCGCGCCGAACTCGGCCATCAGGCGCTTGGCCAGCGCCTCGACCTGCGTGAACTGCGGCTTGTCGCCGAAGGTGTGGCGCTCGGCGATGTCGACCTTGGCGAAGCGGAAGTACGCGACGGCCTTCTTGCCGACGGTCTCGACCACGACATCCTTGCCACGAGCACGAGCTCGCGGCGCGTCGCGGGCGACGGCGCGTTCATGAGCGGATGCGTGAAGTCGCTGCCCGCGGCGGACGCGACTTCACCCACGAGGCCTCGGATGCGGTCGGTGTACGGCCGCGTGGCCTTGCTGCGGGCGAGCGCGGCGGTGAACTTCGCCGTCGCGATCATCTGCATGGTCTTGGTGATGCGCTGGATGGTGCGCACCGCGACCATGCGCTTCTTGAGCTCACGGATCTGTGCCATAGGGGCGCAGATGATAGCAGGAGGCGCGCCGCGCTTGCCGCCCGCGGGAGCGGCCGAAAATGCGGGGGGAGGCCCCGCGCTACGCGCCGAGAACCATGCCGTCGAAGCCGAGTTCCATGCCCGCGGGGAGGCGGCCCGACAGGTCGGCGTGCGAGATGTCGTGGGTCATGTGCACGAAGACCGTCCGTGACGCGCCCGCGTCATGGGCGATCGACAGCGCCTCGTCGACCGTGAGGTGCGTGGGGTGGCGGCGGTAGCGCAGCATGTCGAGGACGAGCGTGCGCAGGCCGCGGAGGTGGCGCCAGGCGTCGGGCGGCATCGCGGAGAGGTCGGTGCAGTACGCGAGCGGGAACGGCGCGGGCTGGTCGCGCGCGATGGCGCCTGTCGCATCGAGGGCGTCGATGCGGTAGGCGAGGACGGGCAGGCGGCCGTGCAGCACCTCGAAGGCGGTGAAGCGAAGGCCGTGGCGGTCGATCGTGTCGCCCGCGGCGATCGTGCGCACGAAGAGATCGGCGACGAACGAGTCGTTCACATTCTCGTGGCGGCGGAAGATGTGGCGGTAGACGCGCTCGAGGAACTCGCGCGTGCGCGCGTCGGCGAAGACCTCGATCGGGGCCTTCATCAGCGCGTTGTAGCGGCGCACATCGTCGAGGCCGAAGGTGTGGTCGACATGGTCGTGCGTGAAGAAGATGCCGTCGCAGCGCGTGAAGCGATGGCGGATCGAGTGCTCGCGGTGGTCGGGGCCGCAGTCGATGAGGTAGCGGCGGGCGTGGCCGTCGGCGTCGGTGAACTCGATCGCGGCGCCCGAGCGGGTGCGGCGGTCGCGCGGGTCGTCGGATCGGCAGATGGCGCAGTCGCAGCCGATGACGGGCACGCCCGCCGAGGTTCCCGTGCCGAGAAGCAGGAGCCGCGCGTCGCGGACCACGGCCGTGCTCATGCGGGCGCTCCAGAGGCAAGCTCGTCGATGATCGCGCGCGCGACGGCGGCTGGGTCCTGTGCGCCGCAGATCGCGCTCGACACA
The DNA here is from genome assembly GCA_021297815.1 of Planctomycetaceae bacterium. GTDB lineage: Bacteria > Planctomycetota > Phycisphaerae > Phycisphaerales > SM1A02 > QWPT01. Next base: position 17,659 of record JAJTGK010000091.1, read on the forward strand.
GCCACGCCACGACAGCCGGCGCGGGCGAGCGCGGCCACGCGGCCTGGCGCGATGCCGCCGATCGCGAGGTGCGGAACCTGCGGAAACTCCGCGGTGAACGCGCGAAGATAGGCCTCGCCCGAGGGCGCGAGGCCGGGCTTCAGGTCGGAGGCGTACATGGCGCCGACGCCGCAGTGGTCGGCGCCCGCGTCGATCGCGGCGCGCGCCTCGGCGAGCGAGTGGGTGCTTGCGCCGATCAGGAGCGACGCGCCCGCGATGCGGCGTGCGCTCGCGACGGGCAGGTCGTCGGTGCCGAGATGGACGCCCTCGGCGTCGGCCGCGAGCGCGACATCGAGGCGGTCGTTCACGATGGTGGCGACGCCGCGCGGCGCGCAGATCGCGCGCACGGCGCGCGCGTGCGCCACGAGTTCGCGCGCGCACATCTCCTTCTCGCGCACCTGGACCGCATCGGCGCCGCCATCGATCGCGCGCGCAACGACCTCGTGCCACGGAAGCCTGCAGAGGGCGCGCGTGACGAGCACGCACAGCCTCCACTGCCGCGGTGCGCCAAGCGCCGCACGCAGGGCGATGCGCGCATCGAGCGCATACGCGCGGTAGCGGACGGCCTCGACCGCGCGCGCCACGCCCGCGTCGACGGACTTCGCGGCCTCCTCGACCACGCGCAGCGCCTCGGTGAGGCGCTTCGACGCCGCGACCGCCGAAGAGGCAGGACTGTTCCGCGCGTACTCGTTCGCGCCCTCGAGCGTCGTTCCAACATCGCCTTCCACATCGCGCGCCGCGGCGAGGCGATCGGCGGGAAGCGGCGCCACCGCCGTCTGCAGCGCGTGGCGCAGCGCCTTCGCCTCCTCCGCGACCGCGCGGTCGTTCCACGCGAAGCGCGCGGCATCCTCGACCGTGCGAATCGCCTCGCGCGCTCGGTTCAGGTTCGCGTCGATCATGCGGTACGCCGCAAGCATGGCGCACAGCGTAGCGCGGCGCGGCTATCCTCCCCGCCCTCGGAGAAACCGATGACGCCCGCGAACACCCCGCCGTCCGAACCCTCCCGCCGTGATTTCCTCGGCACCATCGCGCTCGGCGCGGTGGGCGCCGTCGCCTCAAGCACCAACGCGACAAACCTCGCCGAGACCCTCGCCGACAAGAACCTCTTGCAGGAGAAGAAGCCCATGGCCCACACGCTGCCCGACCTTCCGTACGCCGAGAACGCGCTCGAGCCGTCGATCGACGCGCTCACGATGAACATTCACCGCACCAAGCACCACAACGCCTATGTGACCAACCTCAACAAGGCGCTCGAAGGACACGCCGACCTGCAGGCGATGTCGGCCGAGGACCTCTGCCGCAACATCATGCAGGTGCCCGAGTCGATCCGCACCGCCGTGCGCAACAACGGCGGCGGACACTGGAACCACTCGATGTTCTGGAAGTGGATGGCTCCCAAGGGCCAGGGCGGCGCACCGAGCGCCGAGCTCGCGGCCGCGATCAACGCGGCGTTCGGCTCGCTCGACGGCTTCAAGGAGAAGTTCGCCGCCGCGGGCGCGGGGCGCTTCGGCTCGGGCTGGGCGTGGCTCTGCAAGCGCGCCGACGGCACGGTGTGCGTGTGCTCGACGCCGAACCAGGACAACCCGCTGATGCAGGGACTGGCCGAGTGCCCGGGCACGCCGATCCTCGGCTGCGATGTGTGGGAGCACGCGTACTACCTCAACTACCAGAACCGCCGCCCCGACTACATGAAGGCGTGGTGGGAGGTGGTGAACTGGAACGAAGTGAACGCCTGCTTCTCCGCGAAGTGAGCGCGACGACGAGAGATACAGGCGGCGGCGCACGCGGTGGCGTGCGCCGTCGCGCTTTTTCGATCTGCGCGCGGGCGCCCTACTCCGACGGTGCCTGGCACGTGCCGTGCAGTGCCTGGCACTCCATGGCATGTGCCGGGCACCATGCGACATCTGGTGCTCCACGGAACGCCCGGTTGAGAAAGTTGGTCAAACAGTGGGAGAAACGCGTTCCTAGAGCGCCCCAGCTCGCCCACGAACCCTGCACCCCGATGGTGCCTGGCACG
>JAJTGK010000092.1 GCA_021297815.1 Planctomycetaceae bacterium
ACGTAGGAATCTATTCCTCGCCCTTTCGCCACTCGTGTATTGCTACACGCGTTCGACTTGCATGTTTTAGCCATGCCGCCAGCGTTCAATCTGAGCCAGGATCAAACTCTTCAATGAGTTGTTAGCAGCTTTCGCTGCGTACCTTTGAAGGTTTGCCCAGCCAAACCGGCCATCGCAAGCGATGGTCCGGTCGGTCTTCTCTCGGTTCCAGCCGAGAGCGATGGATGGCAAATCCATCGATAAATGATGAACATCACTACCAGCCTCCTTGCGGAGGACTGACAGCGATCACTGGAATTGACCATTGTCTTTGGCATCACGAAGGATGTTCATCGCGCCACCAAATGGTGGCGATTACGCGCATTCCGGCAGGCCGTGACCTACCGACATGAGCGAAACATCCTCGCGGCATTCCAACTGCTGACTTGTCAAAGAAGAGCGGCAAGGCCGCGTCCGCGACCTCTCGATCGCGGGTCGAGGAGTTTAACGAACCCTCCAATCCTGTCAACCCCATGGAACGCATGAAATCCACGGAATTCGGCGTGGCCCTCAGGCGCGTTCCGCCACGCGCCCGAGAACCACCGCCGATGAGATTTCCGAGTCCGAGTAACCACATTATCAAGACCTCACGAACTTGCAAGTCGAGATGCGAAGGATCGATCTCACGGGAAGCGGCTGATTATGGGTGCGTCGTGACCGGCCTGATTGGGTGGGTCAGAAGTTGTCCACATCTCGTCGTGCCGCTTCCCGGGTTCGTTTCAGTCGGGGCGTTGGCCACGGACGGGCAGCGATGCGCGGCGCGGCCTGTCGGTGACCGCACAGGTGGCAAGCGACACTCGCCGCGCCCCCGCCGCTCGCAGGATCGTCGCGAGCGCCGCCGAGGTCGCGCCCGAGGTCCGGACATCGTCGACGAGCAACACCGACGCGCCGAGCAGCCGCGGCGCGTCTCGCGTCGCCGCGAAGCGCGCCGCGCGAGAAACGCGGTCGCGGCGCCGACCTCCCGTCTGCCGCGGCGCCATGCGAACGCGCAAGGCGCCGACGACGGGCGCCCCGCATGCACGCGCGACCTCCTCGGCGACGACGCGCGTGTGATCGATGCCGCGTGCGAGCCGCCGAAGCCAGTGCACTGGAACGGGCACCACGGCGTCGGGCGGCGGAATGAGCCCGAGCGCGTGCGCCTCGAGGACCGCGGCTCCCAGTTCCTGCCCGAGCAGCACTCCCATGTCGCGCCACGCGCGGGTCTTGACCGCGGGAACCCATTGGGAGAGCGGAGGCGCGTAGCGACCGAGCCGCACGACCGCGTCAAGTTCCACCGCTGCTCCACGGCACTCGCCGCAGCCCACCGAGGCGCGTTCGCAGGCGACAAGCGTGCCTCCGCAGCGAAGGCACCAGGCGTCGCAGGAATCGCGCCGCCATGCCGCCGCGGCGACGACCGCCGCGGCGCTCGGCATCCGATGGCCGAACAGGTCTGCCTCGAGGCCGCGGAGCAGGTTCGCGGCGCGGCGCGCCCGTTCCGCACGGCGACGCTCTCGAAAGGCGCGGCCAAGCTCGCGGAGCGACACGCGAACATGAGCCCCGGTCGACGACTCGCGACGAGACGAAGCGTTGTCCGACCCGCGCATCGACCCCGAGCCCTGCCTGCTTCCTGGACCTTCGAACCGCTCCATGCGCCCCCCTTCCGCGTGTGGCGGGGCGATTCTCCGCGGGAGCCAGGCGCGACCGACGAAAATCGCCTTTCTTCCTGCCCTTCTGGCGCTGAAAAAGAAACGCGGGACGCGTCACCGCGTCCCGCGTCGATCGTTCGGCAGTCGGCGTCAGGCCATCATGCGGCGAAGCACGGTGTTCAGGATGCCGCCGTTGCGGTAGTACTCGACCTCGACAGGCGTGTCGACGCGGCAGAGCGTCTCGAACTCCGCCTTGCTTCCGTCGGCGCGCGTGGCCACCACCTTGATGTTCTGGCGCGGCTTGAGATCCGACGGGATGTGCACCTCGAAGGTCTCGTCGCCCTTCAGGCCGAGCGCGTTGCGGTCCTGGCCCGCGAGGAAGGTCAGCGGCATCACGCCCATGCCGACGAGGTTCGAGCGATGGATGCGCTCGAAGCTCTCGGCGATCACCACCTTCACGCCGAGCAGGAAGGTTCCCTTGGCCGCCCAGTCGCGCGACGAGCCCATGCCGTAGTCCTTGCCCGCGAGGACGACGAGCGGAATGCCCTTCGCCTTGTAGTTCACGCTGGCGTCGTAGATCGGCTTGACCTGGCCATCGGTGAAGTCGGTGGTCACGCCGCCCGTCGTTCCAGGCGCGAGCTCGTTCTTGATGCGGGTGTTCGCGAAGGTGCCGCGGGTCATGACGCGGTCGTTGCCGCGGCGCGAGCCGTAGCTGTTGAACATCGCGGGCTGCACGCCGTGCTCGACGAGGAACTTGCCCGCAGGGCCGTCCTTCTTGATGTCGCCCGCGGGCGAGATGTGGTCGGTGGTGACCGAGTCGCCGAGCTTCGCAAGGCAACGCGCGCCCTTCACCGAGGTGATCGAACCCGCCTCCTTCGTCATCTCGACGAAGAACGGCGGCTCCTGGATGTAGGTCGACTTCGGATCCCACGCGTACATCTCGCCGCCGCCCGAGGCGATGCGCTGCCAGGCGTCGGAGCCCTTGAAGACATCGGCGTACTCGCGCTCGAACTGCGCGCGGGTCACGAACTGGTGCACCGCGTCCTCGACCTCCTTCGCCGAAGGCCAGATGTCCTTGAGGTAGACCTTGCGGCCGTCCTTCGTCTCGGCGATCGGATCGTTCTGCAGGTCGATGTCGACCGTGCCCGCGATGGCGTAGGCGACGCAGAGCGGCGGCGAGGCGAGGTAGTTCGCCTTCACATCCTGATGGACGCGCGCCTCGAAGTTGCGGTTGCCCGAGAGGACGCTCGCAACCGCGAGATCGCCCTCCTTGATCGCCGCGCCGATGTGGTCGGGCAGCGGACCCGAGTTGCCGATGCAGGTGGTGCAGCCGTAGCCCACGGTGTTGAAGCCGAGGGCGTCGAGCGGTGCCGTCAGGCCTGCGGCGTCGAGGTACTCGGTGACGACCTTGGAGCCAGGTGCGAGCGAGGTCTTGACCCAGGGCTTCCGCGTGAGGCCAAGGGCCGCGGCCTTCTTGGCGACGAGGCCCGCGCCGATCATGACGCTCGGGTTCGAGGTGTTCGTGCAGCTGGTGATCGCGGCGATCACCACCGAACCGTGCTCGAGGCGGTACTCCTGTCCCTCGGGGTCGAGCACGCTCACGCCGTCGGCGGCGGTCATCGTGGTCGCGTTCGGCGCCGCGGCGTCGGCGCCCTTGTTGTAGATCTTGCCGAGGTCGCGACGCCAGCCCGCCTGCATGCCCGAGAGAGGCACGCGGTCCTGCGGCCGCGCGGGGCCCGCGAGCGACGGCACGATCGTCGAGAGGTCGAGCACGAGCTCGCTCGAGTAGACGACCTTCGAGTCGTCCTCGCGCCAGAAGCCGTTCGACTTCGCGTACGCCTCGACCATCTTCACCAGGCCTTCGGGGCGGCCCGAGAGGCGCATGTAGGCGAGCGTCTGCTCGTCGACGGGGAAGAAGCCGATGGTCGCGCCGTACTCGGGCGCCATGTTCGCGATGGTCGCGCGGTTCGCGAGCGGCATCTCGGCGAGGCCCGGGCCGAAGAACTCGACGAACTTGTTCACGACGCCGTGCTTGCGCAGCATCTCGGTGGCGCGCAGCACGAGGTCGGTGGCGGTGACGCCGTCGGGGAGCTTGCCCACGAGCTTCACGCCGACGACCTCGGGAATGAGCATGTAGATCGGCTGGCCGAGCATGACCGCCTCGGCCTCGATGCCGCCCACGCCCCAGCCGACGACGCCGAGGCCGTTGATCATGGTCGTGTGCGAGTCGGTGCCGACGAGCGAGTCGGGGTAGAGGACGCCGTCCTTCTCCCACACGACCTTCGCGAGGTACTCGAGGTTGACCTGGTGCACGATGCCCGTCGCGGGCGGCACCACGGAGAAGTTCGAGAACGCGCCCTGACCCCACTTGAGGAACTCGTAGCGCTCCTTGTTGCGCTCGAACTCCTTCTCGCCGTTGATGGTGAGGGCGACCTTCGAGCCGAACGCGTCGACCTGCACGGAGTGGTCGATGACGAGGTCGCACTGGACGAGCGGGTTCACCTTCTTCGGGTCGCCGCCGAGGCGCTTCATCGCCGCGCGCATGGCGGCGAGGTCGACGACGCACGGCACGCCCGTGAAGTCCTGCAGCACCACGCGGCCTGGCATGAACGGGATCTCGTTCTCGCCCACATTGCGCGCGTCGTACGACATGAGCGCCTTCAGGTGCTCCTCGTTCACGACGAAGTCGTCGTAGTTGCGCAGGCAGCTCTCGAGCAGCACGCGGATCGAGATCGGCAGCTTGCGGAAGTCGCCGAACCTCGAGAGCGCGTCGAGGCGGTAGTAGTGCTTGGTGCCGTAGGGCGTGTCGATGGCGGTGCGTGCGCCGTAGCGGTCGTTCGTCGTCATGTCGGGGTCCTTGATGCGAAGCGCCGAGTATAGGGCGGCGCGCGAGGCCGATCAGGCGGCCGATTCCCGCGTGTTCTCGGCCCGCGCACGCGGCATCGCCCACGGCAGCGCAAGAAGCGGCGGCAGCCCGACCACGATGGAGAACGCGAAGAACCAGAAGTAGCCGAGGCTCTCGACGAGGTAGCCGCTCCTGGAGCTGACGAGCGACCCCGCGAGGTACATGAGCCCCGACAGCACCGCGTACTGCGCGGCGGCGAAGCGCGGCTCGCAGAGCGTCATGAAGTACGCGACGAACGCGGCGCTCACCAGGCCGTTGCACAGGTTCTCGACGACGACGACGGAGGCGAGGCCCACGATCGAAGGCTCGGGGACGAACAACGGCAGCGCCGATCCGGGCGCGCCGAACGCCATGCCCGCGAACACAGGCGTCCCGCGGCCGAACACATCGAGGAAGAGGTAGCCCGCGTTCGACGCGATCTGCAGGATGCCGAACACGGCGAGCGCGGGGCCGAGCCCCCAACGCTTCACGCACCAGCCGCCTGCGAGCGCACCCGCGATCGTCATGGTGAAGCCGATGAACTGGCGGATCACGCCGATCTCCTCGAGCGTGTAGCCGAGTTCCTGACGCAGGAACGGCATGGTCATGCGGTTGCCGAGAAGGTCGGGCAGACGGAAGAGGAACGCCACGAAGAGCACGACCGCAAGGCGCGCGCCAAGCGAGCGCGCGAACGACCCGAACGGCCCGATGATCGCCGTGAAGAGCGTCTCGGGCGCGTGACGCCGCGGCGGCTCGGGCGAAAGCAGCGCCGATGCGATGCCGACCACCATCGCGCCGCCGCCGCCCGCGATGGCGAGGCGCCATGCGAGCGCGCGTGCCGCGGGGTCGTCGCGGCCACCGAGGAGATCCGCGATCTGCCCGTGCATCATGAGGACGAGCGCGCCGATCGACACGAACGCGATGCGGTATCCGAGCACGAACGCGCTCGCCGCAGGGCCTTCGTCACCGCCGCTCGCGCCGTCGGTGCGGTGCGCGTCGACGGCGGCGTCGAGCGATGCCGAGAGCACCGCGATGGCGAAACCCGCGATGGCGGCGGGAAGGACGGGCGATGCTGCCGCCGAGGGCCCAAGCCAGGCGAGCACGCCGAACCCGACGATGAGCAGCGTCGAGAAGAACGCGATCCAGCTGCGACGAAGCCCGAGCCGCGCGAAACCGGGCGCCGCGTAGCGGTCGAGGAGCGGCGCCCACAGCAGCTTCAGGCCGTAGGGAAGCGTGAGGATGCCGAGCAGGCCGATGTCCTTGGTGTTGAACCCGAGGTCGGACAGCCACGCCGACATCGTGTCGGTGACGAGCACATTGGGGAGTCCGCTCGCGAAACCCAGCGCGCAGACCGCAGGGAGCAGCCGCTCGCGCGCGGAGCCGCTCAAATCGCGCCGCCCATCGAGATCATGCGCAGCTCGAGCTTCGGGCCTGTGACGACATGCCCTGGCGGCACGCTGCGCGTGAGGAACACGCCGCCCGCGACCACGCTGCCCTTGCCGATCACGGTGTCGCCACCGAGGATCGTCGCGCCCGCGTAGACGACGACATCGTCCTCGAGCGTCGGATGGCGCCTGTATCCGCGTCGCATCGAGCCGTCGGCCTCGCGCTCGAAGTTCTTCGCACCGAGCGTGACGCCCTGGTAGATGCGGCATCGGTCGCCGATCACGGCGGTCTGGCCGATCACCACGCCCGTGCCGTGGTCGATGAAGAGCGCCTTGCCGATGCGCGCCGAGGGGTGGATGTCGATGCCCGTCTCGCGGTGCGCGTGCTCGCTCATCATGCGCGGAAGAAGCGGCACGCCGAGGCGGTCGAGCTCATGCGCGAACCGATGCACGAAGAGCGCGCGCGCGCCTGGGTAGCACTCGACGATCTCGAGTTCGCTCGTGGCCGCGGGGTCGCCTTCGTAGGCGGCGCGGACATCGTCGGAGAGCGCCGCGGAGATCACGGGAACGCGCTCGAAGAACGCCTCGGTCGCCTTCGCGTCGGCGGCGACGCCGTTCGACGCGTACGCCTGCGCGATGAGCGCGGTGAAACCCTCGCCGACCTCGCGCGCGAGCGACTCGCCCGAGACGCCGTCGACGCGAAGCGCGGGAAAGACGAGCCGGCGCAACGCGTCGATCGAGGCGACGAGCAGCGCCTCGGAGGGCGGGTGCGCGCCCGCGTGCCGCGCCGCGAGAGGCGCGAGATGGCGTTGGTACGAAGGAGCGTCGTCCGGCACGGGGCGCAGGATACACGCGCAAAAAGCAAGGCGGACGCGCACTCCGCGCGTCCGCCGCTGCTTGATCACCCGCATGCGCGGGGCGTCGTTCTCTCGGTCGCGAACCCGATCGGCTCAGGCGTCGTTGCCGCCGCGGTCGCGGCCGCCGCCGCCCCCGTTGCCGGCGTTTCCACCGTTGCGCTGGCCACCGCCATTACGCATGTTGCCGAACTGCTCGCGCATGTACTCGCCGACGGCCTGGCGTTCGTCCTCGTCGATCTGGCCGTTCTTGTTGGTGTCGACGCGGTCCATGAACTGCTTGCGCTGCTCCTCGGGAATGCGGTCGAGCATGCCCTGGAGGTTGCCGCCGCCAGCCCCGCCGCGGCCGCGCCCGCGAGCCGATGGGAGCTTCTCGATCTGCTCGGGCGTGAGCAGCGCCTTGAGGCGCTCCTCATAGCGGTCGCCGACCGCGCTGCGCTCGTCGTAGGCCTTGCGCATCGGGTCCTCGCGGTCGCCGCCGCCCATCGCGCCGCCCATGCCGCGCGCGAAGCCGCTGACGCCGCTCGCGATCGCGGTGGCGAAGCGCTCGCCTTCCTCGGCGATGCGGGTCGGCTCCTCGGTGCGGGCGAGGCCCTTGAGCCGCTCGTTCACGGGGCGGATCTCGGTGCCGTACTGCGCGAACATCTCGGCGATCGCCTGGACCTTCTCTGCCTCGAGGCCTTCGAGCTGCAGGGCGGCCTCGAACATGCGGGCGGTGCTGGTGTCGTCGTAGATGCGGCTCCAACCCGCCTTGAGCACGGCGCCGTCGAGGGCGCGGCCCCATTCGGTCTCGCCACCGCCGAGCGCGTTCACCATGGTGGTGCGGTACTCGTCGTTCACATCGCGCACCGAAGAGCGGAGCTCGGCCTGGCGCTTGAAGATGCGCGCGGCGCCGTCGACATCGCTCTGCTGGATCGACTTGAACAGGCGCGGCATCGACTCCTCGAGGTACGCGTTGCGCGCGCGCAGGGCGCCGTCGAGGCGCGTCTCGTAGTCGTTGAAGTGCGGCTCGACCTTGGCGAACTCCTCGGGCGGCATGCGCAGGTCGTCGATGACGAGGAAGAGGTTCACATTCTCGCCCGAGATGCGGCCCTTGGGCAGCGTCTTCTCGCGAACGAGGAACCGCTCGAACGCGGGCCACTGCGAGAGCTGGTCGTCGTCGAGCACGGCCTTGAGGCCGTTCGCGAAACCGTCGCGCAGCTGCGACTTGCGGGTCTGCCAGGCCTCCATCTTGGTGAGCATCTCGCCGATGCCCGCCTTGATCTCGGCGTCGAGGCCCGAGTTCTGCGCGTCGTTGGCGAACTGCTCGGTGGCCTTCTGCATGCGCTCGCGGAAGAACTGGCGGCGCGTGTCGTCGTCCATCGGGCCGTTCTGGGCCTCGAGAGCCTCCATCTCCTTGCGCATCTCGTCCCACATGCCCTGCATGCGCTGCTGGCGCTCGGGGCTCATGAACGAGCGCATCATGGTCTGGCCGATCTGCGACATCGCCATCTGGACCGACTCGACCTCGGGCTGGTACTGCGCCTCGTAGTCGACATAGAGCGTCTCGAGCACGCCGCTCTGGTCCTCGGTGAGGGTGAGCTGGCGCACGAAGATCGGAAGATCTCGGCGCATGAAGTCGGCCTCGAGCGCCTCGCGGATGTCCTGCATGCCGCGGCCCATGCCGCCCATGTTGCCGCGCCCGCCCATGAAGCCGCCCATGCCGCCACGGCCACCGCCGTCGCCGCGCTGGCGCCCGCCGCCTTCACGCCCACCCTGCCCGCCCGCGGGCGGCTCGGTCTGCGCGATGGTGAGCTGCTCGGCGGCGACGAACGCGCCGGCGGCGATCAGGGCGATGCGGATGTGCTTCGAGATCTGCTGAGGCATGGCTGCTCCGAAGTTGGGACGGGCGCGAGCGGGACGGCTCTGGGGAAGGCCTGAGACCGTGCCAGACGGGGGCAAACGCCCGAAGTGGGCGAGTATGACAGGATTCGGAGGTGTTTCGCTGTTGGATTTCGCAAAGGCGGCAGCAGCAGCGTGACGGGCGAGAGTCCTGATAACGCGATCATCCGAGTTCCAGCCCGTTCGAGTTTCCGAAGCCCCCGCGGAGGCCGATGTGACGGGTGGACCAGCGTGTCCGAGGCCCCTTCGTGAACGGTCAGGGAAGCCCCACAGACTTCACCTCCTCCCCACCAGCGCCCCAAGCGGGCGTTCTGGGCTTCGTCGTCGACCCCGATGTCCACAGCGCGCTCGAGGTTGCGAGGGTCTCGGAAGACGCTGGAATCCGCTGCAGGCAGCTTCGATCGCTCGACGAGGTTTCGGAGGCCTTGCGCGACGGCGCACCGTCGATCGCGTTTGTAGACATCGAGTCGGACCCCGCGGGGACGCAGCGGCTGCTTGCCGTCGCGCGGTCCGGGTCGCGGCAATTCGCGGTGGTTCTGCTCGCCGCCGACGCGACGGCGCGCAAGGCGATCCGTTGGTTCCGCGAGGGCGCGAGCGATGTCGTCCTGAAGCCGTTCGACGCCGCCGAGCTGCGGGACGCGGCCGTTCGCGCGGCCACACGCGCCACGCTCGCGGCGCGGCCGGCCCCCGCGCGGGTGCCGGGCGCGGATGCGTTCGACCCCGCC
>JAJTGK010000093.1 GCA_021297815.1 Planctomycetaceae bacterium
CGCGACTCGGTCCAGAAGCCGAGGTCCGTGGAATGGCCCTGCGCGATCGTGCGCGCGAGGCGATCCTCGAACTCGGGGATCGCGTGCATGTCGGCGGGCACATAGATGCGGCCGCGCTCGCTCCAGTCGCGGCGGATGTCCTGCCAGTGGTTCGTCAGCTGCAGCGCCGTGCACACCGCGTCGCTTGCCGCGAGCTGCGGCTCGTGGCAGCGCTCGCCGAGCACGCGCAGCACGAGGCGCCCGACGGGATTCGCGCTCAGGCGGCAATAGTCGAGGACCTCGTCCCAGGTCGCGTACCGCGACTTCGTCTGGTCGATCTCGAACGCCGAGACCAGGTCCTCGAAGGGCCGCGCGTCGAGCGCGTGCCGAGCGACCGTCTCGCGCAGCGCGACGAACACGGGGTGACGCGCCTCGCCCGCGAACATCGCCGCGAGCTCGCCTCGCCACCACGCGAGCAGCTCGAGCGCCCGCTCGGCCGAGCCCGCCTCGTCGCCGAGGTCGTCCGCCCAGCGGCAGAACGCGTACACGGCCGCGAAGTCGTCGCGCCGGTCCGCGGGCACGAGCGGGCTGAGCACCGAGAAGTTCTCGTAGTGGCCGAGCGCGAGCGCGCGGCAGTAGAGCCTTGCCGCCTCGGGCGAAACCGCCGCGGACTGGCCGGGGCCATAGCGCGGAAGGTCGTCGCGGATGAGGTTGCGCGCTGCCATCGGAAGGCGAAAGGTACCGCGCGGCGCGCCGTCGCGGGGCGTATGATCGCCGCCCCATGAAGATCCTCCTCGCCAATCCCCGCGGCTTCTGCGCCGGCGTCTACATGGCGATCGATGTCGTCGACCAGCTGCTCGACATCTGCGGCGACGAGAAGGTCTTCGTCTTCCACGAGATCGTGCACAACCGCCATGTCGTGCAGCGCTTCCGCGACCGCGGCGTGACCTTCGTCGAGCGCGTCGAGGATGTGCCCGAAGGCTCGATCCTGGTCTTCTCGGCGCACGGCGTCAGCCCGGCGGTGCGCGCGCTCGCGAAGGAGCGCAACCTCACCGCGATCGACGCCACCTGCCCGCTCGTGATGAAGGTCCACGCCGGGGCGATCCGCTACGCGAAGCGCGGCTGGCAGATCCTGCTCGTCGGCCACCGCGACCACCAGGAGGTCATCGGCACGCGCGGCGAGGCGCCCGAGGCGATCCAGGTCGTCGAGCGGCCCGAGGACATCCCGGACCTCGTCATCCACGACCCGTCGAAGCTGATCTACCTGACGCAGACGACGCTCTCGCTCGACGACGCGAATGTGATCATCCGCGCGCTCAAGGCCGCGTTTCCCGAGCTCCACGAGCCGCCGTCGAGCGACATCTGCTACGCGACGACGAACCGCCAGACCGCGGTGCGCGCCATCGTGCCCGAGGCCGATTTCGTGCTCGTCGTCGGCAGCCGCAACAGCTCGAACTCCGTGCGTCTGACCGAGATCGCGACGAACGACGGCACGCCGTCGCGGCTGATCGACGACGCGTCCGAGCTCGACTCCGCGTGGTTCGCGGGCGTCGACTCCGTCCTCGTGACGAGCGGCGCAAGCGTGCCCGAGGACCTCGTGCACGGCGTCATCGAGGCGCTGATCGAGCGCTTCGGAGGCGAGGTCGAGCAGCGCGATGTGCACGACGAACGCGTCGAGTTCGGCCTGCCGGGCACGCTGCGCGAACTCATGCGCGGCCGCGGCGTCGACCCCGACACGCGCCGCATCCGCATCGACCGCGAGGCCGACACCGCCGCGTGGCTCGCGCGCAAGCACATCCCGAGCCGCACCGTGCAGGTCACGCTGCGCGAGTCGGAAGGTGGCATGCCATGAACACCCCGCCGCGCACCTCGCTCTTCGAGCACGACCTCTCCTCGCTCACCGCCGAATGCGAGGCCATGGGCCTTCCGCGCCGCACGGGCGGGCAGGTCATGAAGTGGGTCTACGAGAAGGGCATCGTCGACTTCGCGCAGATGTCCGACCTCTCGAAGGACGCCCGCGCGCGGCTCGCCGACTGCTTCACGGGCCTGCAGGGCGAGGTCGTGCGCCACCAGGTGGCGAGCGACGACACGCAGAAGCTGCTCCTCGAGTGGGGCGGCGCGCTGGCCGCGCCCGCCGAGAGCGCGCTGCGCCTCGCAGGCGGCACTGAAGAGAAGCAGACCGAAACCGTGATGATCCCGACCGAGGACCGCCGCACCGCGTGCGTCTCGAGCCAGGTCGGCTGCCCCGTCGGCTGCCGCTTCTGCGCGTCGGGCATCGGCGGACTCGACGGAAACCTCACCGCGGGACGCATCGTCGAGCAGGTCTGGCGTCTCTCGCGGCTGCCGAATGTGGGCCGCGTGTCGAATGTCGTCTTCATGGGCATGGGCGAGCCGCTCGCCAACTTCCAGAATGTGACGACTGCGATCCGCACCATGAACGCCGAGTGGGGCCTTGGCATCGGCGCACGAAAGATCACCGTCTCGACCGTGGGCCTTCCGCCTGCGATCCGCAAGCTGTGCGCGTTCGAGGTTCCCGTCACGCTCGCGCTGTCGCTGCACGCGCCGTTCGACGAGCTGCGCCGCAAGATCATTCCTTGGGCCGAATACTCGACCATCGACGAGCTGCTCGATGCGTGCCAGGCGTGGTTCGTGAAGACGGGCCGCGAGATCACGCTCGAGTACATCCTGCTCGGCGGCGTGAACGACCGCCCCGAGCACGCCGAGGAGCTGGCGCGTCTTGCGCGCAGCATGCGCGCGAATGTGAACCTCATCCGCTACAACGAGGTCGAGGGCGTGCCGTTCGCGCGTCCAGGCACCGAGGATGTGCGGCGGTTCCAGGAGATCCTGCGCGCGAAGCATGTGAACACCCACATCCGCGCGAGCCGCGGCCGCGACATCGCCGCCGCATGCGGCCAGCTTCGGCACGAGCAGCGCGCGAAGAAGGACTGACGCGCGACGAGGTCGCGCGAATCACGCAGGAATCCGCCGAACCGCACGCGGCGGCCGCCCGCTCAGAGCCCCTCGACCCCTGCGCGCAGCTCCGCCGCGGTCAGCGAGCGCAAGCCGCCATCCGACGCGAGCATCGCGAACCGCCGCACGCACATCGACCAGAGCGCGGGCTCCTCGGCGAACCCGCGCGCGGCGCGCTCTGCGAGCGAGATCGCGTACTCGCGCACCTGCTGCGCGCGCGTGTCGCCGCGTAGCGCCCACGGCACGACGGGCCGCAGCAGGCGCACCACCTCGGCGGGCCAGTCGCTCGTGCGGAAGTCGAGCCGCATGCGGCGCGTGCCGACCGAAAGCTCGAATCGGCTCAGGAAGCGCCGCTCGAGCGCGTCGCCGTGCGAGGCGCGCACCCCGAGCCGCTCGCGGATGCGCCGCCGCTGCTCGAGGCTCGTCGACATCGCGAGCACATACATCACATCGCGCACGAGCACCGCGTCGGCCAGCGGCTCCGCCGAGATCACGGCGAGTTCGCCGCTCGGATCGGCGCGCAGCAGGCCCGCGAGCAGCTCCTCGTAGCGCCGCATCATGCGCGTGCCGCCCCACACGATCGCGCGGTGCAGCGCCGTGACCGCCGCGCGCGCGGCACGGTCGACATCCTCGCCCGCGCCGAAGCGGCTGAAGGCAAGCGCCATGCCGCCCGCGCTCAGCGCATAGCGCTGCGCGCGCCGACGCCCGCCGAAGCGCTCGCGCACGAGTTCGAGCGCAAGGCGTCGCACGAGCCGCTCGATCGGCTCGCGTTCCTCGGCGACCGCGCGCCGCGCCACCATGCCCGTCGCCAGGCGACGCCCGAGGATGAACGCCTCGAACGACCGGCCGAAGCCATTCTGCTCGGCGCGCCGCACCGCGCCCTCGATCGCCTCGAGCGACACGGGGACGAGGCCGCGCTGAAACGCGACGCCGAGCAGCACGATGTCGACGAGCCGCTCCGACAAAAGCAGCGTGCGGCAGACCGTCGCGAAGTCCTCGACCCGCGAGTGCACCGACTGCGCGCACCGCTCGACCGCGCGGCCGAGCCCGTCGCACGCGCGAGCCAGGACCTCGTCGAACTGGTCCTCGAGCGGGCCGCTGTTCGCCACCACGCTCGTGCGCGCGAAGCTCGCCACGCGCAGCACGGGGTCGGGGCCAAGCGCGCGCAGCGTCTCGACGGCGTCGACACCGATCACGAGGTCCGCCTCGCCGTACGGAATGGTCGAGGTGCGCGGCGCGCGCGATTCCTCGGCGCGCATGCGCACGAACAGCACCTGCGCCCACGCGCGGCGGCCGCGGCCGCACGCGTCGTCCGACGCCACGCACTCGACGCGGTAGTCCATCGCGCGGCCCGCGTCGCAAAGGATGCGCGCGACCACGCCAGGCGCGCCGCCACGCAGCCCCGCCACATGGACGCGGTAGGTCCCCTGCTCACCATGCAGTGCGCGTGGCGGCGCGAGGCCCGCGGTCGAGCGCGAGAACGGCGCGATCGGCGGCTTCGTGCGAACCACCTCGACCTGCTCGCTCATGGCGGCGGCCCTGAACTGAATGCCCTCGACGCGCGCGCCGAGGTCCTCGACCGTGAAGCTGCCCTGGATCGGCGTGGCGCCGCGTTCCTCGGCTTCCTCGAGGATTCCCGCCATCGGCGGCGGCCGCAGCTCGCACGCGATGTCGGCGCTCCACACGAGGCGCAGCTGCGGCTGGTACCCAAGGCGGTCGCGCTCGACGAAGGTCCGCTCGATCGCGTCGATGTCGAGCCGCGGCGGCGGCCCGTCGAGGAGCACCACCACGCTCAGACCTGGCAGCGTCGCCGCGCGCGCGATCGTGTCGCGCACCGCGCCGCGGTCGTTCACATCGGCGCGCAGCACGCGCGCGCGCTCCGATTCCGACGCGGGAATCGCCGCATCGGCGATGCGCGCGATCTGCGCGTCGTCGCCGCCTCCGCCGACGCCGACCACCACCACGATGCGGCGAAGCCCGTCGCGCGCGGCCTGGCGGACGATCTCGATCCCCTCGCGCGCGAACCGCCGTCCGGGGAAGACCTCGGCCAGCACCGCGCGCTGCAGGTCGCTGCGTGGCGGCAACGCGTCGAGCACGATCGAACTCGGCGAATCCTCGGACTCGGGATCCGCCTGCGAGCGCATCTCCTGATCGAGTTCGACGATCACCTGGCGGACGGCCTCGACCGCGCTCGCCACGCCGAGCCCCGCGTCGCGCGCGGGCACCTCGATCGCCTCGAGCTCGGGCTCCGACGGCTCGAGCCGCGTGGCGACCGCAAGCGACGGGCGCACCGCATGGAGGAGATGGATGATCTTGCGCACGAGCACCGACGGGCGCGTGGCGTCGTCAAGCCCGAGTTCGATCGGTTCCTCGGGCGTTTCCGCATCCGCCGCCGCGGGCGCGGGCGGCACCACGCGCAGGAACACCGAGGGAACGCGCACGCCCTGCCGCCGCAGGAGATCGGTCGCCTCGAGCACCGCCACGCCCGCAGAGCCTGGGCGCGGCTCGAGCACGACCGCCTGCTGCACGCGGTCGAGGAAGCGCTGCAGCGTCGACTCGTCGACGGGCCAGACGAGGCCGAGGCGCATCACGGGCACTCGCCCAGACAACCCGAGTTCCTCGAGCACATGGACCAGCGCGCGGTCGCATGCACCGACGGTGATGAACCCGACGACCTCGCGCTCGCCGGGGCTCGGCAGGCTCTTGAGCGCGTTGATCTCGAGGCGCCGAGCCACGCGCATGAGGTCGCCCGTGTCGCTCGCGCGCGCGCCAGGCCGCGACTTCCGCTGCAGGATGAGTTCGTCGACCGTCGACACCACGCGGTTCGGCCGCGCGAGAATCGTCTCGGTCGACGCAAGCAGCGACCGATGCACCACGATCGCAACGGGCACGACGCCTGCGCGCGAGAGTCGCAGCGCCTGCTCGACCGAATCGCGCAGCTCCGAAAGGTCGCCGGGCGCGACCACAGGCAGCCCTGCGCCCGCCGCCACGCGGCGCGGGCAGATCATCGGTTCACCAGCGGGGTCGTCCTCGAGCACGATGGCGAGGCCATGCTCGGGATCTCGGAAGGCCGCACGCGCATCGCGCAACGCGTCGATCGACGCCACGAGGTCGCGCGCGGGAACCACCGCAAGGCCGCTGCGCCCCGCGCGCACCGCGGCAAGCGCCAGGCCCACCGCGCGCGCTCCGTCGCCACCGACCACGATCTCGGCCGAATGGCGCGCGAGCAGCTTCTCGACCGCGTCGGTCTGCGCGAGCCGCGCCAGCGCCGCCAGCCTCGGCGCGGTCGGCGCCGCAACGATGCCCACGGGCACCTGCGACTCGAGCATGCCCTTGACGAGCGCCTCGCACGCATCGACAAGGATGGCGCCTTCCGCCGCATGGAGCGGCGTGGGAGGAGCGTTCGAGACGGCCGTCAGCACGGCACGATTGTAAAGCCGCACGGCGCGGCGTACGGAGCGCCGCGCGCGCGCCCGTACAATCGCGCCGTGCGCTACCGCATGCTCGTCACCGACCTCGACGGAACGCTCCTCTGCCGCAAGAGCAAGGTGAGCGCGCGCAATCTCGAGGCGATCCGCCGCCTGCAGGACGCGGGCGTCGAGGTCGTGCCCGCGACGGGCAGGTCGCTTCCCGAGTGTTCGGGCGTGCTCGACACCATCAACCACGAGGGCCACGCGATCACCGCGGGCGGTTCGCTGGTGCACGACGCGCGCGACGGCTCGGTGGTCATCCGCCGCACGCTGCCGCCCGAGGTGGTGCGGGGCGTGGCCCGGATCCTCGCCGAGCACGGCCACCTGGCACACCTCCTGCAGGACCACACCGCCGCGGGCATCGACTATGTGATGGTGGGCGACCAGCCCTTCGACCCGGCGACCGAGTGGTGGTTCGCGCACCTTCCCGTGAAGTACCGCCGCATCGCGAGCATCTCCGAGCACCACGCCGACGAGCACACGGTGCGCGTCGGCACGATCGCGCTTGGCTATGTGCTCGGGCCCGTCGCGGCGGCGGTCGAGCGCGAGTTCGGCGACCGCGTGGCGGCGCAGCACTGGTCGGCGCTCACGGCCGAGCAGGCGATCGGCTCCGAGACCCACCTTCTCGAGACCTTCGGGCGCGATGTGAACAAGTGGACGGCCATCGAGGCGCTGTGCGAGCAGTACGGGATCGACCCCGCCGAGACGGTCGCCGTGGGCGACGGGCTGAACGACCTCGAGATGGTGCGTCACGCGGGCCTCGGGATCGCCATGGAGAACGCCGACCCGCGCATCGCCGCCGTCGCGGGGGCTCGTGCGGGGCACCACGACCGGGACGGCTTCGCCGACGCCGCGGACCTCGTCCTTCGCCTGAACGGGTAGCCGGACCGTCCGCAAACGGCCGCGGAGCGCCCTTGGGGCTGCCGCGACGGCCGATTTGACCTCCGCCTTCAGGATTCCCGTTTGGCGCAACCCCCGCCGAACCGATAGATTCCGTCCCATGGCCCCCGATACGGACCCCAAGATCGACCGCAAGCGCCTCGGACAAGTCCAGACCCAGGACCTCACCGAGAGCCGCATCAACGAGGATTTCGTTCACTGGCTCAAGACGAGCGGATCCAACATCCTGCTTGTCCTGCTGCTCGCAGTGTGCGCGGTGCTTGGCTACAACTACTGGCAGCGCAAGAATGTGGAGAAGACGAGCGCCGCGTGGAACGACCTCTCGCAGGCGACCCTGCCCGAGGCGTTCGAGCAGCTGGCGAAGGACCACGCCGATGTGCCGCAGGCCGCGATGATCGCGCTGTTGCAGGCGGGCGACCTGCGTCTGAACCAGATCCGTACGGGCATCCTGACGCCCGCGCAGGGCGAGACCCCCGCCGTCACGCTCGACGACGCCGGCCGCAAGATCGCCATCGACGCCGCCGACGAGAACTATGCGAAGGCCGCCGAGATCGCCACCAAGGTGGCGGGAAGCCGTGAGAACGCGGCGCTTGTCGTCGTTCCGAGCCTCTTCGGCCGCGCCGCCGTCGCCGAGAGCCGCGGCGACTTCGACGCCGCGAAGAAGTTCCTCGAAGACGCCGCCGCCGTCGCAGGCGACCGCTGGACGCGCCTCTCCGAGGTCGCAAAGGCCCGCGTCGGCCAGACCTCCGCGCTTGCAAGCGCCATCGCGCTCCCGAAGCAGGCCGATCTGCCCGTGAAGATGGTCGACCCCGCCGCGCAGCCCGCCGCGACCGACGAACTCCTGAAGGCGATCACCGAGAAGCAGAATCAGTTCACCGAGCAGGGCGACGCGCCTGGTGGGACGCAGCCGAGCCTTCCGACGCCCGCGCCCGCCCCGGCTCCCGCGCCCGGCAACGGCGGCTGAACGGCGCCGACCATGGCGGGGACACCCGCATCAGGCGATGAGGACACGACCGCGCGAACCGAGCGCACCGCCGCGCTTCTTGGCGCGGGCGGAGCGATCGACCGTGACGCGCTGTTCGCGATCTACGAAGAGAACGCGTCGAAGGACGACGAATCTCCCGTCACCGTCGAGTTCGAGCTGCTGAAGGACCTCGACAAGCGCCTCGACCGCTACATGGTCGACCGCGTGCCGTTCCTGTCGCGCACGCAGATCCAGCGGCTGATCGACGAACAGGCGATCACCGTCAACGGCCGCGTGCCGAAGAGCTCGACGAAGCTGCACAAGGGCGACCGCATCGTGGCGACGCTGCCGCCACCGCCCTCGGGCGCGATCGAGCCGCAGGACATCCCGCTCGATGTGCTCTACGAGGACGACGCGATCATCGTGGTCAACAAGCCCGCGGGCCTCATCGTGCATCCCGCGCGAAGCCACAAGTCGGGCACGCTGGTCAACGCGCTCGCGTGGCGCTTCAAGCATGTCTCGGGCGGCGAACTCTCGAAGGTCGGCGAGGAGTTCGCGCGCCCAGGCGTCGTGCATCGGCTCGACAAGCACACCTCGGGCGCCATCGTCAGCGCGAAGAACGACACCGCGCACTGGCGTCTCGGCAAGCAGTTCGAGATGCGCCGCACCGACAAGCGCTATCTCGCGCTCGTGCATGGAAGCCCCGAGAAGGATGTCGAGACGATCGACCTTCCGCTCGGCAAGCATCCAACCGTGAAGGAGAAGTATGCGGTGCGCTTCGACGAGACGGGGAAGCCGTCGCTCACCATCGCGCGCGTGCGCGAGCGCTATGTGGCGCCCGACGGCCAGCGCTACACGCTCGTCGAGCTCGAGCTCAGGACGGGCCGCACGCACCAGATCCGCGTGCATCTCTCCTACACGGGTCATCCGATCGTGGGCGACG
>JAJTGK010000094.1 GCA_021297815.1 Planctomycetaceae bacterium
GCTCGATGCGCGGCCTGCTGCCGTCGGGGTTGGTGGTGATGTTCCACTCGTCGCGGTCGAGCATGGTGTCGTCGGCCATCGCGCGCGAGATGTCGACGCCCTCGGGCAGCTCGACCGGGTTGCTCAGCCTGTCCTGCTGCCAGACGCGCGGACCTTCGGGGTCGGCGGGGTTGAGGTCGTAGATCCACAGCGACACCTCGTTGGTGCCGCGGTTGAAGTAGAGGCCGATCTGCTGCGTACCCGCCGCGTTGCGGAAGGCGTACATGCGCAGCAGGTCCTCGATCTCGATGAACGACTTCTCCTCGCGCTGGCGCTGCAGCACCAGGAAGCGCGGCACCACCGTCGCCGCGACCATCGCGAGCATCACGCACACGATCACCACCTCGATGAGCGAGAACCCGCGCGCCGAGGCACGCGGGTCGTTCGCCATGGAGTTGGTGCGGCGCTTCGTCACTGCTTCTTGGCCTTCTTGCCGTGCACGATGTCCTCGCCCTCGCCTTCGCCGCCCGTCGAGCCGTCGGCGCCGTACGAGACGATGTCGAAGTCGCGGCCGTTCATGCCCGGCGCCTGAAAGATGTAGCGGTTGCCCCACGGGTCGATCAGGTCGTCGGTCGACTCGAGGTAGTTCGGCACGAGCGAGTCGAGCGTGAAGTCGCCGCCCACCGAGGTCTGGTGGTTCTCGGTGAGGAAGATCTTGACCTGGTTCGCGATGGCGTTGACCTCGGTCTGCGCCTGGTCGCGCTTGGCGCCCTTCAGGCGGCCGAGCAGGTTCGGCGCCACGATCGCCGCGAAGATCGCGACGATGGTGACGGCCACGATGACCTCGATGAGGCTGAAGCCGCGGCGGATGCGGCGCTGGCGACGGATGGCGGTGGTGTTCTTCATGGCGGTCTCCTGTTCGGCCGTCTCGCTTACGCGCCGGCGGCCCTCTGCAGTTCGATGATGGGAAGCAGGATGGCCGCGAGGACGAAGCTCGCCACGAGGGCCATCACGATGAGCAGGACGGTCGGAAGCATGCGCGTGAACAGCTTGAGCGAGTTGTTCACCTGCCGGTCGAACGAGCCCGCCGCGTGCAGCAGCATCTGCTCGAGGCGGCCCGAACGCTCGCCGATGTTCACGATCTGGACGAGGAGCGGCGGGAAGTGCCCCGAGCGCTCGAGCGGGTCGGCGAGCGACTGGCCCGTGGTGACCTTGTCCGAGACCTGGTCGATCGCGCTGGTGAGCGCGGTGTTGCCGAGCGTGTCGCGCACGATCTTGAGCGCGCTCAGGATCGGGATGCCCGCGGACACGAGCGTGCCGAGCGTGCGCGTGAAGCGTGCGACCGCGATGTCGCGGACGAGCTGCCCGACGACGGGCGTGCGCAGCATGAAGCCGTCGAACTTGAGGCGGTTGTCGGGCTTCGCGAGCCAGTTGCGGAAGCCGACCCACGAAAGCACGATGGCCGCCAGGATCGCAGGCCACCAGGCGCCCATGAAGTCGGAGATCGCCATCAGGATCTGCGTCGGCATGGGGAGCTCGAGGTCGGCCTGCAGGATCGGCTTCATGACGCGCGGAAGCACGAACACGATGAGGATCACGACGCTCACCGCGATCAGCCCCGCGATCATGAGCGGATAGATGACCGCGCCCACGACCTCGCGGCGCAGCTCGACCGAGCGCTCGAGGAGATCGGCGAGCTGGTGCAGGATCTCGGCGTTGCGGCCCGACGCGTCGGCCGCGCGCAGCATGCCCACCGTCATGTCGTCGAACGGCGGGCCGTACTCCTTGGCCGCCTGGTGGAACGGCACGCCCGCCTCGACGCGCTCGATGATGAAGTCGAGGATCACCTGCAGGCCCTTGCGCGCGGCCTGGCGCCGCACGGTGCGCAGCGCCTGCATGAGCGGCAGGCCCGCCTCGAGCGCGGTCGCGAGCTCGCGGATCAGGTCGGCGAGCTCGTTGCGTGGAATGGACGGTCGCTTGGCCACGCGGCCATCGGCGAGCGCGGCATCGGCCTCGCTCATCTCGATCGAGAGGGGCGTCTCGCCCTTCTGCGCGAGCAGCCGCACCGCGGTCGCGCGGTCAGGCGCGACCACGGTTCCGTTCTGCGTGCCGCCGTCGGCGGCGAGGGCCTGGTAGCGGAACGACGGCATGCGCGGTCAGGCCTTCTTTCCGCTGGTCTCGGCGAACGCGCTCGAGAAGTCCTCGACATCCTGCGTGGCGCGGAGCACTTCCTCGATCGTGGTGATGCCTGCGGCGGCCTTGCGCATGCCGTCCTCGCGCATCGTGGTGAACTCGGGGTCGAGCAGCGCCTTCAGCTCGTGCACGGGCCGGTTCTGCGCGATCGCCGCACGCAGCGGCGACGAGACGCGCACGATCTCGTAGAAGCCGAGGCGGCCGCGGAAGCCGCTGCCGCTGCACCGGTCGCAGCCACGGCCGACGGTCTGGAGGCCATTGAACTTCAGGCGCTCCTCGGGAGTCAGGCGGCGGTCGACATCCTCGGTGATCGGGCGCGTCTCGCGGCAACCCGTGCACAGGCGTCGGCCGAGGCGCTGCGCGAGCAGGCCTTCGAGCACGCTCGCGACGAGGTAGGGTTCCGCGCCCATGTCGAAAAGGCGGCCGACCGACGAGATCGCGTCGTTCGTGTGCAGCGTCGAGAAGATCAGGTGGCCCGTGAGCGCCGAGCGGATCGCGATGTCGACCGTCTCGGTGTCGCGGATCTCGCCGACGAACACGATGTCGGGGTCCTGGCGCAGGATGGCGCGCAGGCCCGTCGCGAAGCTCAGGCCGCGCTTCGGGTTCACGGGGATCTGGTTGATGCCGTTGAGCTCGTACTCGACGGGGTCCTCGATCGTGATGATCTTCTTGCGGGGGTCGTAGAGCTTCGAGAGCGCCGCGTAGAGCGTGGTCGTCTTGCCCGAGCCCGTCGGGCCCGTGACGAGGACGAGCCCGTGCGGCTTCTCGATCATTCGGTCGACGAGCGCGCGGTGCGGCTCGCTCATGCCGAGGCTGACGAGGTCGAGCGGCAGCGAGCTCTTGTCGAGGATTCGCATCACGACCGACTCGCCGTACAGCGTGGGCACGGTCGAGACGCGGATGTCGACCTTGCGGCCCTCGAAGCGCAGCGTGATGTGGCCGTCCTGCGGCACATAGCGCTCGGCGATGTTCATGCCCGCCATGATCTTCACGCGGCCAATGAGCGCCGCCTGCAGGTGCTTCGGGGGCTGGGGCTGCGAGACGAGCACGCCATCGATGCGGTACTTGACGCGCAGCTCGCTCTCGAAGGGCTCGATGTGCACATCGCTCGTGCGGCTCTGGATCGCCTCGAGAAGCAGCAGGTTGACCAGGTTGATCAGCGTCGGCTGCTCGGCCATCCGGTGGACATCGTCCGCCTCGATGGCGTCGAGGTTGTGCTCGTCGTCGGGTGTCGCGGCGAGGCCACCGTCCGAGGCGAGGGTCTCGGCCATGCGCGCGGCGGTCGTGCCGTAGCGGTCGCGCATCAGGTCGCGGAAGGCAGGGGCGTCGAGGCCGATGCGGCGCACCACTCGGCCCGTGACCGCGCCGATCTCGTCGACGGCGGCGGTGTCGAGCGGATCGAGCATCGCCACCACGATGCGAACGGCATCGGTCGAGACGGGGACGGCGCCAAGGCGCACGGCGACCTCGGGCGCAAGCAGTTCGGCGGCGGCTGGGTCCGACGGAGGAGCCTTGTCGAGCCACTCGATGCCGAGCAGCGTGCAGCGCTCGCGCACGCCCGCGTCCTGCGATGGCGCGACCGTCGACGAGCGCAGCTCCTTCGCGGAGCCGTTCACTTCGATGGCTGCCGTTGCGTTGATCCCGTTCGTCGATTGCACGCGCGTTCCGTTTCTTCTCAGGCCAGCGCGTTTGCCGACCTCGTCGGGGCGCGCGGGAAGGTCATGTCCAAGATGTCGTCAGTCCACCGTCTTCGGTGCAGCACCGCCCGCGCCCGTTCCCGCAGGAGCAGTGGCGGGCGCGCCGGGCTGCGTGGAGCCGAACGCTCCCTTGCCGCCTGTCTTGCCGACAGTTCCGTCGGGAGCGCGAAGTGACGGAGTTCCCTTCTCCGCGGGCAGGGTCTTCTCGGGGTTCTCGGGGTCGACGGCCTTGCCGCCGCGGCCGCTGCCGCCCTCTCGGACGGCCTCCTGGTACTTCTGGCCTGGGTCGAGGTCGGCACCAGGCTTGCCGAAGCCTGGTACGGCCTCGCGCTGGGCGTCGTTCAGGATCTCGGCGATGCGGGCGCGGTATCGGCCGTACAGCTCGTCGCGCTCCTTGCGCGCCGCCTCGATCTCGGGCGCGTCGCCGTACTTGATCGCGGCGCCCGCGGCCTTCTGCTGCGCGAGTTCCGTGCGACGGCGCGGCTCGCGCGGCTCCACCGTTCGGTAGGTGTCGACCATGCGCGCCTGGAGGGCGCCGTGCTCGTTGCCGAAGTCGTTGCGCACCGCGGCGAGACGCGACTTCTGGTCGTCGGTCAGGTCGGGAAGCGCCTCGGCCGAATCAAGCATCGGGGTGATCGGATCGGCGCGGTAGACCTGCGGGAAAGCCCGCTGCAGCGCGCGAACGCGGAAGGGGTCGCCGTACTCGGCGCCGAGCGCCGAGCTGATCGCCTCGAGCGCGGCGAGCTGCACATCGCGGACCGCGACACGACGCGCCATGATGCGCTCCTGGGTCGCGATGCCCGTGTTGTTGTCACCCGTGCTCATCGCGCTGAGAAGCGGCGAGATGGCCGCATCGAGCTCCTGCTCGCGCGCGGCGAGCGCCTCGTCGAGGCGGAGTTCGTAGTCTTCGATGGCCGAGCGGGCGCCATCGGCGACGATCGGCGGGGCCTCGAGCTCGCGGTACAGAAGCAGCAGGTTCAGCGACTCGCCTGAGAGTTCGCCCGCGGCGAGCGACTTCTCGCGGCGCATCGCGCGCTCGAGGCGCGGCCACTGCTCCATCTGCACTTCGCTGAGCTGGCTGCGGACGGCGACGAGGAAGTCGGCGCTCATCTGGCGCTTCTCGTTCGCCCACGCCTCGAGCGGCTGGCGGATGAGCTCGACCACGCGGTCGGCGCTCGTACCCGCGGCGACATCGCGCAGGTTGCCCATGCGCTGGCGCACGCCCTCGGCGGCGGTCTGGAAGTTCGTGTTGTAGTCGTCGAGGAGCGCCTCGAGGATCGGCCGCTGCCACTCCTCGAGCTGCAGCGAGTCGACGAACACGGGCAGGTCGCGCGGCAGGTAGTCGGGCACGAAGAGCGTGGCCATGCCGCTACGGCCGCCGAACTGCGCCTGCGCGGACGGCGCCGCGGCGAGGGCCATGCCCGCCGCAAGCACGGCGGTGGCGAGGCGGGTGCGAATCGTCGTGGACGCGAGCAGGTTCTTGAGCGGGTTCACGGTCGGTTCCTTTGGTCTAGGCCGCACAGCGACTTGTGAGTGGCGTTGCGCGGAGCAGTCATCGTCCTTCATGCCGTGCGGGCTGTCGAGATGCCGCGAACGGCCGAAGCGGGGATTGTTCCATGGTCTGCGGGGGTCGTTGCCGAATCCGCTGTTTGATTGGGGAACTCCTTGCAGTCACGCCGAACGACGCGGGACCGCGAGGCCTGGCTTGCGAGCGCGCACACACGCGTGCGAGTCCGCTCGAAGCGGTCTCAAGATCGGCCGATCGCCGCCGCTGCTCCACAGCCCGTCGCCACGAAGTCCGATAAGTTCAGCCCTTCGCGCGCACCGTGCGCTGCTCGATGCGCTTCTCCGAGACGGTCTGCACGATGCGGTCGACATAGATGCCCGGGGTGTGGATCTGGTCGGGATCGAGCGAACCCGTCTCGACGATCTCCTCGACCTCGGCCACGCACGCGCGGCCGCACATGGCCACCATGGGGTTGAAGTTCCTCGCCGTCTTGCGGAACACCAGGTTGCCCGCCTTGTCGGCCTTCCAGGCCTTGACCAACGACAGGTCGGCTCGGATCCCGCGCTCGAGGACATGGGTCTCGCCGTCGAACTCCATGGTTTCCTTCCCCTCGGCGACCACGGTTCCCACGCCGGTCTTGGTGTAGAAGCCCGCGATGCCCGCACCGCCCGCCCGCATGCGCTCGGCCAGGGTGCCTTGTGGGTTGAACTCAAGCTCAAGCTCGCCCGACATGTACTGCCGCTCAAACTCCGCGTTCTCGCCCACATAGCTCGAGACCATCTTGCGGATCTGGCGGGTCTGGAGCAGGAGGCCAAGCCCCCAGCCGTCGACGCCCGCGTTGTTGCTGACGGCGGTGAGTCCCTTCGCGCCCGAGTCGCGCAGCGCAAGGATGAGCTGCTCGGGGATGCCGCAGAGGCCGAAGCCGCCGACAGCGACGGTGATCCCGTCCTTCGCGAGGCCTTCGAGGGCTGCGGCGGGGGAGGGATAGACCTTGCTCCGGGTGGTCTGCGAGGGCGTGCTCATGGGTGGGCAAGTGTAGCGGCGTGGCCCGAATGCGTGGAAAAACGCGAGGCGCCGTGCGGCGCCTCGCGTCTGGTTCCTGGGGTCGGTCGAGCAGCGCTCAGTTCGCGCTCAGGTCGACGGGCCGCCGTCCCTCGCGGGCGGCGATGTCGTCGGCCATCTCACGGCTCGAGTTGGGATTCGCATCGGCCAGCGCGGCGCGGATCTTCTCGAGCGCCTTGTTCTGGATCTGGCGGACCCGCTCCTTCGTGACGCCGATCACCTGCCCGACCTGCTCGAGCGTGAGGTTCGCCGAGGTGATGTCGGGCTCGGCGACCAGGCCGCTGCCTGAGACGCCGAAGCGGTGGGCGATGACCTGCAGCTCGATTTCGCTGAGATCGGCCTTGTTGGCGACCACGATGTGGCGCACCTCGTCGGCACACTCGCGTTCATGCGTCGCGCGCACGGTCTCGAGGTGGTTCGACTTCTCGAAGGTCGGGTCGTACTCACTGCCGAAGCGCTTGCGGTGCGTCGATACCTTGATGCCGTGGCGGCTGAACGCCTTCAGGATCGCCCGGCACGCGTATGTCGAGAACTTGAAGCCGCGGCCGCAGTCGAACTTGTCGACCGACCGCATGAGCGCCATGTTGCCCTCGCTGATCAGGTCGGCGAAGTCGACTTCCGAGATGCGCACACGCTTGGCCATGGCGAGGACAAGCGCGAGGTTCGTCTCGGCCAGCTGCTCGCGGTAGCGCGTGGCGATGCCGTGCCAGCGCAGCACATCGCGGGCCTCGGCCAGGGTGAGCGCCCTCGTTCCCGCGCGCTTCTGGATCTCTGACACGCTGAAGCGCGCGAAGTTGTACTTCATGAACAGCACGCGCTCCTGCGCGCCCGTAAGCAGGACCGACGACTGCGACTTCGGCGTGCGAACGGTACGGTTGCGCGCCGCGATGAAGTCGTCCATCAGTGGGCGGTACCAGGTCACATCGGGCCGCATGATCTCGGCCGCGCCGTAGATCCGCTCGCCGGCGTCCTCGAGGTGGTACTCGGGGTGGTCGATGTAGTCCATCGGCTCCGCGAGGATCGCCTTCAGGAGCTTCTCCTCGGAGTGGGTGAGCGGCAGCAGCGCCTTCGGCTCGATTGCCACGCTGCGCGTGGCTCGCCCCGTGGCGCGCTCGGCCTTCCGCTCTCGAACCGCGACTCCATGGCGCTTCCGCGCCCGCATCAGCGGGCTCTCGGACTGGTTCGGGTTGGTACGCGTCGAAGTGATCGTGTCACGCATGGCTCGCACTCCCTTCCGAGGCGCTTCGGCGCCTCCAAAGCATCGTTTCCCCGTCCAGCCTTCTCGCGTCTTCGCGCTCGCCGTCGCACCGATGATACCTGAAGGCGCGATTATCGAGAAAGTTGGCTACATTTCGTTCCAAGATCGACGACTTTCGCCGACGATCGAATATCAGCCTGTGTTGCGCTTCCAACACCCGACGGTTCTGGCCGAGTCTGGCTAGGCAGAGGGCCCCGTCGCGGCCCTCTCGTTCATCCATCCGCGCATCAAAACTCAACTGGCTTTGCGCCCTTCGACGCCTCGCGGCTCTTGGACGCATCCCCACACGCATCAGAACGGTTCGCGGGCGTGGGAACCATGGGGTTCTCGCCGCGTTCCTGCCCCGGATGGCAGGGGAAGTTCACCTGACGACGCACGAGCGATGCGAAAGTTCGGCTCAGAGGCCGGTTCCCACCACCAAATGACTCACAACCTGCGGGTCGCGCCGTTGCGCGCGGCGGCATCGGTCTACCGCCATGCCGCCGCGGCGTTGAAGGCTTCCGCGGCCAGAACACGAGGGACGCCTTCCATACGCGCGTCGTTCCCGATTTCCGCGAGGATTTGGCCGAATCAGCTCGGTTTGGCGGGTTTCCTGTCGCGGGACGGCCGCCAAAGCACAGCGGAGGCCGAGAACGGCCTCCGCTGTCGTGATTTGGTGGCGGCGCCGCGACGGCGCCCGAGGCTCACTCGGCCTTGCCCGACGACATGTCGTACACCCAGCGGTCGCCCGCGCGGGGGAAGTCGAGGACCTCGCCGGCCTTGAAGAAGAGGCCGAGCTCGCGCTCGGCGGCTTCGGGGCTGTCCGAGCCGTGGATGAGGTTGAACGAGTTCGACACGCCGAAGTCGCCGCGGATGGTGCCCGCGGCGGCCTTCGAGCCGAAGGTGGCGCCCATCATGCCGCGGCAGATGGTGATCGCGCCGTTGCCGCGGATCGCCATCACGAGGACGGGCGAACTGGTCATGAAGCCCACGAGGCCCGCGTAGAACGGCTTGCCCTGGTGGTCCTTGTAGTGGGTGGCGGCAAGTTCCTGCGAGATCTGCATGAGCTTGGCGCCCACGATCTGGAGGCCCTTGTCCTCGAAGCGGGAGATGATGCGGCCCATGAGGCCGCGCTGCACGGCGTCGGGCTTGAGGATGATGAGCGTGGTTTCCATGTGATTCCTCGTTGGATTCGGGGTTTCTGAAGGGCGGAGAGTGTACCGTCCGCGCGACGATCCGTGGCTTCGTGGCGGGCGGGACGCGGCAGGCGCCGAGGCCTGCGCCGTTCCGCTAATCTCGGACCCGCGAATCGGGCGATGGAACGCCCGCGGAGACCAACCCGATGGAGAGCGCAGTGAAGGACCGGAACGCGCAGGCGCCGAAGAAGCCCCGCAAGGGTGCGACCGCCGAGGAGATGTCGGCGAGGCAGAAGGAAGTCTCGGTGAGCGAGTTCTTCGTGAAGAACCGCCACCTGCTTGGCTTCGACAACGCGCGCAAGGCGCTCCTGACCACGGTGAAGGAGGCGGTCGACAACTCGCTCGACGCGTGCGAGGAGGCGGCGATCCTGCCCGAGATCGTGGTGGTGATCGAGGACCTCGACCCAAAGCGGCCTGCGACCGCGAAGAGCTCGCGCTACCGCGTCACCGTGATCGACAACGGCCCTGGCATCGTGCGCAAGCAGGTGGAGAACATCTTCGGGCGCCTGCTCTACGGCTCGAAGTTCCACCGCCTGAAGATGTCGCGCGGCCAGCAGGGAATCGGCATCTCGGCCGCGGGCATGAACGGACTGATCACGACGGGCCGCCCGATGGTGATCACCACGAAGCCGGGCGCGAAGCAGTCGGCGCACTTCATCGAACTGGCGATGAACACGAAGACGAACCGCGCCGAGGTCACGCTCGACAAGGAGACCAAGGATTTCCCGCCCGAGCGCTTCCTCGGGCTCACGCCTGGAACGCGGCAGCTCTCGCGCGAGGGCAAGTTCCTCTCCGAGGAATCGTTCCGCACGGGCACGAGCGTGTCGATCGAGCTCGAGGGCAAGTACCAGAAGGGCCGCGGGTCGGTCGACGAGTTCCTCGAGCTGACGGCGATCGCGAACCCGCACGCGCGCATCGTGTTCGTGCCGCCGACGCGCGTGTCGCAGGACGACGCCGACGACATGCTGCCCGGCACGAGCGCCGCGGCCGCGGAGGACGGCAAGTCGTCCGCGCCCGTGCAGACCTCGGAGACGGGCGGCGTGGTCGTGTACCCGCGCGGCATCGAGGAGCTGCCGCCCGAGACGCGCGAGATCCAGCCGCATCCGAAGGGCATCGAGCTCGGCATCCTGCTCCAGATGCTGAAGGACTACGAGGCGAGCGAGAAGGGCTCGCTGTACGAGTTCCTGCAGACGCGCTTCTGCCGCGTGTCGAGCGCGACCGCGAGCCGCATGTGCTCGGCGATCGGCGTGACCAGCCGCACGCGCGCGGGCGACATCGAGGCGCCGCAGGCGGAGAAGCTCTTCAAGGTCTTCGAGGACGAGAAGCTTCCGCCGCCGCCGACCGACTGCCTGGCACCGATCGGCGTGCGGCAGCTGCTCGCGGGCATGCTGAAGGGCGTGAAGGCCGAGTTCTACGCGGCGTCGACGCGCGAGGCGGCGGTGTACCGCGGGCGGCCGTTCCAGATCGAGGCGGCGATCGCCTTCGGCGGCGACCTGCCTGGCGATCAGTCTGCGCGGGTGATCCGCTTCGCGAACCGCGTGCCGCTGCTGTTCCAGCAGAGCGCCTGCTCGAGCTTCAAGGCCGTCGAGGAGACGCCCTGGAAGAACTACGCGATGCAGCAGCCGCGCGGGTCGCTGCCCGTGGGCCCGCTCGTCGTGATGATCCACATGGCGAGCGTGTGGGTGCCGTTCACGAGCGAGTCGAAGGAGGCGATCGCCGACTACGACGAGATCCGCAAGGAGATGCGCCTCGCGCTCATGGAGTGCGGGCGCAAGCTCGGCACCTACCTGCGCAAGCGCCAGAAGATGCGCCGCGAGAGCGAGCGCCGCGATGTGTTCGAGCGCTACATCGGCGAGATCGCGAAGGCGATCCACGCGATCACGGGCGACGACGCGAAGAAGCTGTACGACGCGCTGCTCGAGCAGGCCCGACGCAAGACCGCGGTGGCCGACCAGCAGCTCGACGAGGACGGCAAGGTGGTCAAGGAAGACGACGAGCCGTTCGACGACGACGGCGTGATCGTGGTGCCGAGCGCGATTGCACCCGTCGAGATCGCTGCGCCCATCGCGCCCGTCTCGTTCGACGAGCCGAAGGCGGCGGAGAAGGGGCGCGCGGCGAAGGGCGCGAAGGGCGCGAAGAGCCCCGAGCCTCGCGCGAAGAACGCCGCGAAGGCGGAGGCGAAGCCTGACTCCAAGCCTGCGGCGAAGGCCGCACCCGCGATCGTGACGAGGAAGGACCTCGCGTCACGGCCCGCGCCCGAGCCGAAGCCTGCCGCGAAGCCCTCCAAGCGTTTCGACGACGACGACCCGCGCCTCTTCTGAACACAAGCACCCGAGCAAGGACGACACGATGGCGAAGAAGACCAACACCTCGGGCGGCGGCGCGAAGGGCGGCGTGAAGGCGCGCGACGCGGCGACGCAGCAGAAGATCCTCGCGCTCGCGCAGGAGATGGCCAAGCGCACCCACGCGGGCAGGGAGCCGCTGATCCAGATCCCGACGCGCACCAAGTCGAACACGATCTGGAACAAGAAGCGCGGCATCCTCGAGATGGGCGCGGCGGTCGCCGAGAGGCCGCTCTTCGACCTGAAGACCGCGAAGCAGTTCATGCAGACGATGCTGCATGCGAGCACGATCAAGGACCTGATCGACGCAGGCAAGACGAGCAGCCTCCGTGGCGTCTTCTACAAGGCGAAGCACACGGTGGCCGGCACGAAGGAGAACACCTTCGACACGCAGGACGAGTCGGACCCGATCCTCGAGGACCTCGAGGTCGCGCTCGCCGCGCTGCGCGAGGAACTGCACATCTTCGCCGAGAACCGCGGGTCGATGGTCGGCAACATCACGATCGTCGACAAGGGCGACGAGATCGACTGCCGCCGCATGGGTTCGGGCGGCTACGCGCTGCCGTCGATCGTCGAGCCCGATGTGATCCAGTTCAAGAAGTGCGAGGCGAAGTTCGTGCTCCATGTCGAGAAGGGCACGGTGTGGAACCGCTTCAACGAGGACCGCTTCTGGGAGAAGAACAACTGCATCCTGACGCATGGTGCGGGCCAGCCGCCGCGCGGCTGCCGGCGGCTGCTGCAGCGCCTGAACCAGGAGCTCGGGCTGCCGATCATCTGCGTGCTCGACAACGATCCGTGGGGGCACTACATCTACAGCGTCATCAAGCAGGGCTCGATCTCGCTGGCGTTCGAGAGCTCGCGCCTGGCGATTCCCGAGGCGAAGTTCCTCGGCATCCGCGCGAAGGACTTCCGAGAGTGCGGCCTCGACGACGCGGTGAAGATCGACCTGACCGACAACGACATCAAGCGCGCGAAGGAGATCGCCGCGTATCCGTGGTTCGAGGGCCATCGCGGCTGGCAGCGCGAGATCACCGGGCTGCTGAACAACGGCTTCAAGATGGAAGTCGAGTCGCTCATCACGAAGGACATCTCGTATGTCTCCGAGACCTATGTGCCCGAGCGGCTGAAGGCGAAGGACTGGCTCGAGTGAGCGCGGTCACCGCGCCTCGGCGCGCTTGAACAGTCGGTCGAGCACCGTGCGGCGCGCGGCGTCGTCGTCGCCTTCGCCCGACTCGTGCGACGGTCCCGCGACAGGCAGGCGTACGATGAAGTCCGAACCGCGGCCTGGCTCCGAGTGGAGGTCGATGCGCCCGCCGTGCTCCTCGACGATGCGGCGCGTGACGGCGAGGCCGAGGCCCGAGCCGCCCTTCCGGCCGCTGACATAGGGGCGGAAGATCTCCGCGTGGCGCTCGGCGGGAACGCCCGGGCCCGTGTCGATCACATGCACCGAGACCATCGGGCCCGCGGTGTCGCGAGGCGCCTTCGGCGCGCTGGCTGGCGGCGGCTCGAGCCGCACGAGCAGTTCGCGCGCGGGCGCATCGGACGCGGCCATGGCCTGGGTCGCGTTGATGAGGAGGTTGAGGAGCGCCTGCTTGACGAGGCTCGCGTCGACGCGCGCCACGAGCGCGGCGGGGGGGACATCGCTTCGCAGCACGACACGGGCCTGTTCGGCCTGCGGGCGGTAGAAGTCGCAGAGCTCCTCGACGACCTCGCGCAGGTCGGTGTCGGCGGGTGCGAGCTTGATGCGGCCCGCGAACCGAAGGAAGTCGTTGAGGATGTTCGCAAGGCGCGTAGCCTCTCGGCTCACGGTCTCGACGCGGCGCACGAGCGTGGCCTTGTCGTCGTCGGGAAGCGACGAGTCGCCGATGGCCTCGCTCGCGAGCTGGACATTGAGGCCGATCGTCGAAAGCGGGTTCTTGATCTCGTGGGCGAGGCCGCCTGTGAGCGCGCCGAGCTCGGCGAGACGCTCCTGGCGCCGCGCGCGCTCCTCGGCGGCGCGCAGGCGCACGACGCGGCGCGTCAGCGCGAGCGCGCCCACCGCAAGCGCGGCCAGCGCTCCTGCAGCGGCGCCAATGGCGAAATCAACCCAGTCCATCGGTCGGAGGGTAGCAGCCGAAGCCGCGAAGCCGAATGCCGAGCGTGGTCAGCTTGAGGCGCGCGAGCGCGTGTTCATGCGCTCCGCAGGCGGAACCCGCGAGCCGAGCGAACGCGCCTTGGTCGCAGACCAACCCTTGTCGCCGTCGCTCGCGGAGTACATCACGCGCTCGCCGTCGCGCAGCGCGCGGAATCCTTCGGTCTGCTCGATCACCGAGAAGTGCACGAAGATGTCCTGCCCCGAGGGGCCGACGATGAAGCCGAATCCCTTGCGGGCGTCGAACCACTTGACGACCCCTTCGACGTCGACCAGAGTCTGCGCATCCGCCATCACCGTGCTCCCAGTGGTTCGAACAGGCCGAGAAGGACGAACTCCTCGGTTCAGGCATTGTGAAGTGGCTTCCCCGCTCATGCAAGCGCAACGGGGCGAACGAATCGGGAAACCGCGAAAACAAAAGCGGGAGCGGTCAGTTTGACCGCTCCCGCGATAACGCGATTTCTGCGCGGAAAGCCCTGCGGCTCCGCGGCTTGCGAAGGTCAGGCCTTCTGAGCCTCCGGCACAGGCAGCATGGCCTTGCGCGAGAGCTTGATGCGGCCGTTGTCCTCGACATTGATGACCTTCACGGTGATCACATCGCCGACCTTGACCTGGTCGTCGACCTTCTTCACGAAGCCGTGGGCGAGTTCCGACACATGGCACATGCCGTCGGTGCCGGGCGCGAGCTCGACAAAGCAGCCGAACTCCTTGATCGCCACGACCTTGCCCGTGTAGACCGAGCCGACCTTGATCTCGGCGCCGAGCGCCTCGACCGCGGCGCGGGCCGCAGCCGACTTGGCGGCGTCAGAGCAGGCGATGAAGACGGTTCCGTCTTCCTCGACATCGATCTGCGCGCCCGTCGACTCCTGGATGCCGCGGATGGTCTTGCCGCCGGGGCCGATCAGCTTGCCGATCTTCTCGGGGTCGATCTTGACGATCGTGATGCGCGGCGCGAGCGGCGAGATGTCGCCACGCGGCTTCTCGATGACCTTCTCCATCTCGGTGATGATGTGGAGACGGCCTTCCTTCGCCTGCGTGAAGATCTTCTCGATCTCCTCGACCGACAGGCCGCGGGCCTTGAGGTCGAGCTGGATGCCCGTGATGCCCTCGCGGGTACCCGAGACCTTGAAGTCCATCTCGCCGAAGAAGTCCTCTTCACCGATGATGTCGGTCACATGCGTGACCTTGCCGTCGGTGTCGGTGAAGCGACCGACCGAGATGCCCGCGCAGGTGTTGCGGATCGGTACACCCGCGTCCATGAGCGCGAGGCAGCCGCCGCACACGCTCGCCATCGACGACGAGCCGTTCGACTCGGTGATGTCGCTGGCGAGGCGGATGGTGTAGGGGAAGTCATCGCTGGTCGGCAGGATGCCGAGGAGCGAGCGCTCGGCGAGCGCGCCGTGGCCGATCTCGCGGCGGCCCGGGCCCATGATGCGGCCGGCCTCGCCCGTGCAGAACGGCGGGAAGTTGTAGTGGAGGTAGAACTTCTTCGC
>JAJTGK010000095.1 GCA_021297815.1 Planctomycetaceae bacterium
ATGACGACGACGGCGTTGCGAGCATCGTGGCTGGCGGCACCTTCCGACTCGCGGGAACTGTGGAGACGCCGGGGCTGGCCGTCTTCGACGGAAGCGGGTGGACCGCGCTTCCCACGCCCGCAGGATGGACCTCGGGAATCAGCGCCCTGGCCGTCGCGGACCTCGATGGCGACGGCCGCTCCACGCTCTACGCGGCGACGCCGATCGGTTCCGCCGGAAGCGTCGCAGCCTACGAGCCGAGCGCGTCGGGCGGAAGCTGGACCGCGCTCGGCGGCGCGCTGACGCAGCGCGTCGATGTGCTCGAGCAATTCGATCACGACGGCGACGGATCGCCCAGCCTTCTCGCCGCCGGTTCCGCGGCGGCGGGCGGCGCGCCGATGGTGCTGCGCTGGAACGGAACCGACTGGGTGCCGCTCGGTTCGGCATTCACTGGCGCAAACTGGGTCCACGACCTCATCGCGTTCGACGACGATGGCGACGGCGCGCCCTCGCTGTTCGTGGCGATCGGGAGGTCCGACCCGAACTCCTTCCTGAACCGCGTCCGCCGGTGGGACGGGTCCACATGGGCGAATGTTGGTCTGGTCACCACGGGCCACGCGTTCAAGCTGCAGGCCTTCGACCTTGACGGCGACGGCGTCGAGTCGCTGGTGGCGCTCGGGCAGTTCCTCCCCACGGGCGCGAGCGAGCTTTCCTTCATGATGTCGCTTTCGGGCGCGTCGTGGTCCGTGACCGGCCCGACCACCACCGACTGGTACCGCCCGCAGGCGGGCGCCTGGCTGACGCGCTTCGACGACGACGGCGATGGGGCGCCCAGCGTCTTCCTCTCGACCACGGATCCGTTCTGGTGGACCTATGGCGCGCTCTCGCGCCTCGACGGTGCGTCCCGGACGATCCTCGCCTCCGAGATGGGCGTGGGCATGGTCTCCGTCCACGACACCGATCTCAACGGCGACGGCAGGCGCTCGCTCCTCCTGTTCGGCGACTTCCCCGCGCAGCCCGATCGGGTCGGTAGCGGCATCGCCGAACTCGCGCAGTGCCTGGAGCCGTGCGCTGCCGACCTCGACGGCGACGGGCGGGTCGGCCCGCGCGACCTGACCGCCGTTCTCGCGGCATGGGGTCCATGCGGCGGCGCGTGCGGGCAGGATCTCGACGCCGACGGCATCGTCGGATCGGGCGATCTCGTGGCGCTCTTCGCCGCGTGGGGCGCGTGCCGGTGAACGAAGACGGTGGCTCCTGAACCCGGTCGGAGTGGCGCTTCGCTACACTCCGCGCCCCGTTCAGGAGCCACCGATGTCTTTTTCGATCGAATCCGTCCACGCCCGTCAGATCCTCGATTCCCGCGGAAACCCGACCCTCGAGGCAGAGGTCGTGCTCGAGAACGGCGTGGGCGGGCGCGCGGCCGTGCCGTCGGGCGCGTCGACGGGCGAGCACGAGGCGGTCGAGCTGCGCGATGGCGACAAGTCGCGCTGGCTTGGCAAGGGCGTGGGCAAGGCCGTGGCCCATGTGAACGACGAGATCGCGCCCGCGGTCTTCGGCCTCGACGCGAC
This sequence comes from Planctomycetaceae bacterium, assembly GCA_021297815.1. Lineage (GTDB taxonomy): Bacteria > Planctomycetota > Phycisphaerae > Phycisphaerales > SM1A02 > QWPT01. Next base: position 1,548 of record JAJTGK010000095.1, read on the forward strand.
CGACCAGGAGGGGATCGACGCGGTCATCCTCGACCTCGACGGCACCGAGAACAAGTCGCGCCTTGGCGCGAACGCCACGCTCGCCGTCTCGATGGCGGTCGCGCACGCGGCGGCGGCGGCCACGCGCCAGCCGCTCTACCGCTACCTCGGCGGCGTGGCGGCGAAGACGCTGCCCGTTCCGATGATGAACATCCTGAACGGCGGCAAGCACGCCGACTCGACCGTCGACATGCAGGAGTTCATGATCCAGCCGTGGGGCTTCGAGAACTTCGACGACGCGCTCCGCTGCGGCGTCGAGTGCTACCACGGCCTCAAGAAGGTGCTGCACGACAAGCATCTCTCGACCGCCGTCGGCGACGAGGGCGGCTTCGCGCCCAACCTCAGGTCGAACGAGGAGGCGCTCGAGCTCATCGCCATCGCCGTCGAGAAGACGGGCTACAAGCTCGGCGAGCAGGTCTTCATCGCGCTCGACCCCGCGATGAGCGAGCTCTCGAACGAAGCGAAGGCGAAGGGGAAGAACGGCTACTGCTTCTTCAAGTCGAACCCCGACCGCATCGCGACGAGCGACGAGGTCATCGACATGTGGGCGTCGTGGTGCGCGAAGTTCCCGATCGTCTCGATCGAGGACGGCCTGGCCGAGGACGACTGGGCGGGCTGGCGCAAGCTCACCGAGCGGCTCGGCTCGAAGGTGCAGCTCGTCGGCGACGACCTCTTCGTGACGAACTCGAAGTTCCTCGCGCGCGGCATCGCCGAGAAGTGCGGCAACGCGATCCTGGTCAAGGTGAACCAGATCGGCACGCTCAGCGAGACCTTCGCCGCGGTCAACCTCGCGCACCGCTCGGGCTACCGCGCGATCCTCTCGCACCGCTCGGGCGAGACCGAGGACTCGACGATCGCCGACATCGCCGTCGCCACGAACTGCGGTCAGATCAAGACGGGCGCCCCGTGCCGCTCCGACCGCAACGCGAAGTACAACCAGCTGCTGCGCATCGCCGAGGAGCTCGGCGCGACGGCGCAGCTGGCGCGACGCCACTGAGCCGCGCTCACCACGCGGGGTACTTCGGCGCACGCCCCTCGAGCACGGCCGCGACATCCTTCACGACCCAGCTCATGTTGTCCATGGCGGTCATGGTGCGGCTCGCGAGGTGCGGCGCGAGGTGCGCGTTCGGCAGGCCGAGCAGGGGGCTCGTCTCGGTGAACGGCTCGGGGTCGTGCACATCGAGCAGCGCGGAGCCCGCGGGGTTCTCGACGAGCCACGACGCGAGGGCCTGCGGGTCGATCACGCAGCCGCGCGCGGTGTTGATCAGGATCGCATCTGGGCGCAGGCGCGCGAGCAGTTCCGTGCCGACGAACCTGCGGTTGCTCGGCCGCCCGTCGATGTGCACGGTCAGCACATCGCTCTCGGCGAAGAGCCGCTCGAGCGACACGCACTCGGCGCCATGGCGCTGGGCCTCGCCGATCTCGGCCACATCGTTGTACATCACATGGAAGCCGATCGCGCGCGCGACCTGCGCCACGCGCTTCCCGATGCGGCCGAGGCCGAGGATGCCGAGCACGAGCTCGTCCATCTGCCAGAGGCCGACCACATCCTGGCGCAGTTCGTCCCACTCGGCCTTCGACACCGCCTCGTCAAGGAAGAGCCGCGGCCGCAGCGCGTCGCACAGCAGGCAGAGCACATACTCGACCACCGCCTGCGTGTTCGCGTCGGGCGTCGAGAGCACCTGCACGCCGCGGCGCCGGCACGCGGCGATGTCGATGTTGTCGATGCCCACGCCCGCGCGGCCGACCGCCTTCACGCGCGGCAGGAGCGACAGCAGCCCGTCGTCGACCTGCGTGTAGGTGCGCACCACGAGCGCGTCGATGTCGGGCGCAGCCTCGGCGAAGCGCGGGTCGGTGACCGCGGCGCGCAGCACCTCGAAGCGCTCCTCGAGCCACTCGAACGCCTCCTCGGAGAGGTGCTCGGTCACCGCCACGAGGGGGCGGCGGGGGGTGTTCGCGGGCTCGGAGGCGTTCATGGGGCTTCAGGGGAAGCCGCGAGGATAGGCGTTTCTTCTTGAAAGCGCCGTCCGAGAATGGCAGGACCCTCCCGGCCGCCCCCCCAGACCGCGCAAACAGCCGCCGTTGTCGCGATCCGCGCACATGCGACGAATGGAGCCGCCGGTTCATGCCGATGGCCGAAGCGACCCTGATTCCCGGGCGGATGGCGGGTCCGCGGCGCGTTCGCGCCGCACGGAGGCGAGAGGCATGGACAAGGCCAGCATCATTGGAAGCATCATCGGCGTCATCTGCTGCGGCGCCGTCATGGTCATGGCCTCGCACGGCCACCTCGCGATGTTCTATTCCGAGAAGGGCCTGATCATGGTGTTCGGCGGCACGGTCTCCGTGCTCCTCATGGCGATGCCCATGGAGAACATCAAGTGCGTGCCCGGCTACATCAAGCGATTCCTGTTCAACAAGGGCCTCTCGGCCATCGACACCGTGAAGCTCATGAGCCAGCTCAGCGACAAGGCGCGCCGCGACGGCATCCTGGCGCTCGAGAACGAGATCGAGAAGATCGAGGACCCGTTCCTCTCGAAGGGCCTGCGCATGGCCGTCGACGGCACCGATGAGGAGATCATCGAGACGACGCTTCGCCTCGAGGTCATGGCCATGCAGGAGCGCCACAAGTCGGGCAAGAAGTTCTTCGACCTGATCAAGCTGTACGCACCTGGCTACGGCCTCGTCGCGACGCTGATCGGCCAGGTCGGCATGTTCGGCAACCTCGGCGGCGACATCGCCACGCTCGGACACATGCTTGCGATCGCCGTCGTCGCCACGATGTACGGCACCGTGCTTGCGAACGCCGTCGCGGGCCCGATGGGCGACAAGCTGGCCACGCGTTCGGGCGAGGAGATCCTCTCGAAGGAGATGATGCTGCAGGGCATCCTGTCGATCCAGGCGGGCGACAACCCGCGCGCCACGCAGGAGAAGATGCTCGCCTTCATCCCGAACACGACCCGCAAGAACCTCAAGCTCGCGGCCTGATCCCAGGCTGCCGAGCGCGCGAAACCGTCGAATCCCGAGACCCACGCCATGGCCGAACACAAGCACGACCAGAAGAAGGACGACGGCCACGGCCATGGCCACGAGGAGGGCGGCAAGCACAAGAAGAAGCACGGCCACGGCGGTGGTCATGGCGGTGGAAGCCACGAGGAGCACGAGGGCGCGCCCGAGTGGCTGATCTCGTTCGCCGACATGGTCATGCTCATGATGGGCTTCTTCGTGATCATGTTCGCGATGAACGCGCAGCCGAAGGGCGGCAACGCGGGCGGCGGCGGCGAGCAGAGCGAGGGCGTGGCCAACCAGCCCGACATGATCGATTTCGCGATCGCGGTGCGGAAGGCGTTCCACAACGAGGTCGACCTGACCTCGACCGACCCGAAGGACCAGCTCCTGATCCAGCGGATCATGAGCGAGCGCTACCAGGGCTCGGGCGAGAGCAAGGACGAGGGCACCAAGGGCAAGGACCGCAATGTGCAGAGCGTGCGGCCGAGCGACCACTTTGGCCGCGGCACGAGCGTGCCGTTCCTGCCGCACAGCGGCGCGCTGACCGACGCCGCGGCGCGGTCGCTGGACGACCTTTCGAAGCAGTTGCGCGGGCAGTCGACCGTGGTCGAGGTGCGCGGGCATGTGGGCGCCGCCGAGAAGTACGGGGCTCCCGACCAGGCGATGACGCTCGCGACCGACCGCGCGCTGGCGGCCGCCAAGCGGCTTGCGGCGGGGGGCGTCGACTGGTGGCGCATCCGCGTGGTGGCCGCGGGCAGCGGCGAGCGGGTCGAGCCGTTCCCGACCGATGCGGCGGCCGATGCGCGCAATGCGCGGGTCGAGATCCGCGTGCTCGACGAGGTGGCCGCGCCGCGCGAGCCGTCGAAGCCCATCGCGTCCGCGGAAAAGTGAGTCTTCCGCACAATCCGCAGATCCCGCAGGGGCGTGGGGGCGATTTGTCGCCCGAGCCTTGAACCGAGCCGCCTGCGTGGTAGGTTCGTCCGGGCAGTGATCCGAGAATTGCGGCTGCAGCCGCGGCTCGGCTTGGGAGCACACCATGAAGATCCGCCGTGACCTTGCTCGTTCCGTGCGCCGCGTTCCCGTCGGTGCGTTCGCCATCGCCGCTGCGGTGACGGTGTGCGTGGCCGCGCCCGCGTCGGCCGATGTGTTCAGCGACATCCGCTACACCGACCTCGTCGCGCGCCTCGGCGCCGCGGTGCCCACGGGTGCAGGCGTGGGCGTGATGCAGATCGAGGCGCCCGAGTCGGGCAGCAACTACGCGCCCGACCAGACGCTGCCCGAGTTCGCGGGCAAGACCTTCACGCTGCAGTCGGGCAGCTTCGCGTCGAGCTGGCACGCGAGCGAGGTCGGTCGCGCGCTGTACGGTTCTGGTTCGTCGGTGGCGCCTGGGGTGCCGAGCATCTTCGTGTGGAACGCCAACGGCTGGCTCGGCAGCGCGTACCTGCGCGTCGGCTCGAGCGGCACCACGGCTCCCGTCACGCCGCCTGCGGGCGTGCGTGTCATGAACCACTCGTGGATCGGTTCGTTCGGCAACACGACCTTTGACAACGACGGACTGCGGCGGCTCGACTATGTGGCCGTACGCGACAACATGTTCGTGACCACGGGCGTGAACAACGGCGCGGGCAACACGCCGTATGCGCTCATGTCGTACGGCTACAACGCGCTGGCGGTCGGTCTCGACACGGGCGCGCACGCGGCCAGCCCCGCGCCGTCGGGCATCGACGGGCAGGGGCGGCGCAAGCCCGACATCGTGGCGCCTGGGTCGTTCACGAGCTTCTCGACGCCCGTCGTCGGCGCGGTGGCGGCGCTGCTCTGGGATACGGCCGACAGCGACCCCGCGGTGTCGTCGAACACGAACGCGTTCAAGGCGCTCACGCTCAAGAGCGTGATCATGGCGGGCGCGCGCCACCCCGCGGGTTGGACCAATGGAACGCCGACCTCGGGCGCGAACCGCGGCTTCACGGGCACGCCGCTCGACGCGACGCTCGGCGTCGGCATCGTGAATGTCGACCGCGCGCACATGATCTTCACGGCAGGAGAGCGCGACGGGCTTTCGTCGCCGAGTTCGACGGTCTTCTCACCCGCGCGCGGCTGGGACTGGATCGCCGCGCCTGCGTCGGGCGGCACCACCTACCACAGCTTCCGCGTCAACCAGGCGGTCGACGAGGTCAGCGTGGTCGCGGCGTGGAACCGCAGCGTGCCGCTCGGGTTCACCGCGGGCACGGTGATGGATGTCGACCTCAAGCTCAAGAAGTGGGTCAACGGCAGCGCGGTCGAGATCACGGGCGATGCGGGCGCGTCGGTGTTCGGCGGCGGCAACTGCGTCAGCGCGAGCACGATCGACAACGCCGAGCACCTGTATCTGACCAACCTCTCGGCGGGCGACTACCTGCTCGAGATCACCCGCAAGGCTGGAACGCAGACCACGATGCCCGTCGTGGTGTCGTGGTACATGCCTGTCACGCAGCGGGCCGCGGACCTGAATGGCGACGGCACGGTCGGGGCCGCCGACCTCGCGTTGCTGCTTGGCCAGTGGGGACTGTCGGGCTCGGGCGACCTGAACGCCGATGGCGTCGTGGGCGCACCCGACCTTGCGCTGCTGCTCGGCGACTGGGGCTGATCGCGGCGCGGCGCTTTTCCCGCGGCTGAAGGTCGTAGAAGGTTTCGGTACGATCCCGCACCTTCATGCGTCCGTCGTCGCAACGCCTCTGGCTCATCACGCTGCTGCTCGTCGTGGGCGTCCCGCTGGTCTATCCGATCTGGCTGGGTGTGGCGAGCGCGTTCGTGACCGATGACGGGGAGTTCACGCTCTTCCATGTGCTGAATGTGTTCAGCGACCCCGTGCTGCGGGAAGGTCTGCGCAACGCGTTCCTGATCGCCTGCTGCACGACCGTGGTGGCGGTGCTGATCGCGCTGCCGCTGGCGATGCTGTCGGCGCGCACGCAGTTCGCGGGCAAGCCGTTCCTCACGACGATCATCCTCGCGCCGCTCGTGCTGCCGCCCTTTGTCGGCGCGATCGGCATGCGGCAGCTGCTTGGGCACGAAGGCGCGGTGAACTCGCTGCTGCGCGACATCGGGCTCATCGCCGATCCGATCGACTTCCTCGGAAAGGGCGGGTTCCTGCTGATCGTCCTGCTCGAGGCGGTCGCGCTCTATCCGATCCTGTACCTGAACCTCGTGGCGGCGATCGCCAACCTCGATCCGTCGATGGAGGAGGCTGCGACGAACCTCGGGGCGGGCAGATGGAAGCGGTTCTTCCGCGTCACGCTGCCGCTGATCCGTCCTGGCCTGTTCGCGGGTGGCACGATCGTGTTCGTGTGGAGCTTCACCGAGCTTGGCACGCCGCTCATGCTCGAGTTCTCGAAGACGACGCCCGTCCAGATCTTCAACGGGATCAAGGAAATGGAGGCGTCGCGACAGCCCTACGCGCTGACCGCGGTCATGCTCGGCGCCACGATCCTGTCGTACACGGTCGGAAGGCTCATCCTCGGTGGAAAGGGTCACGCCATGCTCGCGAAGGCGAGCGCGGGAGCGGGGCTCAAGAAGCTCGAGGGCACGGCGGGAATGCTGGCGGGCCTGCCGTTCCTCCTGGTGGGAGCGCTTGCGGTGCTTCCGCACATCGGCGTGATCGGCACGGCGCTTTCGGCGAACGGGCAGTGGTATGGCACGGTCCTTCCCGAGAGCCTGACGGGCGACCATTTCGTGCAGGCGATCACGCATCCGCTCGCGGCGGGCGCGGTGCGCAACTCGATCATCTTCGCGGGTGTCGCGACGATTCTGGATGTCGTCGTCGGGCTGTTCGTGGCGAGGCTGCTCGTGCGCGGCACGATCCGCGGGCGCGCGCTGCTCGACGCGATCGTCATGCTGCCGCTCGCGGTGCCTGGGCTCGTGTTCGCCTTCGGACTCGTGGCGGCGAGCCTGCGCTGGCCGTTCAACGGGACCGCGCCCGAGTTCATCACCGCCGTCACCGACTTCCTGCCCGTCGGCATCGCGACCTGGATCAACGAGGCGCCGCTCAAGTTCGTGGGCGACATCCTCGGGCCGATGCCGAACCCGATTCCGTTCCTGATCCTGGCATACGCCGTGCGCCGCCTGCCCTATGTCGTGCGCTCGGCGGCGGCAGGCCTCGAGCAGACTTCGGTCGCGCTCGAGGAAGCGGGCTACAACCTTGGCGCATCGCGCTGGCGCGTGACACGCAAGATCGTGCTGCCGCTCCTCGCGGCGAACCTCGCCGCGGGCGCGATCCTCGCGTTCTGCTTCGCCATGCTCGAGGTCTCGGACAGCCTGATCCTGGCGCAGCGCGAGGGCGACTACCCGATCACCAAGGCGATCTTCACCCTGGCCGAACGCCTCGGCGACGGCCCAGGCGTCGCAAGCGCCCTTGGCGTGTGGGCGATGGCGTTCCTTGGCGTCGCGCTTGCGACCGCCGCCGCGCTGGTCGGCAAGAAGGCAGGCGCGATCTTCCGCGGCTAGTGCGATCGTGCAAGCCACGAGCGAGGCCGCGTGACAAGCTCGCGACCCTTGCTCGCCTGCACTTCATCGTCCTTCGGGCTTCGCCCGCGATCACGAGATCAGCCGCCGCCGCTGCTCGCCGCGCTCCATGTTCGAATCGTCT
>JAJTGK010000096.1 GCA_021297815.1 Planctomycetaceae bacterium
GCGAATCAAGGCGGTCATGAACGAGGTGCGCCGCGCGAAGAACATCATCCTGTTCATCGACGAGCTGCACACGCTCGTCGGCGCAGGCGGCGCCGAGGGCGCGATCGACGCGTCGAATGTGCTCAAGCCCGCGCTCGCGCGTGGCGAGATCCAGTGCATCGGCGCGACCACCTTCGACGAGTACCGCAAGTACATCGAGAAGGATGCCGCGCTCGAGCGCCGCTTCCAGTCGATCGCCGTCGAGCCGCCGAACGCGGAGCAGACCTTCGAGATCCTCAAGGGCATCCGCGAGAAGTACGCGACCCACCACCGCGTGAAGATCACCGACGGCGCGCTGCGCGCCGCGGTCGAGCTCTCGGGCCGCTACATCCCCGGCCGCGTGCAGCCCGACAAGTCGATCGATGTGATCGACGAGGCGGGTGCGCGCCTGCGCCTGCGCTCGATGGCCAAGCCGCCGAACCTCGCCGACATCGAGGAGAAGATCGAGCGCCTGGCGATCGACAAGGACGAGGCCGTCAAGAACGCCGACTACGAGCGCGCCGCGCAGATCCGCGACCAGATCGACAAGCACCGCCGCGAACGCGAGCGTCTGCAGGCCGAGTGGAAGGAGCGCATGAGCGAGACCGTGGGCACCGTCGACGAGGAGATCGTCGCCGAGGTCGTCTCGAAGATGACCGGCGTGCCCCTGACCCGCCTCGAGAAGGCCGAGTCGGAGCGCCTGCTCCAGCTCGAGGCCGAGCTCCACAAGACCGTCGTCAGCCAGGACGACGCGGTCAAGGCCGTGTCGCGTGCGATCCGCAAGGCGCGGTCGGGTCTCAAGGACCCGAAGCGTCCGATGGGATGCTTCATCTTCGTCGGTCCGTCGGGCGTCGGCAAGACGCTCCTCGCGAAGGCGCTCGCGGAGTTCATGTTCGGCGACCCCGACGCCATGATCTACCTCGACATGTCGGAGTACATGGAGAAGCACAATGTGAGCCGGCTCGTCGGCGCTCCTCCGGGCTATGTCGGCTATGAAGAGGGCGGCCAGCTCACCGAGCGCATCCGCCGCCGTCCGTACGCGGTCGTGCTGCTCGACGAGGTCGAGAAGGCGCACCCCGATGTCTTCAACATGCTCCTCCAGATCATGGAGGAAGGCCGCCTGACCGACAGCTTCGGCCGCCATGTCGACTTCAAGAATGTCATCCTGATCATGACCTCGAACCTCGGCGCCGATGTCATCAAGGGCGGCGCGAGCTTCGGCTTCGGCAAGCGCTCGGAGGTCCAGGACTACGAGAAGATGCGCAAGGCGCTCATGGGCGAGATCGAGAAGTTCTTCCGCCCCGAGTTCATCAACCGCCTCGACGAGGTCGTGGTGTTCCGTCCGCTCCTGAAGGATGACCTCGTCACGATCATCGAGTACGAGCTCGGCAAGGTCCGCAAGCGCCTCGCCGAGAAGGGCATGAAGATGGAGCTCGACGCCGCGGCGAAGGACTTCCTCATCGACAAGGGCTACAACCCCGACTTCGGTGCCCGTCCGCTGCGCCGCGCGCTCGGCCAGTACATCGAGGATCCGCTCGCCGAGAACCTGCTCATGGGCGAGTTCAAGTCGGGCGACGAGATCCATGTGACCCGCGACGAAGGCAAGGACCACCTCACCTTCAAGGCCGCCCGCACGGGCGGTGGCGACGGCGGTGGCGGCGATGGCGGCGGCGGTGCGCCGAACGAGCCCACCACGCCCCCGCTGGCGGGCGCGAAGAGCTGAGAGGCTCGGCGCAAGACATACGAAACGCACACGGCGCGGTCGCAGGACCGCGCCGTGTTCTTTCGTGGAGTGCAGGCCACCGCGCCGCGCTCAGCGAATGCCCGCGAGCGTCACGCGGTCGCCCTCGTACTCGATCTCGACGACCTTCACCTTGAACTCGCCCGCGACCTGCGGCGCCAAGGTGAGCTGCAGCGTGGTCGGACCGATCTTGCGCATGATGACCGCGTTGGTCGAGAAGCCGAAGCTCATGCGGTTAAGGAGGGTCATCACATCGGTGCGCTTCCTCGAGGCCCATGCGACGAAGCGCTCGCGCGCGGCGTCCTTCCCTTCGGCGGCCTCGGCTCGGTCGCGCACATCGCGCGCGACCAACTGGCTCCAGAGCTCGGCGTAGCGCTCCTCGCGGAAGGCGCGCATGGTGTTCGCCACGACATGCTCGGGCATGATCGCCGACATGCGCACCGAGCCGTCCTGCTGCTCCTCCCACGCCACGAAGCCGGGCTTCGCCGCGGCACCTTCTTTCGCCTGCGCGGCACGGGCCGCGTCGAAGTCGCGGCCTTCCTGACGGGCCTTCTTGCGCGCCAGGAACTCACTCACGGGGATATAGCGCACGACCGTGCCGTCGGGGAGCGTGATCTCATCGGGGAGTTCGTCGCCTGTCGCGAAGCCAGGGCGCGCTCGGTACTCGACGCGCGGCCCGCACGACGCCATGCCCGCCACGGTCGACGCGAGGGCGGCGAAGATGATGGATGCAGACACGACGCGCATGGTCAGCGGGCGACGGCGGGTGCGCGAAGGCCGGGCGCCGCGACGACACTCGTCCTTGGCGCGGCGTGCCCGATGCGGTAGATGCGGTGGACGAGTTCCGCGGCGCTCGGCTTCGGGAAGTCGCTGCGCACATGCGCGCCGCGCGACTCGGCACGCGCGTGCGCCGCGGCCGTCGCGATCGCCGCGCACGAGAGCATGTTCTGGATCTCCCATCCCGCGGGGTCGTCGAAGATCTTGTCGAGCGAGTAGCGGCACCAGAAGTGGATCATGTCGAGCGCGTCCACAAGGCGGTTCGAGGTGCGCACCATGCCCACATTGCGCCACATGGCGCTGCGCAGGCTCGAGCGCACATCGACGAGGTCGAGCTCGCCCTTGTCGCTCGGGCGGATGTCGCTCACGATGCGCATGTTCCCGCGCGGCGGAACCGCGGTGGTCGCGGCAGCGGTTCCCGCGCGGCGTCCGAAGACAAGCCCCTCGAGAAGCGAGTTCGACGCAAGGCGGTTCGCGCCGTGCAGGCCGTTGCACGCGCTTTCGCCCGCGGTGAAGAGCCCAGGCACATTCGTGCGGCCGTCGAGGTCCGACCAGATGCCGCCGATCGTGTAGTGCGCGGCGGGCATGACGGGAATGAGCGCGGCGCCAGGGTCGATGCCGTAGCCCGCGAGCAGCTTGAAGAGGCCTGGGAAGCGCGCCTCGAACGCGGCACTGCCAAGGTGGCGCGCGTCGAGGTACACGCACGGGTCCTGCGTCTGCGCAAGGTGCTCGACGATGCCGCGGCTCACCACATCGCGGGGCGCGAGCTCGGCGAGCGGATGGCGGCCCTCCATGAAGCGGCGGCCGCCACGGTCGACCAGATGCGCGCCCTCGCCACGCACGGCCTCCGAGATCAGCGAACGCGACGCGCCCGCGACATAGAGCGCGGTCGGGTGGAACTGCACGAACTCGAGGTCGGCGACCTCGGCCCCCGCGCGCCACGCCATGGCCACGCCGTCGCCTGTCGCGACGCGCGAGTTCGAGGTCTCGCGCCAGAGCTGGCCCATGCCCCCCGTCGCCACGATCGTCGCGCGGGCCCACACGATCTGCAGGCCGTACTTCGGGTGGTGCGTGATCGCGCCGAGCACGCGGTCGTCGCCGCGCGGCGATGTGCCCGCGGTCACGAGGTCGAGCGCGAAGCACTTCTCGAACAGACGGATGCGCGCGTCGGCGCGGCACGCCGCGATGAGCGCCCGCGAAAGCTCGCGGCCCGTCGCGTCGCCGTCGGTATGCACGATGCGGCGGCGCCCGTGTCCACCCTCGCGGGTCAGCGACAGCGCGCCGCCCGCGTCGCGGTCGAAGCGCATGCCGATCCGCTCGAGCCAATCGACCTCGGCGGGGCCCTCGTCGACCAGAACGCGCACGCTCTCGGGTTCGCACAGACCCGCGCCTGCCTCGAGCGTGTCGGCGACATGCTGCTCGGCCGTATCGTCACCCGCAAGCACCGCCGCGATGCCGCCCTGCGCCCACGCGGTGTTCGAGCGGTCGAGCTCCTCCTTCGCGATCACGATCACATCGCCGTGCTCCGCCGCCGCCAGCGCCGCGCGCAGGCCCGCGACGCCCGACCCGATCACCAGCGTGTCGGTGAAGATCGAGGGCAGCAGCTGCGACCTGAACGGAATCAGATAGCGGCGCTCGGAGATCGGCGTCAGCATGGCGTCGGTCACTTCGCGGAGCCTTGGTCGCGGTACCTGCCCACATAGAGCTGGCTCGAGCGGCCCTCGTGGCGCTGGCCCGTCCAAAGGAGCCACCGCCCGTCGGGCGAGAAGACGGGCAGCACATCGGCGCCCTCCGATTCGGTGACGCGGCGGCGCAGGGGCGCCTCGGTCATGTCGGCGGGCAGCACGATCTCGAACACCTCGTAGTTGCGGTGCCCCATCTCGCTCGTCGCGTACACCAGCGTGCGGCCGTCGGGACGGAAGAACGGACACCAGTTCACATGCTCGTTCGAGGTGAGCTGCGTCTCGTTCGCGATGCCCGTGACCGAACCGTTGGCGTCGAAGACGAGATCGGCCACGAACACCTGCAGCAGGTTGTCGCGGTTGCGGTCGGAGCGGTAGCAGATGCGCTTCCCATCGGGCGAGAAGAACGGGCCACCGTCGTAGCCAGGCGCCGTCACGATCGCGCGGCGCGCGCCCGTCTTCAGGTCATGCACATAGAGGTCGCCGTCGCCCGACTCGAGCGAGCAGAACAGGAGGTGCCGCCCATCCGACGACCAGCTGCCCTCGGCGACATAGGCCTTGCCGTCGCCCTCGAGGATCTTCAGCGAGTCGACGCTGGCGTTCGCGCGGCCGAGGTCGGTCTCGACGATGCGCGTCTCGGGCGGGAAGGCCCAGCGGTAGCGCGAGGTGCCGCGCTGGTAGCCGGGCGCGTTCTCGGCGGTGGGCGCGCCGATCGTCGAGGCGAACAGGATCTTGCCCGCCTCCTTCGGGTGGAACCAGCCGCAGGTGTTGGCGCTGCCCTTCGGCGAGACGCGGCGGATGTTGGTCACGCCCGCGATGTCGCCCGCGGCGTCGCGCACCACATCGCACACGAACATGGCGTAGAACTCGGCGGGGCTCTCCTCGCCTTCGGGCACCTCGATCGCCTGGAAGATGATCTGCGTCGCGTCGGGCGAGAAGTACGCCTCGCCCGCCTTGATGAAGCGGTCGGGGAAGGTGAGCTGGAGGGCGCCCGTCACACCAGGCTCGGGAACGGACGACGGCTTCGCGGCGCCCGCGCTCGGGGCAGGCGGCGCGGCGGGCGTGCCGCGCGGCGGTGCCGACGGCTGCGAGCAGCCGACGATGGAGGCGAACGCCACAAGCGAAGCGACGGCGAAACGGCTGGACATGGGTCGGCTAGTGTAGCCAACCCCGTGCCCGACCTCGGCTACACCGTGCTTGCCAGCGACCCGTTCCTCGTCGTGTGCGACAAGGCGACGGGCCTTCTTTCGGTGCCTGGAATCGGACCCGAGAAGGCCGATTGCCTTGTGGCGCGGCTGCAGGGCGAGTTCGCGGGAGCCCGCATCGTGCATCGCCTCGACCGCGACACCTCGGGGGCGATCGTGCTTGCCCGCGACGCGGACACGCACCGCGAGCTCTCGCGGCTCTTCGAGGCGCGCGAGGTCGCCAAGACCTACGAGGCGCTCGTCGCGGGGCATGTCGCGGCCGATCGCGGCGAGGTCGACCTGCCGCTTCGCAAGGAGGCGCTCGGAAGCGCGCGGCAGATCGTGCACATGACCGAGGGGAAGCCGAGCTTGACGCGCTACGAGGTGCTCGAGCGCGGGCGCGACGCCGACGGCTTCGCCTGGACGCGCGTGCGGCTCGAGCCGAAGACGGGCCGCAGCCACCAGCTGCGCGTGCATTTGCTCTCTCTTGGGCACGCGATCCTCGGCGACGAGCTCTACGGCTCGCCCGCCGTGCTTGCGGCGCGCCCGCGCCTGTGCCTGCACGCGCGCACGCTTGCGTTCACGCATCCGCGCACGGGGCAGGCCGTGTCGTTCGAGGCGCCCTGCCCCTTCTGAACGCGCCGTTCGCGGGCGTTCAGCGCCTGCGATGCTGTTCGCGCACCGACCCGTCGACCGCGACGATGAAGGTCACATCGTCGTCGCCGCCGATCTGGCCGTCGGGCCCGCCCGAAACGATCTGCGCGATGCCCGCCTCGTCGCGCGGCGCGCCATCGAGCACGATGAACGGCTTCGACCAGCCGTCGACGCGCAGCGGCTCCTCGGCCGACGCGACCGCGCTGCCCGCGCTGCGCCCCGCGCCCACGGCCTTCGCCACGAGCTGCCCGAGCGCGCCTGCGTTCGACGCGGTGGTGCGGCGGCTCTCCGAGTTGCGCGCATCGCGCATCGGGTTGCTGCCACGGTCGCGCGCACGCACCTCGAACGAGCCCTTCTCGATCTCCTGCGGGTACGAGTTGTCGCTCGGATCGCGGTCGGCCGTCTCGCGGCGCGGGTCGAGCACGACGCGCACGACCTCGCGGTCGGTCACGAAGAGCCGCGACGCCTCGCCGCCGCCCGTGAAGCGCCAGGCCTCGGCGGGAACCATCGCGTCCTGCGTGGTGCCGTCGGCGAAATGCAGCACGAGCGGCAGCGGCATCGGAATGCCGTCGTTGTTCCTGAACCGCACGATGGTGAACGAGAGCGGCGTGTCGAGGAGCGGCGCGTCGCGCTCGCCGAGCTGCGCGACCAGCCGCTTGAAGCGGCGGCGGTCGTCGTCGGTCACCTCGAGCTCGTCGAACTTCGAGTAGAAGTCGAGGAGCTCGGGGAAGCGGTCGGCGCGCATATCGAGCGCGGGGTTCAGCGTCTCGCCAGGCGTCTTCGGCCGCGCGTCGCGCTCGGCGCGGCGCTCGCCCTTCACGATCTCGGGGTCGCGCGAGGCGATGGTGTAGCGCGTCACGCTCTCGATGCCCATGTCGACCGAGCGCGTCGTGTAGAACCAGCCGCGCCAGAACCAGTCGAGGTCCACGCCCGAGGCGTCCTCCATCGAGCGGAAGAAGTCGGCGGGCTCGGGGTTCTTGAAGGCCCAGCGGCGGCAGTACTCGCGGAACGCATGGTCGAAGTTCTCGCGGCCGAGCACCGTCTCGCGCAGCACATTCAGCGCCGTGGCGGGCTTCGCGTACGCGTTCGGACCAAGGCGCCGCACGCTCTCCGAGTTCGTCATGATCGGCTCCTGGTCGGGCGCCGTCATGTAGTCGATGATCTTCTCAGGCTCGCCGCGGCCGCTCGGGTACTTGCGCTCCCACTCCTGCTCGGCGAGGTACTGGACGAAGGTGTTCAGCCCCTCGTCCATCCAGGTCCACTGGCGTTCGTCGGAGTTGATGATCATCGGGAACCAGTTGTGCCCGACCTCGTGGATGATGACGCCCACGAGCCCCCACTTGGTGCCCGCGCTGTAGGTCCCGTCCTTCTCGGGGCGCGGCCCGTTGAACGAGATCATCGGGTACTCCATGCCGCCGACGGGCCCGTTCACGCTGATCGCGATGGGGTACGGGTACGGGTACGCGTGGCGCGAGTACGAATCGACCGTGTGCGCGACCGCGTGCGTGGAGTAGCGGCTCCAGAGGGGCTCGCCTTCCTGCGGGTAGTAGCTCATGGCGAGCGCCGCGCGGTCGGTGCCAGGGACGGGGGCCTTCGCCGCGTCCCAGATGAACGAGGGGCTCGCCGCGAACGCCGCGTCGCGCACGCGCGCGGCCTTGAAGCGCCAGGTGCGCGTGCCCGTCGGCTGCGCCTTGCGCTGCGCGGCCGCCTCCTCGGGGGTGGTCACGAAACGCGGCGTCTCGTCGGTCGCGGCCTTGGCCAGACGCTCGCGCTGCGCGGCGGTGAGCACCTCGCCCGCGTTCTGCAGCTCGCCCGTCGCGGCGACCGTCCAGGTGTCGGGCACCGTGACCGCCAGCGTGTAGTCGCCGAACTCGAGCGCGAACTCGCCCTGGCCGAGGAACTGCTTGTGCTGCCAGCCGCGCACATCGTTGTACGGCGCCATGCGCGGGAAGAACTGCGCCATCACATAGATCGGCGCGAGGTCGGGCTCCTTCAGCTCGGTATCGCCCTCGCCGAGCAGCTCGTAGCACGAGCGCGCGCGCGAGGTCGTGTTCTTGAGCACCGCGAAGCGCCACGACACGCGGAACTCGAACGCCGCACCAGGCGCAAGCGGCGCGTCGAGGTCGATGCGCATCATCGTGTCGACGGTCATCGTGCGAAGCGGCTTGCCCGCGAGGTCGGTCACCACGACATCGCGGTAGCCGCCCTCCCACTCGGCCTGCTCGACCAGCTGGCGCAGCGTGCGCGCCTCGACGCCCGCGCCGAGGTCGGGCGCGGGTTCCGCACGCTTGCCGAGCGAGTCGCGGCGGAAACGGTTCTGGTCGAGCTGCATCCAGAGGTAGCGCAGCTCGTCGGGCGAGTTGTTCGTGTAACGCACCTTCTGGCGCCCGCGCAGCTCGCGCGCCGCGTGGTCGAGCTCGACCTCGATGTCGTGGTCGGCCTTCTGCTGCCAGTAGCGCGCACCCGGCGCGCCCGACGCCGTGCGCTGGTCGTTCGGCGTCGGCAGCACCTCGTCGAGCTGTCGAAACGGGTCGCCCTCGCGCAGCACCGACGGGGGCACGCTGTT
Organism: Planctomycetaceae bacterium; assembly: GCA_021297815.1. Lineage (GTDB taxonomy): Bacteria > Planctomycetota > Phycisphaerae > Phycisphaerales > SM1A02 > QWPT01. The sequence continues at coordinate 8,623 of JAJTGK010000096.1, forward strand.
CCGCTCGCGGCCGCCGTCGATCGAGAGATCGGGCGGCCCGGCGAGCGCGGTCGAGGCGGCGACAAGGGCAGCGACAAGGAGTTCCACGCGCATCGGCGCACTGTACGCGAGCCGCATGTTTCTTCGACCGCGAAAGCCCGCGGTCAGGCGTCCATGAAGAGCGCCGCGCGCTCGCCGCGGTCGATCAAGCGCTTTCCACGCACGCCGCGGCCCGATGCCGCCAGGAAGCGGCCGATCGCCATCACAGGGAAGGACAGGCGGTACATGTGGTAGCGCAGGTAGAAGACCTTCGGAAAGCCCGTGCCCGTGCACTCGCGCTCGCTCCACGAACCCGCGGGGTCGCCGTCGGGGTTCGAGATCGGATCGGCCGCCGACAGCTCGTCGAGCTGCGTGCGGCACAGCCACTCGATCGCGCGGCGTACATCGGGGTCCTCGGCGCCGTAGATCTCCTGCAGCGTCATGGCCGCCCACGCGGTCTGGCTCGCGGTCGACGGCC
>JAJTGK010000097.1 GCA_021297815.1 Planctomycetaceae bacterium
ATGCTCGCGTACTTGATGATGGCGCTGCGCTTGCGCGGGTCGAACGAGTCGGTCTTCGCAGGGCCATCGGCCTGCGGACCTGCTGCGCGCCGCTCTCCCGAGCGATCGGTCAGCACCAGCACCGCCGCCGCCGCCGCGATCAGGCTGAGCCCAAGGAAGAGTCGCTGGAGCCACGCAAGCACGGCGGGAAGACTACCGCAAGGGTTCGCACCGTGGACGGCCGTTGCCGCGCACGATCGAGTTTGCCGCGCGAGGCCGCGTCATGGAACGACAAGGTCGAGCGGACAATCCGACGGCGGGAACGGCACGCGCGGCGCCTCGCCCCAGTTGCTGAGGACGGTGGCGAGGTCGGCGCCGTTGACGAGTTCGTCGGCGTTCAGGTCGGCCGCCGCGCGGAAGCCGGCGGTCGGCGACGAGATCACGAGCCATGGGCTTGAGCACGGGGTGTTCGAATTGCAGGCGTCGGAGGCGCTGCTGCTGAAGGAGGTGAGCTTCTTCATCTCGACGGTGCCGTCGGACCAGGCGCGCAATAGCGCTCCGCCGATGTATCCGCCGTAGTTTCCGCCATAGGTGCCGTACCAAACGACGGTCGGCTCACCGCCCGCCTGCGCGCTCGCCGCGGCGACGATGGCGCCGGCCGCTTGAGGAAGCGCGCTCCCATACGCGTGCGGCCCGCCCTGAAGCGCCATCGCGCCACCGATCGTGCATAGCCCGACACCGCACAGGGTGACCGCTCCCGCCATCGCGTTCTTGCTCATGTTCGACTCCTTGGGTTCACGGCGGGATGCGCCGCCGCTGTCAATCTAGACGAAAGAGCGTGAGATTCCAACGCGCATTCGGGCACTCCGCGGCGAGAGGCTTTCGCGGCGCGAGATCGAGGCGCGATCTCGACGCACCGCACAACCAGGTTCCGCGATGGCGGTGCGCGCGCGGCACGCGTCTCAGGGCGTCGCGCGCCGCCGCGGTCACAAGCCGCGTGCGCTCCGCCGCACCGTCCGCATCGTCCCGCACTCCTGCGGCAACTTCGCATCCAACTCTGGATTCCGCGCCACGATGAGCTCCCGCACGAACATCCAATCGACCGTGACCTGCGCGCGTGTGACCAGGTTGTTGCGGATCCAACTCGCGTCCTTCAGCGCGCGGTGGGACTTCATGTGCTGCAGGGCGACGGGAGACTCGAGGCGCGCCACGCGCTCGAGGTTTGCGAACCAGTCGCGCGTGCGGCTGTTCCAAGCGAACGACCCCTTGCCGTCGCCGTCCATGAAGAGCGGTCCCGCGATGCGGAAGATGTCGGCGACCTCCTTGCGCGGCGTCGAGTGGTAGAAGAGCACGAGGTCGCCTTCGTGAGCGCCGCTCGCAACGCTCCAACGACAGTGCTTCCTCGTCTTGGCGAGACGTGTCGAGTACTGCGCCTCGGTATCATTGCTCACGGGCTGCAGCCACACATTGAATCCGAGGCCGTACTCCTTGCGCAGCTCGATCACCGTCAGGTGCTCGGGGCAGTCTGCCCAGTTGTGCTCCCAGCACACGATCCAGTCGCACCGCTTGGGGTCGTGCTTGTGCTGGCGGAAGTTCCGCGACGCGAATTCGAACTCGATACGGACCTGCCGCTCCTTGCCTCCCGCCTTGATCCATGCGATGCAGTCGGGGTAGCCCGTGCGGATCGTCTCGATGCGGATGCTGTGCTTCCGCGCGTAGTCGGTGAAGAGGCAGACCACGCCCATCTCGTTCACGGGCGCGGCGTCCATGATCGCATCGGGAAGGCGGTCGGCGCGGATCAGTCGATTCTTGCGTGGCTGCATGGGACTACCTCTCCAGGGATTGCGCCGCGATGACGCCGAACGCCGCCTGTTCGGGAAGCGTTGCGGTCTCTGCGAGCCGGCGGCGGGCGAGCGGCTCGTCGCGTGCGACATGGCGGGCGTGCATCGCCAGGCCGAAGCCGAGGGTGGCGCGGTCGATGCCGATGCCAAGTTCGCTCTCGCGTGGGGCGAGGGTGTCGGCGTCGAGGACACCCTTCAGCGCGAGGGCGAGCCTGAGATAGGTGCCGTTCTCGCGCACATCCATCTCGGCGTGGATCGGCGCGAGGGCCGCGAGCGCGCGGTCGGGGTGGCCTGACTCGAACTCGGTCACGGCGAGCCAGTAGCTCGCGCTCGCCAGCGAGTCGTCGTTCGTCGAGACGGCGATCGCCGCGCGCCAGGCTTCGGCGGCCACGGCATGCTTGCCCATGCAGAAGCGCGCGAGCGCAAGGTGGTACTCGATGTTTCCCTTGAGGGTCGAGCGTGGGCCGGCGGGGGTGACGATGCCGTCGGGCTCGACCTCGTCGGGCTGCGAGTGCGCGAGCCGCGATGCCTTCGCGAGATCGCGCTCGGCGCGCGCGAACTCGCGCTCGGTGATGCAGCGGTGGCCGCGATGGCGGAGCAACTTGGGTGTCTCGCCGAATCGTTCCATCGATCTCGTGTACCAGTCGATCGCCTCGGCGTAGCGGCCGAGGTAGCCGAGCCTTCGTCCGACCCAGATGGCGGCGTCCTCGTCGTTCGGCTGCGATGCGGCCGCGGCCTGCGCTGCCGCAAGGTCTGCTTCAAGACGGGCACGCTTGTCGGCGGTCATGTTGGGCGGCGCGACGCGTTCAGAAGTGCTCGTGGTCGAGTGGCATCCGAGCGCGATCGCAGCGAGGGCCGTGGCGCAGAGCGACCACAGCAGTGCCTGGCGGGATGCGTTGGAATCGAGTCGAGATTGGAGCAACGGCAACATGCATCGATCATCGCCGATCATTGCGGGCTGTGGAAGGTCTTTCCGTCCGCGTCGGACACGGTACGCTTCCGCTCGTGCCTTCAAGTGGTCTGCCCAACACCGCGATCGAGGCCGATGTGGCGGCGCACATGCGCGCGCTCGAGTCGGCGACGGCGGAGGGGGGCGTGTCGCAGCGTCGCGCGCAGGGGGCGCACTACACGCCTGCGTGGCTGGTCGAGCATGTCGTCGGCGAGGCGCTGCGTGGCTGGCGCCCGAGCGGCGAGGGATGGCGGCTGATCGACCCTGCGTGTGGCTCGGGGAACTTTCTTGTCGCGGCGGCGCGTGCGGCGTCGCATGCGGCGTCGGAGCCGATCGAGGTCGTGCTCGAGCGGCGCGTGTACGGCGTCGACATCGACGCCGAGGCCGTGCGTCTTGCGCGCGAGAGCCTGAAGGCGCTTGTGCCGCGTTCGGCGTCGGCCGAGGTGCGTGCGCGCATCGCGCGCGCGATCGACGAGCATGTCATCGTGCACGATGCGCTCAGCGCGTCGCTCGAGGCGGCGATCGGAACGGCGCCGTTCGACCTCGTCGTCGGCAATCCGCCGTTTCTGAACCAGCTTGAGCGCGGCACCGCGGCGTCGCGCCAGCGCGCTTCGGACATCGCCGCATTGACCGATGGCGCGGTGCGCCGCTACGCGGACATCGCGGCGGCGTTCCTCGTGACGGGTGCCAGGCGTCTGTCGCGGGGCGGACGCCTCGGCTTCGTGATGCCGCTTTCGTTCCTCGCGGCGAACGACGCGCGCGGCGCGCGCGACGCGGTGCTCGCCTCGTGCGAGTTGCGCGCGCTCTGGTCGTGCCGCTCCTCGCCCTTCGCAGAGGCCGATGTGCGCGTCTGTGCGGTGGTGCTCGAGCGGGGCGGCGGTCGCGGGTTGCGGCGCTCGTTCGGCGAGTCCTGCGACGCGCTTGCGCCTCGTGACTTCGGCCCCGCGCGCGGCGACATCTCGTGGGCGCCGTGGATCTCCGACGGCTTCGGCGTGCCTGCGATCGCGCCGAGCGCGGGCGCGCCCATCTCGACCATCGCATCGGCGACCGCCGACTTTCGCGACCAGTACTACGGCCTTCGCGGCGCGATCGTGCGCGACGGAGACCTGAAGCTCGTGACGACGCGTCATGTCGATCTCGCCGCGTGCTCGTGGGAATCGGCCGAGGTGCGCGTCCTGGGTGAACGCTTCGTCCGCCCGATGGTCTCGCTCGCGGCGCTCGCATCCGAACCGGAGATGCTGCGCTGGGCGGCGGCGCGCCGAGTGCCCAAGGTGCTCGTCTCGACGCAGACCCGCGTCATGGAGGCATGGGTCGACGAGCGCGGCGAGAGCCTGCCGCTGGTGCCGCTTCTCACGGTCACGCCGCACGACGGCGTCTCGCTGTGGATGGCCGCCGCCGCAGTCGCGTCGCCTGTCGTCGCGGTGCGCGCCGCGCAGCTCTACGCGGGAGCGGCCATGGATGCGATGGCGATCAAGCTCTCGGCGAAGCAGCTTCTCGCGATGCCGTGTCCCGTCGATCACGACGCGTGGCGCGAGAGCGCCGCACGGTTCGAGCGCGCGTCGCGCGCATCGAGCGTGGCGACGCGCGCGGCCGAGCTTCGCGCCTTCGCCGAGTCCTCGTGCCACGCGCATGCGCTCCCGACCTCGGAAGCGGGGGAAGTGCTCGCGTTCTGGAACAGCCGAGCGCGGCTTTCGTAGCGCGCGCCGCTGAAAAAGCACATCGCCCGCGCGAGGCGGGCGATGTGGTTCATTCCATGTGGCTCATTCCATGTGGCTCATTCCATGTGGTTCATTCCATGATCCGAGCCTCTCGGCCCTTGCGCATCACGCCGCGGCAGCGGTCGCGGTGGCGTTCTTCTTCGCCATCTCGCAGAGCGCATCGAAGGTCTTCGGGTCTTCGATCGCGATCAGCTGCAGCATCTTGCGGTTCAGGAGGCAGCCCGAACGCTGGAGGCCGTTGATGAAGAGCGAGTAGCGGATGCCGCGCATGCGGCACGCGGCCGTGATGCGGGTGATCCACAGCGCGCGGAAGTCGCGCTTGCGGGCGCGGCGGTCGCGCCATGCATAGCGCTTGGCGCGCATGAGGGCGACCTTCGCCTGCTGCTTGTGACGGGACTTGGTGCCGAAGTAGCCGCGGGCTTCGCGGAGAAGCTTGCGGCGGGCCTGCGTGCGTGCTGCACCCTTTTGTGCGCGTGGCATGTCTCGTACCTCGTGTCTGCGGCCGGCGGGGGTCTTTCGGCTTCGGCGCTTGCCTCGGCTTCAGGCTCTTCGGACCCGACGACCTGGTTGGTGATCGTTTTACGCGGTGACGGCGATCTCGCGCTGCGCCTCGCGCAGCTCGGACTGCTCCTGCGAGAGGAGCGGCCTGAAGAGGAGCTTGCTGAGCGCACGGATGTCGCCCGAGCGCGCGTGGCCCTTCTTGCGATAGGACTGCACCTGCACGCCCGACTTGTTGCTCTTGAGGTGACGGCTGTGCGGGCGACCGAAACGGATCTTGCCGCTCTTGGTCACCTTGATGCGCTTGGCGAGGCCCTTGTGGCTCTTGTTCTTCGGCATGGGTAGCTCCCGTTGGGGGATCGGGGACGATAGCAGAACCTGCGGGAAGTTCAACCGCCGCAGGCGCTTGGAGATCGTTATCGGGTCCGAGGGGGTGGGACGCTGCCGCAGGACGCGGGCGCACCGTCACTGGATGAGGAAGACATCGAGCCCGAGCCACTCGGACGGGGCGTCGAAATCGTCCTCGAGCCCGCGCAGGTCCATGGGAACCCAGAGGTTCTCCTGATGGGCGGGCATGTTGCCGAGCGCGGGGATGTTCACCACGGGCGAGATGGCGAACTCGACCGAACCATCGGTGAACAGCATGTTCTGGCCTTCGCCGCCGTGCTCCTCGCTGTTGAGGGTCAGCGTGCCGACGGGGCGCCCGAGCCGGGTGAGGTGAAGCACGGGGTTGCGATCCGACACGATCGGAATGCGCGCGCCGCCGCGCCAGGCCCACGCGGCCTTCGGCGAATGCGCCTGCATGGCGTAGCCGCCGCCCGCCTCCGCGTTTCCGCAGCGCACGCACGCGGGGTCGCAGTACCCGTTGTCGGAGAGCACTGCGAGGTGGCTCGCGCCCGAGTAGTCGTTCCACGAGCGGATGCTCGACAGATCAGGGCCGAAGCCCGCGGCGATCGGCATCGCGCGGAAGTCTCCGTGATAGGTGTCGAGCGCGGTTGCAAGCGAGCCGAGGTTCGCAGCGCACTCCGATCGGCCGTTGATGTCGCGAATCTGGCTGAGCATCGGGAAGAGGATCGAAGCCGCGACGAGCACGACGCAGGCGGCGGCGACGATCTCGCGCCAGCGGCCGCGCACGAAGGGGCGCGCCACGGGGCCCTGAGGCTTCAGGCGCATGCGTTCCGCGCGCTCGTCCTCGGCGCGCGAGATGCGGGCAAGCGTGGCGTCGACCAGCGAGGGATCGGGTGCCTCGATCGGCGCTTCGCCGAGCCGGCCGAACAGACGCGCCGCGGCTTGGATGCGGTCGGCCAGTTCAGGGCGCGCCGCGGCTGCGCGCGCGGGATCGAAGCCATGCTCGATGAGCAGGTCAACCGCATCGGCGTCGGCGGAAGAAAGCTGCGGGGCGTGCGTGCCTGCGCCTCCATCCTGCTCGGGCGTCGGATCGGTCGTGCCTTCAGAACTCATGGGTTGACCTTCATGGGTTTCCCTTCATGGGTTGCCCTTCGAGGTGTCGTGCCCGGCAGCCCTGCCGGGTTCACTTCGCGTGACGGGAGGTGGAAGTTCGGCGTTGATGCCGCGGCGTGCGCAGGCGAGCTTCCAGCTCGATGCAAACGACGCGACGGCGGCGTGCAGGCGGCTCTTCACGGTGCCGAGCGGAAGGCCGAGGCTGTCGGCGATCTGCGCGTAGCTGAGCTTCTGGAAGTAGGAGAGCAGCAGGATCTCGCGGAAATGCGGGGGCAGGTCCTCGACCACACCCTTCACGAGCGCGGCTTCATCGCCCTTCTCGAGCGAGGAGGCGGGGACCTCGGACGGCGCCTCGAGCAGGTCGACAAGCGAGCCGTCGCCGTCCTCACCGACGGGAGCGTCGATCGACAGGGCCCGGCGGCGCTTCTGGCGGCGCAGGAAGTCGCGGCCCTTGTTCGCGGCGATCGTGTAGAGCCAGGGCTTGAAGCGCCGTTCTGAGTCGAATGACTCCGCCGAGAGATGCACCTGGAGGAAGGCCTCCTGGAACACATCGTCGGCACCAGCGGTCGTGCCGACGAGGCGCGTGAGGAATCCGTGCAACTCGCTCTGATAGCGGCGGATGAGCGCAGGGAGGGCGCTCGCATCGCCCGAGCGGTGCGCGACGATCAGCGATTCGTCGGACCGCGGGTCCTGCTTGAACTTGGAGAAGTCGTCATCCTGCACGGTTTGTGCAGGCAAGATAGCCGAGATCGCGCGGCGGCCGATCGACCGCGCCTGCCGGATGGCCCTCGATCCCGCGCCCACGATGACGCCTGCCGCGGCCTCGATCGCCCCGGCAGCCGGGTCGAACGGGCTCGTGGGCGCGATGGAGATGGCGATGGTCCGCGGCATGGGCCGCGCTACGGCGGGCCCGCAGACGCAGGTTCGAATCGGGGTGTGATTTTGCCGAGAATCCGAATCCCAAGTCGACTTGTCGGACCCGGCTCCGAGGGCGCGAGCGGTTTCCGCTCGTCTTCATGCTCAAGCGGGTTTTCCGCCGCAACCTCGCCTGCGCGGGCTGCGGGAAGATCCGATACCCGCCGCACATCCTGAAGCGGAAGCTCGGCGCCGCGCAGTGCCTTGCCGCCGCCGACGAGTGTGGGGCGCCGATGGTGTTCAACGCGTATGCGAATACGGCGGCGCGGCGTCGACTTTTGGAAGAGGCGAAGAAGCCGCATGGTCCGGCGCTGCATCTGGTGCAGTTCGGGCTGGCGGAGCATGTTGAAGACGCCGAGGGCGGCGGTCGCTTCGGCTCGAGCGGCTTGCGTGAAGGTGGGAGAGCGGTAGGCCTTGCGGCGTGCGGCCGATCACGCGCGACTCCGAACCGGTGCCTGGCACGTGCCGTGCAGTGCCTGGCACTGCCTGGCACGTGCCAGGCACCGCGGTACATCGCGGTCGGAGTCGGTGCGGAAGGCGTTGCCGCCGCGACAATTGTGACCGAAAGGGCGCATCGCCCGAGCGTCGGGGTCGGTGCCTGGCACGTGCCGTGCAGTGCCTGGCACTGCCTGGCACGTGCCAGGCACCTGGGTTCGGAGGCGGATGGCGTCGCTCTGTGCACAACTTGTCCCTTGTCGCGCGAAGCCCTCTCGCCCACGACACTCGCGGAATGCCCTTCCGTTCTGGCGCCATTTCCTTCCGTCGCTTCGATGTCGCCGGCGAGTCGCCCGACCTCATGGACCCGAAGTTCTTCGACGCGCTTCGCGAGAATGCGCTCGGTGAACTCGAGCCCATCAAGCCTGGCGAGGTGCATGTCGGCTGGACCGCCGGCCGCCACCTCTTCGACCGCGGCTTCGACTACGAGCGCGTTGGATTCGGCAGCGGCGCATTGCTCGGATTCCGCGTCGACACCATCGCCATTCCGCCTGAGATCAAGAAGGCGTACATCGCCATGGCCGAGGATGCGCGTCTCGTGCCCTCGAAGGATGGCGGTGGCGCATTCCTGCCTCGCAGCGCGAAGAAGGAAGCGCGCGAGGACGCGCTCGGCCGCATCGAGGAAGAGATCAGCGAAGGCCGCTATCGCCGGCCGAAGCATGTCCCCATCTGGTGGGACTTCTCGCGTGCGACGATCTACGCGCCCATTTCGGCCGACACGCAGGTCCAGGCGCTGCGCCGCCTCGTGCACGACACCTTCGGCGTCACTATCGCGCCGCGCGGTGCGGGGACCGTCGCGCTCGACCTCTTGAAGTCGAGGGGCCGCACGGGCGACTACGACGACCTGCGCGCGGAGGCGCTCTCGAGCGCGCCTCCCGAGATCGAGCTCGCGCGCGAGGACGGCTCGCGTGCGTCGGCCGATCGCCCCGAGATGCCGTGGGCTGCGCAGGAACCGCAGGATTTCCTGGGAAATCTCTTCCTGATGTGGCTGTGGTGGCACTGCGACACGCGCGAAGGACTCGTCGACACGGGCGAGGGCGAGGTCGCGATCTGGGGACTCTCGGGCAGGACGAGCCTGCGCGGCGACGCGCCCACGCGACGCGCCGAGACGGCCCGTGCCGTGCAGCTCGGCAAGTGGCCGCGCAAGATCGGTCTCACGGTGGCACAGTTCGGGCGGCAGTGGGAGTGCACGCTGCAGGGCGATCGATTCGAGGTCGCAGGGCTCAAGCTGCCGAAGCCCGAGGAGAAGCCGCAATCGCTGCGCGCGGCGCTCGAGGAACGCCTCGACAGCTTCGCGACCTTCGACACGGCGCTCATGGCGCTCTACCGCTCGTTCATCGCGGAGCGCTGCAGCCCTTCGTGGCCGACGCGGCGCGCGGAACTCCGCGCGTGGGTCGGCGAACTCGGCGCGACGCGCAAGATGGTCGCCGTCACCGCGTAACGGCCCGTCACGCGCCGCGCACTGCGTCGACGAACGCACGGATGAGCGCGTGGTCCTTCACGCCGCGCGCGCGCTCGACGCCGCTCGAAACATCGACGCCCGCAGGCCGCGCGACCCTGATCGCCTGCGTGACATTCGCCGCGTCGAGGCCGCCCGCGAGCAGGCACCGCGCGCGCGCCGCATCGGGCAGCGCGCCGAACGCCGCATGATCGAACGCCTGGCCGCTTCCCGCCTCGGGGCCGTCGACGACAAGCCGGGCGGCGCGCCCGCTCGCAAGCCAATCCGCGACCGAATCTGGCGAGAAATGCAGGCCTTTCCACACTTCCCACGGCGCGCCGCCCGTCACGAAGCGCTCGAGGTCCGCAGGCTCCTCGATGCCATGGAACTGCAGGATCGGAAACGCGTCGAGCGCCTTCTTCGTCTCGACATCGAGCGGAAGCCGAAGCACCGCCACGGGCATTGCGCCCGCATCGGCGATCGCAAGCGCGAGGTCCGCCGCGACCACGGGGTCGACGAACCGCGGGCTTCCGCGCACAAGCACCACGCCCACGAAGTCCGCGCCCGCGTCGGCGGCGACCTCCGCCGCCGCGCGGTCGCGCACGCCGCAGATCTTGACCAGCGTGCGGCCGCTCATAGCCCCGCCTCGGCGCGCAGCGCGACAAGCAGATCACGGCGCGTGCCCTCGAGCGAACTTGGCTCGATCGCGCCAAGCACCCCGCGCGCACGCTCCGTCTCGCGGAGCCTCCGCACCAGAATCACCGCAAGCATCAACCGCGCATCGTCGGCGCCCGACTCGCGCCCGAATCGCTCGAGGAACCGTTCATACGCGATCGCCGCGGTGCGATCGTCGCCGCGCATCGCGAGCGCATTCGCCACATCGAGCTGGATCGCAGCAGGCAATGTCGCGTTCGGCAGCGAGACGAGTAGCTCCTTGTACAGGTCGACCGCGAGCGTGTAGTCGCGTTCCCGATGTGCCGCCGCGATCGTCGAGCGCAGCGTGCGCTGCGCAGGCGTCTCGAGGTCGGCCGCACCCGTGGCGACGCGCGCCGCGACGGGCCCATCGGCCACCGCCACACCCGCCTGCGCCGTGGCCGAACGAAGCCGCCGTCGCCTTCTCCACTGCTTGATCAGGTAGAAGAGGTCGAAGTCATTGCGGGCCAGCGCGCCCGTGCCGAGCAGCACCACGCACACCACAAGCCCGAACACAAGACCCGACAGGTGCGCGATCGTGCCGACTCCCGAATCGGTGAACCGGAAGGCGTCGAGGCAGGTGTCGACGAGGTCGATGGCCGCGTAAAGACCGAGAAGCCACGCGGCGGGCATGGCCACCCGCATCGGCGGCAGCAGCCAGAACCCGTGCACCGTGCCGCGGGGGTGCAGCGCAAGGAAGGCCCCCGCGATGACCGACACCGACCCGCTCGCGCCGATCGCAGCGCCTCCCGCAAGGCCCACCTGCACAAGACCCGCGAGCGCCCCTCCGCCGAGGTAGAGCGCGAGGAACCCGAGCCGCCCGAGACGGCCCTCGACCACGGCGCCGAAGGCCCACAGGAACACCATGTTGCTGAGAACATGGCCCATCGAGCGGGGATCGTGCAGGAACTGGTAGGTGAACGGCTGCCACCACTTCATGCCCGTGGCCACGATGTGGCCGAAGTCGTACCAGGCCTCGAGGTCGATCCGCTCCTGCCGCGCGAGGATCCGCCCGCCGAAGTAGATCAGCAGGTTCACGGCGACGAGCGTCGGGACCACGATCGGCCGGCGCCCTCGGTCGCGATCTGTGCCAAGGGGGATGAACACGGGGGGAGCGTATCGGATGGTCTCGGCGGCATGTGTTCGCCCGCCACGAAGTTCGCCCCTGAAACCGCTCGGAGCGCCGCCTTCCGTCGGTCGATCCGCTAGCATCTTTCCTTCCTCGCATCCCATCCGAGCCGCGCGCCGAACCCGAGTGTCTGCCGCGCCTTCGGGGCGGTCGGGGAGAGAGATCCGCCGCAGCCACCGCGCCGATACGCGGTTCGCCGCTGCACCCGCACGACCGACAGACGAAGCCGAAAGCCATGACCACGATGCAAGCCGCGCCGACCGGACCGATCTTCGACAAGGGCCTCGCGAACACCATCGCGGCCGAAACCCAGATGTCGTTCATCGACGGCGGCAAGGGCGTGCTCGAGTATGTCGGCATCGACATCGACGCGCTCGCGCGCAACTCGACCTACGAGGAGACCGTCTATCTCCTCTGGAACTGCCGCCTGCCCAAGCAGCACGAGCTCGACGCGCTGAAGTCGGCGCTGCAGGCCGAGTACGAGATCCCCGACGCGATCTACGACATGATCAAGTCGTTCCCGCGCGACGCGGTGCCCATGCACGCGCTGCGCACGCTGGTCTCTGCGCTCGCGCTCCACGACGCCGACGCCGAGTCGAGCGAGACGACCCCCTCGGGCATCGAGAGCGCGAAGCGCCAGGCGCTGCGCCTCGTCGCGAAGACGCCGACCCTCATCGCGAACTTCGACCGCCACCGTGCGGGCAAGCCGTTCGTGCGCCCCGACAAGAGCTTCGACATCGCCACCAACTTCCTCTGGATGCTGAACGGCGAGAAGCCCACCGAGGCGATGGCCCGCGGCCTCGACATCTGCCTGATCCTGCACGCCGACCACGGCCTCAACGCCTCGACCTTCGCCGCGCGCGTCACCATCGCGACGCTCAGCGACATGTACAGCGCCATGACCACCGCCGTCGGCACCCTGAAGGGCCCGCTCCACGGCGGCGCCAACGAGGAGGTCATGATCATGCTCGACGAGATCGGCTCGATGGAGAATGTCGAGCCGTTCGTGAAGGGCAAGCTCGAGCGCAAGGAGCTCATCATGGGCTTCGGCCACCGCGTCTACAAGGCGTACGACCCGCGCGCGACCTACCTGAAGACCTTCGCGAAGCAGATCGCCACCGACACGGGCAACCTGCGTCTCTTCGAGATGAGCCAGAAGATCGAGGGCATCGTGCTCGCGGCGAAGGCCGACAAGGGCATCTTCCCGAATGTCGACTTCTACAGCGCGACGACCTACCACTGCCTCGGCATCAAGACCGACCTCTTCACCTGCATGTTCGCGATGAGCCGCATGTCGGGCTGGGCCGGCCACTGCATCGAGCAGCTCCAGGACAACCGCCTCATCCGCCCGCAGGCGAAGTACAACGGCCCGCACGCGGCGCCGTATGTCGCGATGGCGCAGCGCTGACGCGCGGAACACGGCATCAAACGACGAACGGCGCGCCCAAGGCGCGCCGTTCGTGTCTTTCGTGCAGGCCCACGCGCGTCCTCGCGCGCGCCGCGGCTCACTTCTTCGTCTGCGGATACACCAGCATCCGGTCGTGGCAGAGGAGGACGACATCGTCGGCGCCGTCGCCCGTCACATCGGCGATCACCGACATGCTCGGCTCGTACTCGCGCGGCTCGCCGCCCTGGAAGATGCGCGACTCGAACACCTTGAAGCGCGAGATCGGCACCAGGCGCCCCGACTGGCTGAACGAGAGCATGCCGAGCGTCTGCTCGCCCGCGTCGAGCACGACGAGGTCGACGAAGCCGTCGCCGTTGATGTCGCCCGCGGAGAGCTCGTGGTCGACCTGCTGCGGGCGGTCGGCGCGGTAGCTCGCGACCTCCTCGAAGGTGGTGCGGCCGCCCTCGAGGCGCGCGATCGCGAAGCCGTCCTCGCCGAGGAGCATCACATCCTGCTCGGCGGAGCCGCCGAAGGCGCCCGCGCGCACGCCCGCGAACTTGTAGCCGACGACCGCGCGCTCGTCGGTCTGCGTCCACTGGCCGCCCGCGTCCTTCTCGAACACGGCCAGCGTGCCGTTCTCGCGGTCGCTCGCGACCAGCGAGTCGCCGCGCACGGTCAGCGAGACGAGCTTCGCATCCGACCGCCGCGCGTTCATCTGCGCCACGACCTGCCAGCCCGTGCCCGCCGCGTAGCGCAGCGCGCGGATGAAGTTGCGGTCGGCGATGACGAGTTCCTTCTTCCCATCGCCGTCCACATCGAACGCCGCCGTGTTGCCCGCCGCCGCCGCCTGTGCGAGGCCGAACTGCGCCATGTCCTTCGACTCGCGCAGTTCGAACGCGCGCTTGCCGTCCTTCTCGGCCGACTGCAGCATCGACATCGGCTTGTCGGCGGTGAAGAGCAGGAGGTCGGTGTGGCCATCCTGGTCGGCGTCGACATCGAGGAGCGCGTCGGGGCCCTTGACGAGCGAGCCGAGCTTCACGACTTCGGATGCGCCTGCGCCGTCGGTCGCGAGCAGTTCGAGCTGGTAGTTGCGCCCATCCTTGGTCACGACCGCGGCGCGCGCAGCGCCGTCGATCTCGACGAGCGACAGGACCGCGGGCGTCGAGCCAGCGCTCAGCGCGAGCGCGGTCGGGAACGCGAGCTTGCCCTCGGCCCATGCGGCGCGGCCGACGACGCCTTCCTTCTCGCTCAGGACGAACACCTCGTCGCCCGGCTTGCCGTCGACATTGCGCGCCGCGATCGCGTCGATCTCGGCGTAGCTCGGCTGCTCGACGCCAGGCTGCAGGCCACGGCCCGCGCGCTGGCGGTACACCGTCACCGCGCTCGCGGCGGGGTTCGTCGCGAGCACATCCTGCAGGCCGTCGCCATCGACATCGCCGACCGCGTAGGCGCGCTTCTTGCCGCCCGTGCGCGAGAAGACCTCGAGCGCCGCCTCCTTCGCGCCGCTCTGATCCTCGACGAGTTCCTCGATCACGATGCGCTTGCTCGCGCGCTCGATGCGCGCAAGCAGGTCCTTCTTCGCACCAGGCAGGCGCAGCGCCGTCGCCTCGCGCAGCGGCGGCATCTCGAAGCGTCGCTGCGAGCCGAGCCGCGCAAACGGCTTGCCGCCGACATCCTCGACGCTCGCGAGCCAGAGGCGGATCGGCGCAGCGTTGTCGGGCGCCACGCCCACGAGGTCAAGGTGCGCGTCGCCGTCGAAGTCGCCCGTCACAAGCGCCACGATCGGCTCGCCCGAGCCGAGTTCGACGGGCTCGCCGAGCTTCGATCCGTCGAGCGGCCACACGGTGGCCTGGCCGTTCACGATCGCCGCGAGGTCGGGCCGTGCGTCGCCCACGAGGTCGGCCACGAGGAAGCCGTCGCGGCTCTGCGACAGTCCCTTCTGCGGAATGCGGCGCTCGACCTCGAACGACCCCGGCTTCACCTGCTTCAGGAACACGACCGTGCCAGGCTGCCCCGCGTAGACGATGTCGAGCATGCCGTCGCCGTTGAAGTCGAACGGCACGATCGCGCTCACCTCGTGCGAGACGGGCACCTCGATGCGCTCGAAGCGCCAGTGCGGCGGCACCTCGTTCACGCTCGTGCGCGCCGGCGGCGGGTCGTCGGGCGAGGCATTCTTCTTCTGCACATGGAGCTCGATGCGGCTCTTGAAGTTGTTCGCCGCCACGAGGTCGGCGCGGCCGTCTCCATTGAAGTCGCCGCTTGCGATCGGTCCCGCGCCCGGGTCGATCTTCACGACCTCGAGGCCGTCGAACCCGAAGTACGCGGCTGCGTCGCCCTCCTGGGCGAAGGCGGGCAGCGCAGTGGCTGCGGCGAGCAGCGCGGCGGAGAGGCGTGTCTTCAGGGCGGTCTCGACGCGGGTGTTCAGGTTCGATGTCATGGTGGGCTCCCCGCGCAGAGGTCAACGCGGCAGGGCGGTATAGTACGGATTCCCATGGCCATGCATCGAACTCCCGGGTCGCTCCTCGCCGTTTCCTGTGCGGTCGTTCTCTCGGCGCTCGTCGGAGACGCTGCCGTCGGAGACATCGTGAAACTCAAGAGCGGTGCCAGCATCGACGGCACCGTGCTCAAGCGCACCGACCGCCGCGTCTGGGTCGATGTCGGCAGCGATGTCCTCAGCTTCTCGATGGACGATGTCGACTCGGTCGAGTCGGAGAACGCCTCCGCCAAGATCGAGACGCGCCTCGACACGCTCTTCTCGACCGCGACGGGCCTGGCCGAGCTGCCGCCGCGCGAGCAGGCGAAGAACATCGGCCCTGCGGTCATCAAGGTCTCGACACCTGGTGGCCTCGGCTCGGGCGTGATCCTTTCGCGCGACGGCTACGCGATCACCAACGCCCATGTGGTGCAGGGTGAGACGAACCTGCGCGCCACCGTGTGGTTCGCGCAGCCCGACGGCACGCTGAAGCGCACCGACATCGACGATGTCGAGCTCGTGGCGATCAACAACCAGGTCGACCTCGCGCTTGTCAAGCTGAAGCACCCCGACGGCAAGGACTTCGTGTTCGCGCCCGTCCAGGACGCCGAGAAGCTCGAGATCGGGCAGAGCGTCTTCGCGATCGGCAACCCGCTTGGCCTCGAGCGCACCCTCACGCAGGGCGTGGTTTCGACCACCCAGCGGAATTTCGACGGCCTGACCTACATCCAGACCGACACGCCGATCAACCCTGGCAACTCGGGCGGCCCGCTCTTCAACACGAAGGGCGAGGTGATCGGCATCACGAACATGGGCATCCTCGGCGGCGAGGCGCTTGGTTTCGCGATTCCCGCCCGCTATGTGAAGGACTTCATCCGCAACCGCGAGGCTTTCGCCTACGACAAGAACAACCCGAACTCGGGCCACAACTATCAGAAGCCGCCCGCGCGCACGAAGGCGGGGCCGCCGCCCGAACTGCAGGACGGCTCGGGCAACGCCAAGAAGTGAACCGTGCGCCGAGCCGCTGCGCCCGGCGCGATGGACCAACGCAGGTCGCGGGCGACTCCGCGACGAACCCATTCAGACGATCGGCGCACCGACGCCATGCAGAGGCATGGGCGGCGCGCAGAACCAAGAGGATCTCCTTGTGAACTGCTTCCGGAACCTGACCATCGCCGTCTGCACCTCCTTCATCGCGTTCGGCGCCCATGCCGAGGAGCGGCTCTCGATTCGCAGCCTCGCGCCCGAAGGCGCGCTGCTCGTGGTCGGTGCCGACGACTTCAAGGGAACGCTGACGCGCCTCGAGGGCTCGGCGCTCGGCAAGCTGTGGAACGACCCCGCGCTCGCGGAAGACGCGAAGAAGCTTCGGGAGTCGTTCGAGAAGCAGCTCCTGAAGGCCGCCGAGGAGGCGGGCGTCGAGCGCGAATCGATGTCGTGGCCTGCAAGCGCGGGTCTCGCCGTCATGATCGAGGTCGACGAGGAACTCGGCCTGCCCTCGCCCCAGTTCATCTTCTTCTGCGACTGGAGCGACGACGCCGAGAAGGGCGCCAAGTTCGTCGAGACGATGTTCGCGAACATGGAGAAGGAGGCGACCGCCAACGGCGCCAAGGTGTCGTTCGAGGAGATCAGGGGGCGGCGCGTGATGGTCTCGCCGCTCGATTCCGGCGAGGCTGAGGCTGGCGCGGAGGACGGCGCAGACGATGGCATGGACGAGGGGATGGACGAGTTCGGCATGGACGAGCCGAGCTTCGGCCCTGACGAGATCTGCATGACCGCCGACAAGGGGCGCATGTTCATGACCAGTTCCAAGGCCGGCATGGACATGCTCCTCGGCCGCGTCGACGGCGACCGCGCGAAGGCGATCGGCGACAACGACAAGTTCAAGTCGGCGGTCGACATGTCGGGCGGCACGCAGGACATCTACGGCGTGCTGATGACCGAGGCCGCGAAGCCCGCGCTCGCGGCGTTCCCGCAGTTCATGCTCGTCGAGCCGCTCATCGGCCAGCTCTTCGGCAACATCGAGGCGTGGTCCTTCGGCATGCATGTGAAGGACGGCGTGCTCGAGCAGTCGGTCGGCATCTATACGCCGAGCGGCAAGAAGGGCCTGCTGGCGCTCGCCGACAACTCGACGGAGGTCAAGGCTCCGCCCGCGATCGTTCCCGCCGACGCGGTGGGCTATGGCCGCATCAATGTGAGCTTCGACAAGGTCCTGCCCGTGCTCGATGAGATTCTCGGCGGCATGCCTGCCGAGCAGGCCGAGATGATCCGCCCGCAGCTCGACATCTTCCGCCCCGCGATGGGTTCGGCCTTCGCGGCGATGGGCCCCGAGATCCACATGTGGAGCCCCGCGCCGGGCGCGGAGGACCCGATGGGTCTCGAGTCGGGCAGCGTGACCGCGATCTCGATGCGCCCCGACAAGGACAGCGAGCGCGCGGTGATCGACTTTATCAACCTGTTGCCGCTCGGCCTTCAGAGCCGCGACTTCAACGGCCGCACCATCCTCTCGGACGAGTTCTCGCCGTTTGCGATCGGCATCGGCGGCGGCTACATGACCATCGGTTCGTCGCAGGCGGTCGAGCAGTCGATGCGCGCGCTTGATGAGAAGGACGCAGGCGGCCTCGCGGCCGACCCCGACTTCCTCCGCGCGATGGCGAACATGCCGAAGAACCCCGTGGTCGGCTGGTCGTGGACCGACGCCGCGCGCCAGATGGGCATGCTCTCGCAGGTCCTGCCCATGGCGATGGGCCAGATGGGTGCGATGGACATGGGCGGCGCAGGCGAGGACGAGATCGACCCGATGGCGGTCTTCAACCTGATGGGCAAGATCACGCCCGAGGTCGCCAAGCGCTGCATGGGCGAGTCGATGCTCGAGTTCAGCTCGGTGTCCGCTGGCTACAAGACGATCTGGCGGCTCTACCCCGCGCGCAGCGAGTGAGCCAGCCGAGTCAGACGACGCGTGAACCACTGTCCGCCGCGCTCGCGATCCACGCGAGCG
>JAJTGK010000098.1 GCA_021297815.1 Planctomycetaceae bacterium
TTGCGCGCGCGTGCGACGACGCGGACGCGATGGTCGCGGCGTGCGCGAAGGCGGGCGTACGGCTCTTCTACGGCGAGAACTGGTGCTTCGCGCCGTCGATCGTGCGTGCGGCCGCGCTTGCGCGCGCGTCGGGCGGCGCGATCGTCGAGATGCGCGGCTGGGAGAGCCATTCGGGCTCGCACTCGCCCTACGCGAAGGACTGGCGGCATGCGGGCGGCGGCGCGCTGCTTCGCCTCGGCGCGCACCCCGTGGGTGCGATGCTGTGGCTGAAGCGCGGCGCGGCGCGCGTGGCAAGCGTGACCGCCGAGGTTCGCGCCGAGGGCTCGGCGCCCGAGTCCTGGGGCTCGTGCACCCTGAAGTTCGACGATGGAAGCGTGGGCGTCGCGTTCGGTTCCGACCACATGCTTGGTGGCATGCAGAGCCATCTCACGGTTCTGTCGCCTGCGTTCCGCTTCGAGTGCGCGCTTTCTCCGATCGACACGCTGCGCGCCTATGCCCCGCGCGATCGAGCCTTCGGCGGCGAGTACATCATGGAGAAGGTCGACGGCCAGGCGGGCTGGTCGACGCCGATTCCCGACGAGGACTGGAGCTCGGGCCAGCAGGGGCTCGTGCAGTCGGTGGCGGAATCGCTTGCGCTCGGGCGCGAACCCGCGTGCGACGGCGCGCTTGGCGCAGAGGTCGTGCGCGTGATCTACGCGGCGTATCGGAGCGCTGCGAGCGGCCGCCGCATGTCGGTGTGATCATCCGCTTGAAAGGGCGATCGTGAGTCCGCGAGCCCGCAGACTTGCGCGACAGGGCCGCCTCGACGATGGCGTGCGCTGCGCCCAGTTGCGGCCTCGAGCGCCTGTCACCCGAACGACAACGCCCGCGGCGTTCATGCCGCGGGCGTGTCGATTCGAGGTTCAGGCTTCGGCCTGCCTCAGCCCCAGGCGCCGAGCAGGATCGAGAGGTCGGCGGCGTTCGTGGTGCCGTCGCCGTTCAGGTCGGTCGGGCCGCCCGAGGCCCAGCCGCCGAGCAGGATCGAAAGGTCGGCGGCGTTCACCACGCCGTCGCTGTTCAGGTCGCCAAGGCGCGCGCAGCTCATGTACAGCGTGCCCGCGCTGTCGTTCGCGGCGCCTTCGGTCGAGATGCGGACGAGGTAGTACTGACCGAGCGTGACGGGGAACCTCACTTCGACGGTGCCGTTCGGACCGTAGAAGCAGTTGTCGCCCTCTTCGTTCGCGGCGCAGGCGAGCTCGGCGGAGCCGCACGACGAGAACACGCTGAGCACGACCTGGCCTTCCGCGAACTCCGTGCAGGTGCCGATGGTCGCGAGGCCCGTGCAGGTCGCGTAGTAGCGGCGCCACACGGCGCGGTCGTCGTTCGAGCCGCACGAGCTCGTGCCGCCAACGGTGCCCGACGAGGTGTTGAAGTCGAGCGAGGTCGGGAACGACGCGCTGAGCAGCGGGGCGTCGGCACAGGTGGCGCCCGAGCGGCAGGTCGACTCGGCGCGCGCGGCGCAGAGGCCGTCCCACTGGTTCGTGCAGCAGTACGGATCGACCGCGCACACGCTCGCGCAGCAGTTCGCGTCGTTGCAGCCAGGGGTCGAGTGCGCCACATAGCACGACTCGCCCGTGCCGCAGACGGTCTGGCATTCGATGGCGATGCTGCCCGCGCTGTCGTTGCTGGCGCCCTCGGTCGAGATGCGGATCAGGTAGGTCCTGCCCTCGATCGCAGGGAACTGCACGCGCGAGGTTCCGAACGGCCCGAGGTTGCAGTCGAGGCCCTCCTCGTTCGATCCGCAGGCGATCTCGTTGGTGTCGCAACCCTCGAACACGGCGAGGACGACCTGTCCCTCGGCGAACTCGGTGCAGGTGCTGACGGTCACGAGGCCCGTGCAGGTCGAGGTCCATCGACGCCAGGTCGCGCGGTCGTCGTCGTTGCCGCACGAGCTGCCGCCGCCTACGGCGCCCACGGTGGTGTCGTACTGGTACGACGAGGGGAACGCGGGATTGATGGCGATCGCGTCAGGGCAGGTCTCGCCCGAGCGGCAGATCGACTCGGCGCGGTTCACGCAGAGGCTGTCCCACATCGTGCCGCAGCAGAACGGATCGGGCGCGCACACCGAGGTGCAGCAGCTCAGGTCGTTGCAGCCTGGGGTCGAGTGGGCGACATAGCAGCTCGGCGCACCAGGGCCGCAGCTCGCGCAGGAGATCGAGAGCGTGCCCGCGCTGTCGTTCGTGGCGCCCTCGGTCGAGATGCGGATCAGGTAGTCCTGTCCGATCGCGGACCCGAAGGAGACGGAGACCGTTCCGAGCGGGCCATAGAAGCAGTTGTCGCCCGCTTCGTTCGAGCCGCACGCAAGCTCCTGGCCGTTGCAGGCGTCGAACACGGTGAGGACGACCTGTCCCTCGGCGAACTCGGTGCACACGCTCACGGTGACCCGACCCGAGCAGGTCGAGATCCAGCGCCGCCAGGTGGCGCGCGCGTCGTTGTCGCCGCACGAGCTGCTTCCGCCGATCGCGCCGTTGGCGGTGTTGAAGTCATACGACTCGATGAACGAGCTGCTGAGCACCTTGGCGTCGGCACAGGTGGCGCCCGAGCGGCAGGTCGACTCGGCGCGGGCGGCGCAGAACTCGTCCCACCGCGTGTTGCAGCAGAAGGGGTCGGCGAGGCACACGCTGGCGCAGCAGGTCGGGTTGTTGCAGCCAGGGGTCGTGTTGGCCGTGTAGCACGAGCCCGCGGCGGTGGAGCCGCAGGCGGCCTGCGCGGCGGCGGTGGTTTCGAAGAGCGCCGCTGCGGCCGAACAGCAGAGCGTGATCGCGTATGTCAAGATGCGGTTCTTCATGGTGAGGTCCATCCAGTAAGGGGTGTCGAGAGATCTGTCGGTCGCGGCTGAAGGCGATGGGTGCGGGATCGTTGCGCAGTCCGAGGTTTGCCGTCGCTCGCCGTTATGCCGCATGAGGCGCGGTTTCAGCGGCCTTCCGAAGGGGATGACAGGGACCGCGATCGAAACCCTTGATGGAATTCGGAATTGCAGCCGGCAGGGCGCGGGGGCGCCTCGCGTCGCCTCCAGAGGCCAAGAACAACGACGCCCGCGGGTCTCGCGGGCGTCGTCGAAGGTCGATTGGGTAGCTCGATCGGGCCTTACGGCGCCCACGCGTTGAGCAGCGCGGCGAGGTCGGTGCCGTCGGTCGTGCCGCTTCCGTTGATGTCGCTCGGGCCCGCGAGGCCCCAGCCGTTGAGCAGGACGGCGAGGTCGTTCGCATCGACGCGGCCGTCGACATTGATGTCGGCGGGGTTCGGGTTCGGGCACGCGACGGGCAGCTGCAGGCGCCAGGTGAGCAGCGTGCAGCGCATGCGCTTCACTTGCTCGGGCGTGAACTTCGTCATGCAGGGGTCGTCGGAGTAGTCCATGAAGTTGTCGATCGGGTCGCCGCCGTCGGAGCAGGTCGACTGCGGTCCGCAGCCGAAGTGCGCGCTCTGCTCACGGTTGGTGTCGCAGATGCGGTCGCCCGTCGTATAGCAGCTGGTGGTGCCGCAGCCGCCGTTGAAGGTGTGGTAGAGGCCGAGATAGTGGCCGACCTCATGCACGAGGGTGCGGCCGAGGTTGAAGGGCGCGAAGCCTGGGTTCGTGCCGAACGCCTCCCAGTAGCACACGACGCGGTCGGAGAGCGTGCCCACGATCGTGCCGCTCGAGGGGAGCGCGGGCACATAGCCGAGCGCGCCGCCCGCGGTGTTCGTGTAGATGTTGAGGTACTTCTGCGGGTTCCAGGCGATGGTGTTCCAGTAGCTGCCCGAGTCGTTGTACCAGCTGTCGTTGTTGTAGTAGACATAGCCAGGCGTGGGCTGGCCCTGCGGGTTCGTGGTAGCGAGCTGGAACTTGATCTTGCCGTTCACCGTGCCGCCCGCGAGGTTGTTGAAGTCGCGGTTGAGCACATTGATCTGATCGATGATGCGCGACGCGGGCAGGTTGCCGAGCGTGCCCGACGAGTTGCGGATCACATGCACGACGACATTGATGCAGAAGGTGTTGCCGTTGGCGGGGTCGTACTCGGCGAGCGGGTTCGTGAGGTTGTTCGCGCAGTCGGCGGTGCTGGCCGCGACGCCGCCTTCGCCCTCGATGCCGCCGTTGCCGTCGGCGCCGTCGTCGGTGCTCGGGACGCCGCAGCGCCAGTACATCGGGTCGACCTTGTTGCGGAAGTCGTTCCAGTCGGCGAAGCGCCGGCCTTGGAACTCGACGGTGCCGTCGTTGTGCTGCCACGGGCGCTCGGAGAGCATCGCGCCGCGCGGACTGTCGGGCTTCGACGGCGCGGCGGGCGGCACGCTGAGCGCGAGCGCGGTGACGGCGAGCGTGGAGAGGAGCGCGAGCGGGGCGATGCGGGTCTTCATGGGTGAGAGGGGGTATGCGAGGTCGGCGCTGGCCGTCGCGTCCATGCGAGAGGGGTGCGGAAGTGTGCCGCGGAAGAGCGGATTCGCAAATCGAGCGGGCGTGGGTTCGCCGTGTTGCGCGGGAACGACAGAAACGGCGCCTTCAGAGATCGAATCTGAGGCTGCGACAAGAGTGACTCGATCGCATCGCTTCGATGTCGGCGTGTGGGGCCGCCCGCGCGGCGTGGCGAAGGCCCTCGTTCGACAAGCTTGGCTCGTGGGGGGTCTTGCCGTCCTCATCCTTGACCTTCGCATCTGCGCCGAGCAGCAGGTAGTACTGCACGAGCACCAGGTCCCCGCCGCGAGCCGCAGCGTGGAGCGGTTCCAGCCCTTCGGTGACCGACGCCGCGGTCCCGAAGAGGTTGCCCGCGCGCAACTGCTCGAGGTCCCAGCGCTTCTGGGCGTCGCTCGTCTTGGTCTTCGCGCGCACATCGGCTCCCGCGCCGACGAGGAGCATCGCATGGTCGAGTGTGGTCGCGAAGTGCAGCGCGGTCTGGCCGCGCGAGTCTGCCTCTCGGACATCGACGCCAGTGGCCAGAAGTTCCGCGAGAACCTCGTTCGAAGCGCAGAAGCGCAGCATCTTGTAGTCGACCTTCGCGCCCGCGGCAATCAGGATCTTCGTGACCTCAGCGCTTCTCGTGACCGAGAGCGGAGTCTGGTCTCGCAGGTTCTTGTCGTTTGGGTCGGCACCTGCCCTGAGGAGTAGGCGTACCACCGCCACATCACCTGCCGCGCACGCGCTGTGAAGGGGCGTCAGCGCTGCCCAGGAGTCCTCGAACTCCAGGCTGCGATTGATGTCGGCACCCGCCTTGAGCAGCGACTCGACCACATCGATCCCGAACCGTCGGTCGGAGCAGACGACCTGCAGCGGCGACCGGCGCTCCTTGTCGCTTGCGTTCACAGCGGCCCCTGCCTTGAGGAGAGCGCTCACGACCTCGCCGTCGGCGGCATTGAAAAGCGGCGTCCGTCCGATCGCATCGACGGCCTTGGCATCGGCACCTGCGCCGATGAGGATCGCTGCAATACGGCCCGAACTCGCGAGGTGCAGCGGGCTCGACGGTCCTGCCTTCAGAAGCCTGGCGTCGCTTGCGAGCTTCGCAACCACCTCGGCATCTCCGCGCGCGGCGGCGGAGTGGAGCCGCGTCCATCCGCCTGGCTCGCCTTCGACGCTGGCGCCCGCGGCGAGCAGCACCTGCGCGAGTTTCGTGTACTTCGCGGCGTGAAGTGGCGCCTTGCCGTCCGCATCCTTCGCGTCCACCTGCGCACCACCCTTCAGCAGGGCATCCGCGACATTCGCCGTGAGTGAGAGATGCAGCGGTGTGCGGCCGTCCTGGTCGCGCGCGTCGACCTTTGCGCCCGCCTTCAGCAGAAGCTCGACGCATTCGACGCGCCCGTTCTTCGCAGCGAGATGAAGCGGCGTCTGGCCGTTGCTGGATGTCGCCTCGAGATTCGCACCGCCTTCGATCAGCGCAGCAAGGGCCGCGGGGTTGGCCTGGACATGGAGCGGCGTATGACCGTCCTCGTCCTTTGCGGAGATATCGCAACCGGCCGCGAGCAGCACCTGAACGGTCGTCGCGCCTGTGGCGCGGTGGAGCGAGGTGCGGCCCTTCGCATCGCGTGCCTCGCGGATCTCATCCTTCTGCGATCGGAGCGCCGCGGCGATTTCGGCGACACCGAGCTTGCTGCGCGACGAAGCGGTGGTTCGCGTGGGCGAGGCGGGCGCACTGGCGGTCTGTCGCTGCTCGGCTCGAGCGGGGGCAGGCGCTGGTGCCTCGTCGGTCGGAGTTGAGCCGTTCGAATCGATCGTGTCGGGCGTTGCCTCGGTCGGCTGCTCGGGCTCCTCCGCCGAGGCGATGGCCTCGCGGATCACGCCGCGCCTCTGCAGCGCGGCGACAAGCGCCTCCCGATTCGCGCCGCGACTGTCGGAGCCCACGGCGAGGCTGATCTGATCGCCCCACCGTTGCGTGTCGGACCGCTGGTTGTACCAGTCGATGAGTTCGTCGAGCTCGACGAAGGTGTCGTCGAACGACTCGACCTTCTTTCCGACAAACTCGACGCTCATGCCGTCGTAGACGACATGGAAGGACATGGAGAGCCAACCGGCTCCGATGGCGAGCAGGAAGACCGCGGCTCCTGCCGTGCGCAGGGAACGGAGCAAGTTTCGGCGTGCGGGTGCCCGTACCTGCGTGTTCAATGACGCGGCGAAGTCCGAGCTTGGCTCGGCGGGCGCGAGATCTTCGAAACCATCAAATGGAGCCGGTTCTTCGGTCGGCGCCTGGTGCTTCGGCGGCGGCGCGCTCTGAGCGCTGCTTCGGCGGGCCTCACCCAATGATTCGGAGTCTCGCGGGGCGCCGGGAGCTCGAGGGCCTGCATCCACATCGCGCCTTGCGGGAGCCCGAGGGGGCAGCGGAGGAGGCAAGCTTCCCGCGTCCTCGGGAAGAAGCCCGCGGACCTGACGCGCTTCGACCCACTCCTTGAGTCCCGACTTCCAGACGAGCGTGTCAGGACCGATGGATCCTGCGCTCGCGAGTGCCCGAAGCTCGGACGACGACACGGGCCCCATCCGCGACTCGCCTTCCATGTAGAACCAGCGAGAGCCACTTGCAGCCATGATGAAATCCTGTGCTTGAAGCTGTGACGACGAGGGCCGGCATCAGGGCCGCCGCGACTTTTATACGACAAATCGAGGCGCGACGATCGAAATGTGCGGCCTCGCGGCGGGAGCTCAGCACGGCCCCCACGAGCCGAGCATCGCGGCGAGATCTGCGGCGTCGACCGTGCCGCTCCCGTTCAGGTCGGCGGCCGCGTTGGCCGAACCCCACGCGCTCAGCAGCGTGCCGAGGTCGGCGGCGTCGACCGAGCCGTTGCCATCGAGGTCGGCGGTGCAGCATGTGCCAGCGCCCGCGCCAGCCTCGGGCACGGTGATCGCGCAGATCTCGACCGTCACGAACTCCGCCGCATCCAGCGTGCCGTTCGCATTCACGCTCGCAGGCGCCTGCCCTGCAGGCTGCAGTGAACCGCCGTTGCCCGTCGCGTACGGCCCGACCGCGATCGCCAGCCGCTCGGGCACCGCACCGAGATACGCCGCAAGATCGACCGTGCCCTCGAGCACGCCGCCGTTCGGGCCCGTCGATGCCTGCGGATTTCCCGCGCCCGTGAGCGAGCTGCCCAGCTGGTTGAACCAACCCTCGTAGTCGTTGTCGTTCTCGTCGGCGAGGAACGCGCTCCACGCCGCGACCTGCCCCGCCTTGCCCCACGGCGCGGCACGCAGCGCGCCCACCTTCGTATCGGCGACGAAGATGAACGCATCGGCGCCTTCGCCCGCGTCGTCGGTCGCGACATACAGCGTGCTGCCCTTCAGGCCCGCCCACAGGCGGCGAGCGCCGTTCTGCGCCACGAGCGCGGCGTCGGCGTCGAGCACGCCGTTCATCGTCCACTCGTTCGCGGGCTGTCCGCCCTCGACGGGGTAGTGCCAGTCGGCGCCGCCGTTGTTGTCCCAGGTCCCCGAGCCGTTGTTGAACACGACATCGAACTGCGTGGCCGCCGCGATCACGGGCACCGTCGCCGTCCACACCGACTCGGCCGCGTTCCAGGTCATCGTGGCGTCGGGGCTCGCGACCTGCGACCAGTTGTTGTAGCCGTAGTGCAGCTTCACCGTCGTCGCGCTCGCAAGCGGCCGGCCCGCGGGGTTGTACTTGACGGTCGCCGAACCGCCCGCCACCAGCGGGCTCGGCGTGACCACGACGACATCGCCGCCGCCACCACCACCGCCGCCCGCGCCCTGGCCATCGCCGACCCACACATGCTGGATCGGGCTGCGGCGCACATTGCCGCGCGCGTCGACGGCCTCGACGAAGTAGTCGACGAGCTTCGAGCGCACGCCGCTGATGTCGGCGTAGAACTGGTCGGCGATCGTCGTCGGCATCTCGAAGAAGTTGATGCTGCCCGAGTTGTAGACATTCCCCGCGGGGAATGCCCGCCGCGTCATCGCGACCGACTGCCACGCGCCCACGCCCGCGGTCTGCGCGTAGAGCTCGTTCGCGTTGTTGCCAAGCGGGTTCTCGCCGTCGTCGTCGAGGCGATACTTCAGCGTGACCGTCGTCGTGCCCGACACATCGTGCACGAAGGTCCACACCTTGAAGTCGCCGTTCGACTGGTACTGCTGGTAGCCGTACTGCGGCCCGAAGTTCACGCTGCCAGGGTTCCACGGGAACCGCTGCGGAACCCAGATCGTGGGGCCCGTCTGGTCGGAGGTGCCCGCGCCGATCACCGCCTGCGCCTCGAGGATCGCCTCGTTGCACGCGACCGTCGGCTTGACCTCCATGTCGACCGCGGTGCCGTAGTACATGTAGCCCGAGTTCAGGCTGCCGAGGAAGAAGTGCCACGCGCGCTCGCTGGCGCGGCTCTGCGCGTTCGGCGCCAGGATCTGCGCGGTGCGCGTGGGCAGGCCCTGGCCCGCGTGGATCTGTTCGGCGGTCGACACGAAGTTCTGCGCGGCGGTGATGACCGCCCAGTTGCGGATGTCCTCGGCCCAGCCGTTCGCGATGTCGATCTGGCCGTTCGCGAGCACGGGCGGCCAGTTCCAGTTCAGGAACTGCGGCGCGCCGAAGTCGCCGTCGGCGTTCACCCACGCGCCGTCCTCGACATGGACGACATCGCTCGCGGGCACGGGATGGTCGGCGAGGTACTTCTGCACGACCGTCGACTTGAAGCCCTGGCTCTCGGCGCTCGACACGAAGTTCGGCACCGCCTCCATGTAGTACGAGTAGCCGCCGCCCCATGCGTTGTCGCCGTCGTGCGCGAACACCACGAGCTGCGGCCGCGCGGGGTCGTTGTACGGCTCGATCGCGGCGAGCTCGCCCGTCGAGATCGGGTTGTAGCCGTCCATCCAGCCGAGGTGCTGCGAGCACGGGACCACGGTGATGAAGCTCTCGGCGCCCGTGTCGGGGTTCACATACTTCGCGCGGTGCGGCGTGAACGCGAACGGCGCGGCCTCGGCGGGCCCGCAGCCGCGCGAGATCGAGATGCGGCGGTAGTAGCCCTGCGCGGGGTTGAGCTGGTCGGCCTTGTTCGGCGGATCGCAGTTGATGCCGCCCGAGCCGTACACCACGGGGAAGTTCGCGCACGCGCGCGAGACCTTCTCGCCCGACACGAAGCTCCACTCGATGCCCGCCTCGGCGAGATACGGGATGAGCCGCGTCGAGAACGCCATCTCGCTTGGGAAGAACCCCTTCGACACGCCTGGCGACGCGCCCCAGGCCTGCGGGTAGATCTCCTTGTAGATCGCGAGCTCCTTGCGGATCGCGTCGCCGTCGATGAGCGGCAGCAGCGCGTGGTGGAACGAGAACACCACGATGTCCATGCGCGGGAAGTCGGCGCCAGGCGTGTTGGTCTGCCAGTTGCGCGACTCGCGCCACGGGTTGAACCAGCCCGTGCCGTAGCCGAGCTGGCCGCCCGCCTCGGCGAAGCTCTGGATGTTCGCGATGAGGCCGCCCGAGTACGACACCTGCGCGCCCGCCTCGCTGGCCCACGAGACGGCGCTGACCGTGTCGCGCGGGCGGTACTGGTACGCGGCGATGCGGTCGTCGAGGCCGAAGATCTGCCGCAGGTCGTTCTCGGGGTGCGCGGCGCCCGCGTCCTTGCGCAGGATCGACTGCCACGCGCGCTCGTAGCGCTGCGTGCCCGCCTGCCGGTCGGGCCAGTAGATCGGCTGCTCGAGGTGCCAGAGGTAGGTGAAGTGCGTCTTCTCGGCAAGCGCAGGCGCAGCGAGCGTGGCGGCAGCGAGAATCGATGGCATCGCGGAGGCGAGGGGTCGCATGCGACGAAGTTTGGGCGATGCGAAGTCGTCCTGCAAGCACCTTTCGCATTGCCCGCGACAATCGGCCCGACGGAGCATCGGCCGGGTAACCCGCGACGCCGCGATCGCACTCGCAGCATTTCGCGCGCCGATGTTACGAGCCGCAGCCCCACGCGCTGAGCAACGCGCCGAGATCACCGCCACCGACCACGCCGTCGTCGTCGAGGTCGCACGCGGCGTTGTCGCTGCCCCACGCGCTCAGGAGCGCGCCGAGATCGGCGCCATTCACCAGCGCGTCGCCCGTCACATCCGAAGGGCACGCGGGCGCGCACGGCCGGTCGCATGACCAAGCGCTCTCGGGATCGTCGGCCGCGGGCGCTACGGCGAGCGGCTGGCCGACTGGATCTGCGGGCGTGTTGAGGGCAGGGAAGCAGTATCCATCGAGGGGAGGGGTGGGGCAGCTCCACGAGGGGCTGCAGTCGCCCTCGATCGCGACAAGCCGCACATTGTCGATGAGCGTGCTGTACTGGTAGAGATCCGATTGCTTGCCTTGCGTTGCCGTGCGCAGCCGAAACTCGATGTCGACGGGCCCGCCCGGATGCAGGAAGCCGATTCGTGCGCGGCGCCATCCACTTGGCTCGGAGGGCACGCCGACGATCGACAGCGCGGCCACCACGCCTGACGCCTGCGAGCCGCGGATCTCCACGCGAAATGCCTCTGCGCCGTCGCCGCAGAGGCATTCGGTGGCTGGGATCAACCGATAGTCAAACGAGATCTCGGCATGCGTGCCTGCAGGAAGCATGATCGCGCGCTGCGAAAGCTGCACCAGCGTCGGCACATAGTCGGGCTCGTTGCAAGAGATCGCGCCGATGCACGCGCTCGGCTCGTCGCGCCTGCGGTAGGTCGGATCAAGTCTCGCGCACAGGCCACCTGCCGAACCCTGCGAGACGATCGAGGCACCGCCCGCAGTGCAGCCCGCAGACGCGATGTCGCGTACCGAGAGCCACGCTCCGGCACTGCCCGTGAAGCCTGGGTCGACGACTGCATTCGGCGAGTCGACGGCGTTGGCCTCGCCAACGAAGCCGACGAGCGGCGACAGAAGCGCGATGAGGATCACGGTCTGGATGCGTGGTGCCATGCGGAACTCCAGGTTCAGGGCTCGGGCCGCGTTGATTCTCGTGTAGCCGCGATCCGAAATGCAACGAGAATCCTGCAAAGATCTCGGGAGAAGGTCGCCCGCGCACTCGTCGGCGGGTTGTTCGCCCTCGCTCCGCTCCGCTACTCTCCGTCCATGACGCTCTCGGCACTCATCCTCGTCTCCGCGCTCACCGCGCAGGACGCGAAGCCCGCGGGGGATTTCCCGCCCGCAGGCGACGCCACGCCACAGAAGCCCGCCTACGCGCCGAAGACCTACGACGCGCGCTTCGTGAAGGAACCGCCCAAGCTCGACGGGCGGCTCGACGACGACGCGTGGAAGGCCGCGCCGTGGACCGACGAGTTCGTCGACATCCAGGGCCCCGCGCTGCCCGCGCCGCGCTACCGCACGCGCGCGAAGATGCTGTGGGACGACGAATACTTCTACATCGCCGCCGAGATGCTCGAGCCGCATGTGTGGGGGTCGCTCAAGAACCACGACGACATCGTGTTCCGCGACAACGACTTCGAGGTCTTCATCGATCCGAACGGCGACGCGCGCGAGTACTACGAGCTCGAGGTCAACGCGCTCGGCACGATCTTCGACCTCTACCTCTACCGACGCTACAAGGAGGAAGGACCCGCGGAGCACGGTTGGAACGCCGAGGGCCTGAAGACCGCGATCGCGGTGCAGGGCACGCTGAACGACCCGACCGACACCGACACGGGCTGGACGCTCGAGTGGGCGATTCCATGGAAGGCATTCGTGCCGCCCGCGTGGGACAAGCCGAGCTTCGGCGAAAAGGCGCGCGGCGCCGCGGTGCCGAAGGACGGCGAGACCTGGCGCGTGAACTTCTCGCGCGTGCAGTGGCTGCACAACTTCGAGGGGAAGACCGCGCCGAAGCCCGAGGCGGGCGCGGCGGCGCCTGCCTATGAGAAGACGCCTGCCAAGCCCGAGGACAACTGGACCTGGACGCCCCAGTGGCAGATCGACATGCACGACCCGCGCTGGTGGGGCAAGGTCCGCTTCGTGAAGTGATCGGGCGTCGGCGGGGGGATTTCGGCGCTGTTCGCAGGTGAATCCGTCGCTTTTCGCAGCCGCGCCGCAGCGATGGAATATGTTTGCGCCGTCATGGAACGCACGCAGGTCACCCACACGAACCGCAGCGCGGCATCGCGCATCTTCGAGGATCTCGGGGTCGTTCCGAGCGCTGGAAATCTGTTTCACCAGAGCGCGCGGCGCCTGCTCGACGCGTCGGAGCTGGTGGGCCTGCGGCACACGCAGCAGCTGATTCTCGCGCAGCCGAAGAACGAGGTGATGGTGCAGTTCCCCGTCCAGATGGACGACGGTCGCCATCGCCTGTTCAAGGGCTACCGCGTGCAGCACTCGAACGCGCTCGGGCCGTACATGGGCGGCGTGCGGTTCGCGCCCACGCTCGGGCTCGACACGGTGAAGGGTCATGCGGTGCTCGCCACGCTGCGCGCGTCGCTGGCGCGCGTGCCGTTCGGCGGGGCGTTCGGCGGCGTGAAGGTCGCGCCAGGCGAGCTCTCGCGCGGCGAGCTGATGCGCGTCACGCGGCGGTTCTGCAGCGCGATCAGCCATCAGCTCGGGCCTGCGTACGATGTGGTCGCGCCCGATGTCGGCGCCGATGCGCAGGTGATGGCGTGGTTCTTCGACACGCTGGCGCAGACGACGCCCGAGTCGCAGCGGCAGGATCAGTCGCGTGCGGTGGTCGGCAAGCCCGCGGAACTGGGCGGGCTCGTGCCGCGCACGCGCGCGCTGGCGACGGGGCTTCTGGCGGTGCTCGACGAGACGCTGGGCGACGCGCTGGTCGAGCTGCCGACGGCGCGCGTGGCGATCGTTGGTTTCGGCGCCGCGGGAAGCGCCATCGCGAAGGCGCTCGCCACGCGGGGCGCGCGCGTGGTGGCGGTGCTGTCGTCGGGTGCGGCGCTCTATGAACCTGGTGGCATCGATGTGCTGGCGCTGTCGCAGCATCGTGCGCATACGGGCGCGATCGAGGGCTTCGAGGGTGCGACCGCGGTGCTCGAGCGCGACTTCTGGGATGCCGCGTGCGAGATCACCGTGGTGTGCGCCGAGGATGGCGCGATGGACGCGCAGCGCGCGGGCCTGTGCCGTGCGCGCGTGGTCGTCGAGGCCGGCGGCGCGAACATCACCGCCGACGCCGACGATGTGCTCGTGCGGCAGGGCATCGAGATCGTGCCCGACATCCTTGCGGGCGCGGGCGTCGAGGTCGCGGCCGCGCTCGAGTGGCGCGAGATCCGGCACGAACC
>JAJTGK010000099.1 GCA_021297815.1 Planctomycetaceae bacterium
CCGTTCGCGGCGGCGGCGCTTGCGCCGGCCGCGGGGCTGGCGGCGTTCGCCGCGCGCGACGCGCGGTTCGTGCTGCCGCTCGCGGCGCTCGTCGCGTTCCTGCTTGCGGCGCAGCTGCCCATGGCGATCGCGATGTCGCGGCGCGCAGGTCCCTCGATGCTCGCGTTCGTGCCGCTCGGAGCGGTGCGCGCCGCGTGGCGTGCCGCGGGCCTTGTGCACGGCGTGATCGACCGCGCGCTTGGGCGCGGGGCGATCGCGCGGAAGGAGCGCGTCCGATGAGCGCGCTTCCGCTCGTCTTCTGGCTCTCGCTGCTTCTGCCAGGCTTCGCGATCGCGCGGCGCTTGGTGCGCACCGAGCTCGAGGGCGGCCTGCTTCCAGGCATCGCGGTGTCGTGGATGTGCGCGCTCGGGGCGCTCGCGCCATGCATCGCGCTCGGCTATGTCGTGCGCATGCCGCTCTGGCTGCTCTGTGCGGCGATCGTCGCGTTCGTCGCGTGGGGCGCGGTGGATCTTGCGCGCGCGCGCGCCTGGCGCGGCGCGATGGGCGCGCTGCTGCCCGTGGCCTGCATCGCAGGCGCGATCATCGCGGCCGACATCGTGCTCTCGGACCGACACGGCGCGATCCTCGACAACGATTCGCGCGTCCATATCGCGCGCATCCGCTTCCTGTACCTGCACGGGCTCTCGAACGCCGATCCGTTCGTGCGCACTCCCGTCGAGTACGCGTATCCGATCTACCACACGAACATCCTGCATGCGCTCTGCGCCGCGGGTTCGCGCCTGCTCGGCGTCGATCCCGTCACGATGTGGTTCAACACGCTTGCGGCGTCGAAGCTGATGATCGCCTCGGGCATGGCGTACCTCGCGTGGGCGATCCTCGGCGGCGTGTGGGCTCCGTGGGTCGCGGCCGCGATGGTCGTCGTGAACCGCGGGCCGTACACCTTCTCGCTCTATCCGAACCAGCTCGCCCCGTGGGCGTTCATCCCCGTCGCGATCGGCGTGCTGGTGCGCGTGCTTTCGGCGGCGTGGCGTGGCGAGCAGGTCGGCGCGTGGCGCGCGGCGATGCTCGTCGCGGCGCCGTCGGCCGTCGTCGGCATGACCCATCCGCTCTATGCGGGATTCCTGCTTGTGATCACGGCACCCGTCGCAGGAGCGGTGGCGCTGCAGCGCCTCGTCGCGCGACGCGAGGGCAGGGCGCCCGCGGTGGCGGCGGTTGCGGCGCTCGTCGTGGTTTCGGCCGTGTTTCCGCTCGCCTCCGCGATGATGACCGCGCGGGACACCGACCGCAGCGTGCCGCGCGCGCAGGCGCAGGTCGACGACGGCGCCGAGCGCGGCGCCGATGTGCGCGAGAAGACGGAGGACGAGGAGGCCGCGCAGCTCGGCAAGCCGCGCGACGCGGCGCAGAAGCCGCGCGCGTCGCTCGTTCGGCCGCAGGAGGGCTTCACCTTCTACGAGCGCGGCGAGCGCGACTGGATCGCGCGGACCATCGGGCGCGGCTTCACGGGCGGCGCGTGGGGCGTGAAGTGGTGGCGGCTCTGGTTCATGGTGGCGGGCGGCGTGCTGGCGTGGTGGATGCTGCGGCGGCGTGAATGGATGCTGCTTGCGGGCTGCGTCGCGGTCGTCCTGATCGTGATGAGCGTTCCGCCGATCTGCACCACGGCGCTGCGATTCCTCGGCGCACCGTGGGTGCTCGGCCGCTTCGAGACGATCGCGTTCGTGCTGTGGATTCCGCTCGGCGTGCCCGCGATCGCCGCGGCGTGCGAGCGCGGGCGTGCGTGGACGAAGCCGCAGGCGGTGCTCGCCTTCTCGGCGCTCACGCTCGCGTCGGTGCCGGTGGCGCTCGAGCACGCCTCGCACCGCGCGCCGTACGCGTGGCCGAACTACTGGCGCGCGGCGCGGCAGAGCGAAGGCGTGCGGCAGGGCCGCCAGTACGCGGGCCTGATGAAGCAGAAGGAGTGGATGGACGAGGCGATTCCGCAGGATGCGGTGGTGCTCGCGGGCCCGCTCACAGGCACCTGGATCGCGATGCTGCATGGCGCGGGGCTCGTCGCGAGCGAGCGCAGCAGCACGGGCATCGCCTCGGGCAAGGTGCGCCGCGGGCACATCGACGAGATGTTCGACCCCGTGACCGACGAGGGCCGCCGCGCGCAGCTGTTCGACGGCTACGGCGTCACGCATGTGCTGACCCGCGGGCGTGCGCCGACCTGGGTGCGCTACTGGACGGTCGGTGGAAACCGCAGGCACGGACATGTGGTGCTCGCGCTGCGGCCGAAGCCCGACGAGAGCCTGCTGTGGATGCGCGAGATCGAGATCGCGCGCGCCCAGCTCGACCGCGGCAACGCGCAGGGCGCGGCCGACAGGCTGCGCGCGGTGCTTGTGGATCATCCGCGCGCGGCCGACGCGTGGTTCACGCTTGGCAACGCGGCGCTTGCGCTCGGGCAACCGCGCGAGGCGGTCGAGGCCTTCGCGTCGGCCGAGGTCCACGAGTCGGACGAGCCGTTCCACCCGCTGATGCTCGGCAACGCGTTGTTCGAGTCTGGCGAGTTTCTGCGTGCCGCCGAGGCGTTCGAGCGCACGCGCGAGGTCGCGCTCGCGGGCGCCGACCGCATCACCGCCGCGGCCGCGTGCTTCAACCTCGGAAACACGCTGTACGAACTCGGGCGCGTGACCGAGGCGCTCGAGGAGTACCAGCGCGCGCTGTCGTACGACCCGAAGCATCCGAAGGCGCCGACGGCGTTGCGATGGCTGCGGCAGGATCTTGGGCTCGAGCCTGTGCCGCTCGAGGAGATCGCGCCTGCGGAGGAGGCGGAGGCGATTCGACCTCAGCCTGTTGCGCCCGACGCCGTGCCCGCGAACGCTCCCTCGAACGCGCCCTCGACGAGCCCCACGCCGTAGGCGATTCGACTTCTGCCGCGCACGCGCCACGCAGCGCCTGCGAGAAGACCCGCGATGAGCTGCACGCCGCCGATCGCGATCCACGCGCAGCCCTTGGCAAGGTTGCGTGGCCGCGCGAAGGCGGCTCGCGGCGTGTCGAGTTCGATGGGTGTGACCGAGCGGCCGATCGCACGCATGCGGCGCGCAAGCCATGCCGCGTTCGTTCGCGAGGCCGGCACGAGTTCGGTGGGTGCGTCGTCCGCACACCACACGATGCGCGCGCCGCGTGCCACGAGCCGTGCGAAGAAGTGGCGGTCCTCGCCCTGCATGAAGCGCGGGTCGAACCAGCGGTCGAGCCGGTCGAGCAGGGCTGCGTCGAACAGCACATTGCCTGTGAACGCCCAGGGCCGCGGCGAGCCCGTCGCGCGCTCGGGACGCGCGAACAGCGCAGGCGCCCAGTCGGGCGCATCGTGCTCGAAGCGCGAGAGCACCGTGCCCGTCACGACATCGGCGCGGTGGACCTCCTTCGTGCGCAGGAGCGACGCGAGCCAGCGTGCGGGCGCCTCTTCGTCGTCGTCGAGGAATGCGATCAGCGGCGCGATGTCGCGCGCGCGGGCGAGCGCGCGGTTGCGCGCGGGCGCGATGCCGCGGACAGGCTCGGCGAGCACCTCGATCGCCAGGCCTGATTCGGCGCGGATCGATGCGGCGACCGCTTCGGGCCCGGGGTCGGACGGATCGTTGTTGACGACGATCGCGACGACGCGCGTGCCGTCGTCGAGACGCTGCAGCGCGACGCTGCGCAGCGCGCGCGCGAGCTCATCGCGGCGATGCAGCGTGGCAATGCACACGGCGATGGTGCGTGATGCGTTCATCGCGAGCGATACTCGTCGTAGCGCCCGCCGAAGGCGCCATAGGCGAGACCTGCGGCACGCCCCGTGTCCCACGCGGCATGGGCGAGCGCGACCGCGGGGTCGTGCAGCGACTTCAGCGCGCGCCACGCCGCGCGCAGCGTGAAGCGCACGGCGCGCCAGCACACGACGAGCCGTCCGCGCAGCCCCGCGAGGCCTTCGGTCTGCCGCGCCACGGATCCGAGCCGAAACGACCGCTGGAACAGCCAGCCGAAGCTCGTGCGCGCGCGGGGGTACCACTCGTACGCCACCGCGTCGTCGGCCCACGCGATCGTGCGGCCCGATGCGACGAAGCGCGCGAAGAACTCCTTGTCGCTTCCGCCTGTGAAACGCATCGATTCGTCGAAGCGCAGCGTGTCGTCGCGCACGGCGTCGGTGCGGAACATGACATTGTTCGTGAACGCCGTCGGCCGCAGCGATCCCGTCGCGTATCGCTGCGGCTCGAACGCGCGGCTGCGCGCGGCCCATGCGGGCGCATCGGCCGCGAAGCGCGGAAGCGATGGCCCCGTGACGGCGTCGGCGCCCGTCGTGCGCTCGATGTCGAGGAGCCGCACGAGCAGGTCGCGCTCGACCGTCTCGTCGTCGTCGATGAACACGATGCGGTCGCTCGCG
The DNA here is from genome assembly GCA_021297815.1 of Planctomycetaceae bacterium. GTDB lineage: Bacteria > Planctomycetota > Phycisphaerae > Phycisphaerales > SM1A02 > QWPT01. The sequence continues at coordinate 4,394 of JAJTGK010000099.1, forward strand.
TGGCGCACGGCGTCGAGCGCCCTGTTGCGCGCGAAGGGAATCCCCGTGCGCGGCTCGAACACGCGCTCGATGGGCAGCGTGCATGTCGGCAGCGGCCGCGCGTGCGCATCGTCGTTCTCGACGACGACGACACGGACCTCGGCGCCCTGCGGTATCTCGAGCTCCGACAGCGACGCGAGCGCCCGCGCAAGGTCCTGCTCGCGCCTGCGCGTCGGCACGCAGACGGCGATCCGCAGCGGCTGGTGCGGCGCGCCGCTCATGTCGCGCGCGGCCTCGCGCGGAACGACGAGGGAAAGAGCAGGTAGCGCATCCACAGCGCCGCCTTGCGCCTCTTGGCCGCGTCGGCGCCGGGAAGCACGGGCAGGTTGCGCAGCCACGCAAGCGAAACTCCCGCGAAATGCGCGGCTTGCGACACGACGAGCCCCGCGCCGCCCATCGTCTGTCGCGCGAGCCTGCGGTGGCTCTCGACGAGCAGCCGCGGGTTGTGCCCGTTGAACGCGTGCGTGTGGTCGAGGTGCGAGGTGCTTGCGCCGCGGATGTGCGTGACGACCGCCTCGGGCGCGTAGCAGCCGAACCAGCCGTGCGCGTGCATGCGCATGCACCACTCGACCTCCTCGGCATAGAGGAAGTAGCTCTCGTCGAAGCCACCCGCGCCGCGGATCGTCTCGGCGCGCGTCATGATCGCGGCGCCGAGCAGCCATTCGGCCTGGATGCGCGCGTCGCAGCCGTAGGCGTGGTGCAGGCTGAGCGCCTGCGGCGAGTATGGAAAGCGCCCGTCGAGGCCGAGCATCGACCAGCTCACGAAGCCCGAAAGGAGCCTGTGGAAGCGGTACGCCGAAAGCTGGTGCGACCCGTCGGCGTTGAGCAGCTTCGGGCCCGCGTAGCCGATGCGTGGATCGCTCTCGAGCACGCTGGCCAGCGTGTCGATCGAGCCCGCGTGGCTGACGGTGTCGGGGTTCAGGCAGTAGACGAAGGGCGCGCGCGCGAGCGCGAACGCGAGATTGTTGGCGCCCGCGAAACCGAGATTCTCCGTCGCGCGCACGAGCCGCACCTCGGGAAACTCCCTCTCGACCATGTCGGCCGAGCCGTCGGACGAGCGGTTGTCGACCACGATGGTCTCGAGCCGCCGCGGCCCCGCCGCCGCAGGCAGCGAGCGCAGCGCGTCGCGCAGCAGGTCGCGCGTGTTGAAGCTCACGATCACCACCGAGACATCGGGCCGCCCGTCGGGGCGGTGCGCGGTGCGGTCGGGGCTGGCGTCGGGCCCGCTCATGCGTGTTCGCATCGTACTTTCGGCCCGCCGCGCTGCGATCTTTGCTGGAAAAACGCTACCGCGAGAACAGCGGCTCCACCTCGCCCTGCTCGGCCACGCGCATGCCCGCCGCGCGAATGGCGGCGGCCTGCGGGCTTGCGGGGTCGAGCGCGGGGTTCGTGTGGTTCAGGTGGATGAACCGCACCTTCGCGCGCTCGGATTCGGGCAGCGCCGCGAGCCGTTCGATCGTCGTCGTGATGAACGGGTGCGGGAAGGTCGACATGTCGCGGCCCTTGATCTCGCCGTTCGCGAAGAAGGTGCCGTCGAGATACGCGACATCGACCGTGCGCAGCACATCCTCGAGCCGCACGCCCATCTCGTCCCACTCGCGCCACGAGTCGATGTCGGGCAGCCACAGCACCGCGCGCGACGGGCCCTCGATGCGGAACGCGACCGTCTCGCTGTACTCCTGGCGATGCGGAACCAGGATCGGCGTCACGGCGAGGTCGTCGGCGAGCCGCACGGGTGCGCCAGCGACCAGCGGGCGCAGCTCGATGTTCTCGCGAACGACCAGCTGGCTCCACGGGCCGTTCGTCTCGAGAAATTCGCGCATGCGCCGCATGGCCCACACGGGCACGCGGCTGGCGCCGATCGACTCGTGTCCGAGGAACATCAGGCCCGTGTAGTGGCCCATGTGCGCGTGCGTGAGCAGGATCCCGTCGAGCACGGGGCGCGCGGGGCCTCCCGCGGCGCGATGGAGTTCGAGCAGCTGGCGGCGGAAATCGGGCGTCGCGTCGATCATCCAGCGCTTGCCGCTTCGTGGGTCGGCGATGCCGAGCGACACGACCTGGCGCTGGCGCGATGCGTCGTCCCAGCGGAGATCGCCGAAGCTGCCTGCCTGAGGCACGCCGCCATCCTGCGCGATGCCGAGGACCACGACCGACGGGCCGTCCGTTGGGACGCGCGTGGTCGCTTGGCTTCGCATGGCCGTGTCGCTCGGCGTGGTCGCAGCCGGCCGCGGCGCGCAGGCACCCAGCGCGAGGCTCGCGGCCAGCAGTCCGAGGTTGCACAGCGCCGATCGAAGCATGGCACGAGCATACCGTGCCGCTACTTGGCCTTCGCGTTGCGCGCGGCTTCAGGCGTGCTGCCGAACAGCGCCTGGAACAGCACGCGGTACACCGCGGTGTTGTCGATGCTGCCGCGGACGAGTTCGCTGCCAGGTCCTTCGGCGCGTACGACGACGGGGTCGCCGCCGTCCTCGAGGCTCGCCCATGCGACCGCGAAGGGGAAGCGCTCTCCGTGGCGGTCGGGCGCGCTCAGGAACGGCGGCGAGAGCGGTCCGCGCACGCCATCGATCACCGCAGGGTCGCCAGGCAGCCGCGCGGGCAGCGGCTTGTCGCGCACGATGACGCCGAGCCTCTCGGGCAGCGCGAGCAGCTGCGGCCGCGCCGCATCGCTGTCGGCGGCGACGAGCACGAGCGTCTCGGGCCGCCGCGCGCGGAATGCGATCGCGTCGGCGATCGCTTCGTCGGCGCGGCGCATCGCCTCGAGCATTCCTGCGGCGTTGTGCGCATTCGACAGGTTGTCGCTTCCCTCCTCCTCGACGACAAGCAGGAAACCCCTGGGATTCGACTCGAGGATGCGCAGCGCCGCGCGCTGCATCTCGGCGACCGTCGGCGCATCGGGTCGATACGCAGGCAGAGCGCGCGCGAGCAGAAACTCCTCGGGCTTGTCGTTGAAGGTGTGCGACGACGCGAAGAGCCCGATGAGATGCGTTGTTCCCGCGGGCACTGCGGCGAGTTCCTCGCGCGTGAAGACCACCGTGTACCCCGCGCTCCTCGCCTCGGCGACAAGATCGCGCCCATCCTCGCGCGACCCCGCGCCATGCCGACCCTGCACGCCCTTCGGAAGAAAGAACGCCTCGCCGCCGCCGAGTACGACATTCGGCTTGCCTTCAAGGAGCTTCACCGCGATCTCGTGCGACTTCGCGCGGTCGGTCACGCTTGCGAGAAACACAGCCGTTCCTGGCTCCGCGAGGTGGCCTGAATTCACCACACCCACCGACTTCCCCTCGCGCATCGCGCGCCGCATGATGCTGAGCCGCTCGCCCGCAGGCGACAGCGGAATCTCCGCGCCATCCATGCCGAAGCTGTCCATCGGGACCTTCACGCCGTAGGCATGCACCGTCGCGCCCGAGTGGCTCTGCGGCGCAAGGCTGTCCTTCATATGCGGCCTGTAGATCGCCATCGCAGGCAGCGTGTCCCAGGCGAGGTTGCCGTCAGGCCCCGCCCACAGAATGCGGCCGAGTCCCCAGTGCCCGAGGCCCGCGCCGTCGGGGTGGATGAAGATCGCGCTGCCGTTCGCAGGGGGCGTGCGCAAGGGCGCATGGTGGAGCGTGATCGCGGCAAGGAGTGCAGGAAGGGCGAGGCACATGCCGCGAGGGTAGAGGAGCGCGCGGCGCCTTGCGTGAAGATCGCGTCAGCGCGACGGCGCGGCTGGTACCAGTTCGAGGCGAAGGTTCGACTCGAACGCGTTCGGTGCCCACCGCGGCGCCGCTTCGATGATTCCCGCGGCGTCGGAGGGCCGCGCGAGAAGGGCTGGTGCGCGGAACGATGCGAAGATTCCTACGGCGAATACCGCGGTTGCGATGCAGATCCACGCGATCCGCGCGCGCGGCGGAGCGCCTTGCGACCCATCGTGACGCAGCACGCGCGCCGCGGCCCTCGAGATCGCCGCGTCGGCGCCGATCGCCATCACCGCGAACAGCACGGGGCCGATCGCGGCCGATTGCCGCGCATAGCCGTAGAACGCAAGCGTGACCGCGAGCCGATACGCGATGATCGCGACGAGCACAACGCCGCCGCGCTGCCGCAGGCAGACGACGACGCCGAGCGCGAGCAGCGCGAGCGCCGACACGCGCCACCACGCCGCGTCGCCGCGCGCCGCGACCGCCATGTCGACGGGTTCGCGCACGAACGCCGCGGCGAAGGGCCAGTTCGTCGCGAAGAGTCCGAGCGTGGCGCCATCGGCGAAGCGCCGCGACTTCTCCGCGGCCTGCGCGGCGAACCGCGCGGGGTCGCCCGCGATGTGCCCAAAGCCGACTGCGTAGCCATGCTCGACGAGCCTCGCGTGCGACGGCCGCGCGAAGCTGAACGCGGGATTCGCGCCGAGCTCGTCGGCAAGCCCCGCGCGCGAGAACCCGCCGTCCGCGCGCGGATCGTTCGCCAGCGCGAAGTCGAGCTGGCCCTTGAACGAGACGAGCGACCACTCGGGCACCGCGGCAGGCACATGCCCGAGCGCCTCGAAGTACCCGCGGACCTCGGCCTCGCCCACGCGCGGCCAGCGCTCGCGCAGCG
>JAJTGK010000100.1 GCA_021297815.1 Planctomycetaceae bacterium
CGTGGCCGAACGGGATGAGGTACTCGCCCTCGGGCACATGGCCCTTGCTGCCGAGCATGCGCTCGCTCTCGAGGAAGAACACGGGGTCGTCGTCGCGGATCGCGGTCTTCATCAGGCCCTTCGCATCAGCGGGGCACGACGGGATCACGATCTTCACGCCAGGCACATTCGAGTAGAGCCCCTCGACGCACCACGAGTGGGTGGAGCCGAGCTGGCCGCCCGCGCCGTCGTTGCCGCGGAACACGATCGGGCAGCCGAGCTGGCCGCCCGACATGTACAGCATCTTCGGCGCGTTGTTCAGGATCGGGTCGGCCGCGACGAGCGAGAACGACCACGACATGAACTCGACGATCGGACGCAGGCCGAGCGCGGCCGCGCCGATCGCCATGCCCGCGAAGCCCGACTCCGAGATCGGCGTGTCGATGATGCGGCGCTCGCCGAACTCGGCCAGCATGCCCTTCGACACCTTGTAGGCGCCGTCGTACTGCGCGACCTCCTCGCCAAGCAGGAACACGCGCTTGTCGCGGCGCATCTCCTCGCTCATCGCCTCGCGGATCGCGTCGCGGAACTCGATCTCACGCACGGGGCCGCCGAGCGTCTCGGGCTCGCGGAAGACGGGGTTCGACATCACGGCGGTCATACGAGGCCTTCCTTTCCATCCGTCGCGCGGAAGCTGCAGACATTGGTCGCTCCGCCCATGAACTCAGGCAGCGACGAGCCCGTGAAGCGTCCCCACGGCTCGACGAACACATCGGTGTACAGGTCGGACATCGGCGGCTCGGGCGACTCGTTCGAGAACTGGAGCGCGTCGCGCACCTCCTCGCGGCACGACGCCATGATCTCCTTGATGCTCGCGTCGGTGACCACGCCGTGGTCGAGCAGCGCGCGCTCGAACTTCCCGATCGGGTCGTTCGACTCGTGGCGCTCCTCCTCCTCGCGCGTGCGGTACTTGCGCGGGTCGGACATCGAGTGGCCCTTGTAGCGGTAGCACTTCATGTCGACGATCGCGGGGCGCGAGTTCTCGCGGCACCACTCGGCGAGCGCGTGCATGTCGTGGTAGACGGCGAGCACATCCATGCCGTCCATCGTCGCCTCCTTGAGGCCGTGCGCGCGGCCCTTGATCGTGAGGTCGTGGCTCATCGTGGTGCCGCGGTGGATCGCGGTGCCCATCGAGTAGCCGTTGTTCTCGACGATGAAGATGACGGGGATGTCGAGCAGGCCCGCGAGGTTCATCGCCTCGTAGAACGCGCCCTGGTTCACCGCGCCGTCGCCGAGGAAGCACAGCGTCACGCGGCGGTTCTTGCCGCCGTTGACGATCTCGTCCTCGTACTTGGTCGCGAACGCGAGGCCCGCGCCGAGCGGCGTCTGCGCGCCGACGATGCCGTGGCCGCCGAACAGGTTGTTCGGACGGTCGAACATGTGCATCGAGCCGCCCTTGCCCTTGGCGCAGCCGCCGACCTTGCCGTACATCTCGGCCATGCAGGCGCGGCTGGTCATGCCGCGCGCGAGCGCGTGGCCGTGGTCGCGGTAGGCGGTGACGATCGGGTCCTCGTGGCGCATGGCCTGCGTGCAGCCGACGGCGATCGCCTCCTGCCCGATGTACACATGGCAGAAGCCGCCGATCTTCTTCTCCTGATAGCTCTGCATGCAGCGCACCTCGAACTCGCGGATGAGGTGCATGTCGCGGAGCCACTTCACGAGCGTCGCGGGCGGCAGGCTGGGAAGCTTGCGGGGCGCACCGACGATCGGCTCGTTGGGAGCGGGCTTGTTGATGGGTGGAGTCGTGGTGGACATGGGTGTCTCTGGATGGGTCGCTGCGCTGGCCGACTCGGCGGCAAGCGTCGGGCGCTTCGGCCCCGTGCCCCCGCGCGCGGAACGCTTGGAGGCCTTCTTCGGGGCTCGCTTCGGGCCCGTCTTCGTGCCCGAGGCCGACTTCGTAGAAGCACGAGCGGCGCCCGCCTTGCGGGCTGGGGACGCCCCCCGCTTCGCGGTCGCCTTGGGCTTCTGCCTGGACTTGTTCGGCTTGCGGGACGGGATCGGACCACTCGCTGGTAGGGCCTCGGCAGCGACACCTCGGCCCATGCGGGCACCGCCGGGCAACAGCACCCGACGGAAAGTCGTGCATCTATACCCGAAATCACGGTGATTCCGCAAGGGATTGGGCGCGGCCACGCGCGGGGCAACCGAATGCAAACGCGCGCGGCGCCCGCAGTTACGGGCGCCGCGCGCGTGGTGTGGTCGCGAAATGGAGGCTCAGCCGCCCTGCGTCGGGGTCGACGCGGGCGCGGCATCGGTCATGGCGCGCGCCTTCTCGTCGAGTTCCTTCAGCGCACGCGCCTGCAGCAGGACGAGCGCGTACTCGAGCTGCGGGTCGATGCCCTTCGTCAGGAGCTCGGTCACATCGGGCCGCGGCTTCGGGTCCGCCTTCTTCGCCTCGATCACATCGGCGTTCTGGCGCAGCGTGACCGACTTCTCGATCTGGTCGGGCGTCATCTTCACGATGATGTCGGGATTGACGCCCCAGTCGGTCGCGCCAGGGCGCTTGTGGACGAGGCGCCCCTGCGTCTCGCCAGGGCCAGGCGGCAGCACATAGTACTGCGTGGTGAGCTTGATCTGCGCATCCGAGCGCGCGTCGCCGCACGGGTGCACCGTCTGCACCGAGCCCTTGCCGAACGAGCGCTCGCCGAGCACCACCGCGCGGTCGTGCGCCTTGAGCGCGCCCGACACGATCTCGCTCGCGCTCGCCGAACCCTGGTTCACCAGCACGACGATCGGCATGTCCTTGTAGACCGCCTTCGACGGCTCGGCCATCATCTGCCAGACCTGGCCGCCGTTGCGGTCCTGGCCCGACACGATGCGGCCGCGCTCGAGGAACGCGTTCGAGAAGTCGACCGCATCCATGAAGTCGGCGAAGCTGTCCTCGTTGAAGCTGGTCAGGCGCACATAGCCGATGCCCGCGTCGGCGTCGACATACCAGTCCCACAGCGGGTTGCCCGCGGTGTCGAGGCCCTTCTTCCACCAGCCGTTCACCGAGCGGATCTTGATCTCCTCGCGCTTGAGCACGACATCGACGGGCTGCTCGGCGCCCTCGCGGCGCACGGTGAGCTTCACATCCTCGCCCGCAGGACCCGTGATCGAGTCGACGGCCTTGTTCAGCGTCCAACCCACGGTCGACTTGCCGTCGACGGCCACGATGCGGTCGTCGTTCTCGATGCCGCCGCGGAACGCGGGGCCGCCCTCGAGCGGGTTGATGACCTGGATGTCGCGGCGGTCGTCATGGCGGATCAGGATGCCGACGCCCACGAAGTTGCCCTTCACCATCTGCTCGAAGCGACGCAGCTGGTCGGGCCAGATGATCTGGGTGTATTCGTCCTCGAAGCGCTTCGACAGCTCGTCGATCGCGCCGTCGCCGAACTCGCGGATCACGATCGAGTCGGGCAGCTGCGGGCCCGCCTGGTTCGCGGCCAGGATGTCGCGCAGCGCCGCGTTGTACTGCGGCTTGCCCACGGTGTCGCGGTTCACGCGCGCCAGGCCCTCGAGGTTGCGCACCGCGGCTTCGGCGAGCATCTGCGTCTTGGCGGGGTCCTTCATGCCCTCGAAGTTCTCGGAGAGCGCCGAGGTCGTCGCCAGCAGGCGGATCGACTCGAGGCCGCCCTTCACGAGCGGCTCCCAGCCGCCCGACGAGATGTGGTCGTTGGCGGCGGTCGTGAGCGCGCTCGTGAGCATGCCCTTCGAGATGCCGTCGAGCGCCTCCTTCCAGTCGTCGGCGAAGGCCTCGTTGAACTCGGGGAACGGCTTGCCCGGGTCGACGCGCGCGGCGTACTCCTTGCGCAGGCGGTAGAGCTCGCGCGGCGCGTACTGGGCGAGCAGCATCACGCGCTTGTTCACCTCGTCGAGCTGCGCGTCGTAGCGGCGGAAGGTCGTGGCGTCGCCCGACTCCTCGAACAGCGTGCGCAGGCGGAACATGATCTCCTGCGCCGAGAGCCATTCGCCCTTGGCGGACGCGTCGGCGAAGCCCGTCTCGGCCTGCGGCACGAGCTCCTTCATCTCGGGAAGCGCCAGCGCCGCCGCCCAGTCGTCGGAGAGCGTCTGCATCTTCACGGCCGAGGTGAGCGCCTTGGTGAGCTCGCCCGCGCCCATCTCCTTGCGCATCTCCTCGAGCGCCTTCTCGCGGTCGGCGTCGCGCGTCTTGCCGCCCTCGTCGGCGTGCTCGGTGCGCGAGGCGATGCGCTCGCGAAGGCGCGCGGCGTCGGCGCTGGCGCTCGACTCGGGCACATTGCGCAGCGCCTCCTCGACGGCCTTGGAATCGCCGCTCTTGGCGGCGTTCCACACCGAGTCGGACCAGCGCGCGACATCGGCCACGCTCGCGACCGCCATGGGCGAACGCGCGTCGCCCGCATGGGCGGCGTGCAGCGGTGCGGCAAGCAAGAGCCCCGCGGTCAGAACGGCCACGGGGCTTGCGAACGATCGGATGAAGCGCGGGAGATGGGACTGCATGGCTGGGCTCCGCTTTCTAAGGCCGCGAACAGCGACGCTGCCCGCGGGGACCTCCGTCCGTCGGGGGCTTCTGAGGCCTCAGTGTCTCAGAATCCTGCCGATCGGGGAGTTTCCGTGTACCGTTTCTATCGGCGTTCGGTTCAGCCCCGTCGGTACACGCCCCGAGATTTCGCGATGAGGAAGCCGATCCCACCGAAGGAGCTGCGTGCAGCCGCGTCAGGCGGCACAGATGGAACTGCGCCCGTGGAGCGTTCGCGCCATTCGGAGGTTGCGCCGCCCGCGGTCACAAGTGTCGCGGTTCCCCCCGCCGTGTCCGACGAGCCGTTCCCCTGCCGCTCGTGCGGCTACGACCTCCGCGGACGCCCAACGGGCACCCGCTGCCCCGAGTGCGGCACGACCGTGCCGAAGCGTGCCCTGCCTCCGCGCGGAGGCGCCGTGGCGAACCTCGTGCGCGAGCATGCCTTCGACGCGTGCACGATGCTCGCGTGGGCCTGCGTGGCGCCCGCGGCGCTCACGCTGGTGGCGACCACCCTTGGTTCGGTCGGCATGGCGTCGACGGCGTGCGTGGCGCTGGCGCCTTGCTTCCGCATCGTCGCGTTGCGTTGGCTCGAGGGCCTGCCCGAGGCGATTCGTGCGGAGGCGATGCCTGCGCTCGCGCGCACGCGTCTTGCGAACCAGGTCGACCTCGCCTTGGGTGCGGCGACGGTCGGCTTCGCGCTCGGGGCGACCTTTGGGCTTCTTCCCGCGGGTTCGCGGTGGTTCTACGAGCTGCTCGTCGGCGCGTGGGTCATGTCGAGCTGCGTGGTGCTGTGGCTTCAGGTGCGCCTTGGCGAGCGCCTCACGCCGCAGCTCGTCGACCCGACCGAACTCCCTGGTGACAAGTCGGCGCTGGCGCGCAACGCGCTCATCGCCGCGGCGGGCTTGGTGATGGTGTCGACCATCCTCGCAACGCTGCGCCTTGCCCTGCCTGCGACTGCGCTCGCAGGCACCGACGCGTGGCTGCCCGCGCTCGGTGCGGCCTGCTACGCGCTGTCGGTGCTCGTGGTCCTTGCGGCCTGCGCGCTGTGCGCGGTGCAAACGCTGCTGCTCGGGCAGTTCGTGCTCGCCTGCGACGCGCTGCGCACGCCCGTCTTGAACTGGAACTCGCTGCGCGAGCGCGACGACCCCCCGCCCGACGACGAGTCGCCCGAGGCCATCCCGCCCGAGCGTCGCCACGCCACCAACCCGACGACGCCCGACGACGACTCGCCTATTCCGCTTGCTTGAACGCGCTCTCGGCGAGGTCGATCGCGCGCCCAAGCGCCGACGCCTTGTTCACCGTTTCCTGCCACTCGGCGGCCGGATCGCTGTCGAGCACCACGCCCGCGCCCGCCTGCAGGTGCACCGTCCACGGGGCGCTGCCCGCGCCCTGCACGGGAACGACCATCGTGCGCAGCGCCAGCGCGATGTCCATGTCGCCCGAGTAGCCGATCGCGCCGATGCCGCCCGAGTACGGCCCGCGCCGCGTGGGCTCGAGTTCGTCGATGATCTCGATCGCGCGGACCTTCGGCGCACCCGACACCGTGCCGACGGGCAGCGTCGCGCGCAGCGCGTCGAACGCGTCGAGCCCCGCGCGCAGCCGCCCCGTCACCGTCGACGAGATGTGCATCACATGGCTGTAGCGCTCGACCTCCATGCAGCGGTCGATCGACACGCTGCCAGGCTCGCACACGCGGCCGAGGTCGTTGCGGCCGAGGTCGACCAGCATGACATGCTCGGCGCGCTCCTTCGCGTCGGCGAGCAGCTCCTCCTCGAGCGCGCGGTCTTCGTCGGGCGTCTTGCCGCGCGGGCGCGTGCCTGCAAGCGGCCTGTTGGTCACCACGCCGCCGTGCACGCGGCACAGGATCTCGGGGCTCGACGCGACCAGGATCACGCCCTCGCCCTGCAGGTAGATCTGGTACGGGCTCGGGTTCACCACGCGCAGCGCGCGGTAGAGGTCGAACGGGTCGACCGCCGTGCGGCGCTCGAGCCGCTGCGACAGCACGACCTGGAAGGCGTCGCCCGCCGCGATGTACTCCTTGGCGCGCAGCACCATGCGCTCGAACTCGTCGCGGGTGAGGTTCGACGAGGGCGTCTCGGGCCGGCGCGCGAGGTCGATGTCGATCGAGCCGTGCGGCAGCTGCGGGCCGTTGGCCGCAAGCTGCGCCTCGAGCGCGTCAAGGCGGTCGACGAGCGCCGCGAACGCGCGGTCGGCCGACGGAAACTCGTCGGTGCGCGCCGACACGATCGCGTGCATGGTCTTCGACACATGGTCGAACACCACCACATCGCGGTACAGGCCGAAGTGCAGGTCGGGAACACCGCGGTCGTCGCGCGGAGCCTTCTCGAACGAGAGCTTCTCGGGCTCGAGGTAGCGCACGCTGTCGAAACTCGCGAAGCCCACGAAGCCGCCCGTGAACGCCCTCGGAAGCCCAAGCGGCGCAAGTGCCTCGGCCGACGCGGGGCGATGCTCGGCGGCGAGCCCGCGCAGCACCGCGAGCGGATCGGCGGCGCGCTCCGTGCGGCGCGTCTGGCGACGGTGGTCGACGATCGTCGTGTCGAACCCGCGCGCCGAAAGCTCGAGCGCGGGCCGCGCGGCGAGGATCGAGTGGCGCCCGATGGTCGCGCCGTTCTCGACCGATTCGAAGAGGAAGCTCGGCGCCGTGCGCTCGTCGGGCAGCACGAGCCGGCGGTAGGCCAGCACGGGCGTGAGCTGGTCGCTCATCAGCCGCCGCGAGAGGATGACGAGCGGGCCTTCCTGCCGCTGCCTGTCGAAACTGGTCCGCAGTGCATTCACGGGGACGAGGGTACCGCATCCCGTGCGCCCTGCGCCTGCGGCGGCGCCCTTGGGTGCTACCATCGGCGCCGTGACCGTTGCCGACGCCATGTCCGCCCGAACCCCCGCCGCAGGCGCGCCCGCCGCGGCACGGCTCACGGGCATCACCAAGACCTACTTCAAGCCCGACGGTTCGATCCTGGTCGAGGCGCTCAAGTCGCTCGACCTTGTGATTCCGCGCGGGCAGTATGTGGCGATCATGGGCGCGTCGGGCTCGGGCAAGAGCACGCTGATGAACATCCTCGGCTGCCTCGACCGCCCGACCGCGGGCCGCTACGAGCTCGACGGCGAATCGGTGGCCGACCTCGGCGACGACGCGCTCTCGCGCGTGCGCGGGCAGAAGATCGGCTTCGTGTTCCAGGCGTTCAACCTGATCCACGAGCTCAACATCGCCGAGAATGTCGAGATCCCGCTGCTCTACCGCGGCATGCCGCGCGCCGAGCGGCGCGAGATGGCGGTCGAGGCGCTGCGTACCGTCGGCCTCGAGAACCGCATGGGCCACCGCCCGAACGAACTCTCGGGCGGCCAGCAGCAGCGCGCGGCGATCGCGCGCGCGCTCGTCGGCCGACCCGCGATCCTGATGGCCGACGAGCCGACGGGCAACCTCGACTCGAGCACAGGCCAGTCGATCCTCGAGACCTTCGAGGACCTGCACGCGAAGGGCCTGACGCTGATCATGGTCACCCACGACGACCGCATCGCCGAGCGCTGCGAGCGCGTGGTGCGGCTCGCCGACGGCCTTCTGAAGAGCGACACGAAGGGCGGCGGCCACGGGCGCGCGCACGCGGCGCGAGGCGGGGCGTGAAGTCGACCCGCCGCGACGGGTCGTGGAGCACGAAGGCCACGACCGCGCGCGTGCTCGGCATCGATCCGGGCACGCGGATCGCGGGGTTCGCGGTCATAGACTTCCGCGCGCGCGGCGACGCGCGCATCGCCGACGCGGGCGTCATTCGCCTGCAGGCCACCGCGCCGCTTTCGGTGCGGCTTCGACAGCTGCACGACGACCTCGTCGAGCTCATCGACACGCACTCGCCCACGCACATGGCGCTCGAGGGCGTGTTCGCGCATGTCGAGCACGCGCGCACCGCGATCCAGATGGCGCATGGGCGCGGCGTGGTGCTGCTCGTCGCCGAGCAGCGCGGGCTGTCGGTCGCCGAGCTGCCGCCCGCCGAGATGAAGAAGTCGCTCACGGGCAACGGACGCGCGACCAAGGCGCAGGTCCAGCGCGCGGTGATGGCGCAGTGCGGGCTCGCGAAGCCACCCGAGCCGCCCGATGTGGCCGATGCGATCGGCATCGCGCTGTGCGGCGGGCGGCGGCTCTGGAGTGCGACGCTATGACGAACGGTGCGAAGGTGGCGGTGTGGGTCGTGGCGCGGATCGCGTGCGGGCTGTTCTGCGGGGCGTTGGCCACGGCATCGATCGCCGCGTGCGCGACGGCGAAGCCCGGGCGCCCGCAGGTCGTGGCGGAGGAGCCGCAGGCTGGCGTCGCGACCGTCGAGGTCGATGCCCCGCACACGGAGGCGCCCGTCGCTGCCGAACCTGCGCCGACGAAGGCCGCGGAAGCCGCACCAACGCCTGCACCACCCGCCCCCCCTGCACCATCGTGGATCGAGATGACGCCGCTCATCCGCGTCGACCGCGCCGCGCGCACCGTCGAACTGAAGGCGACCGCCGTGCTCGATGTGGGCTTCCTCGAGCAGTACATCTGCCTTGCGGGCACGCGCGACCATGAGGCGCTGTTCGTTTTCGAAGGCAAGTCTAGCGAGGTGCATGCGGCGCTGCTCCTCGCAGGCTTCGCGCAGGGTGCCCCCGGGCGTTGGCGCGAGTTGCAGACGGCCGACGGTTCGTTTGCGCTCGAGAAGATTCCACCCACGGGAGACCGCGTCTCCGTGACGGTCGAAATCGCAGGCGACGCGCCGCGTCCGCTCGACTTCTTCGTGCGTGCAAGCCCCGTCGCGCCCGCGCGCGAGGGCATGCGGCCGCCGAGCGACTTCGTGTTCGCAGGCTCGCGTTTCGTGCGGAGCACGCGCACTGGCGTCGAGCGCTATGTGGCCGACGGCTCGGGCTCGCTCATCGGGCTCGTGACCTTCGGCGACGAGACCATCGCGGCGTTCGATGTGCTGCCCGACCAGACATCTGCGGCGGAGCCCGTGTGGGAAGTGTGGACGGAGCGCATGCCAAAGCCTGGTACCGCGGTCACCGTGACGCTTCGGTGGCTGGCCCCCTCGGCTGGAGCGATCGCGAAGCCCCGAAAGGTCCGCAGAATGAAAAAGGCCCGGTCGAGGCCGAGGCCTCAGACCGAGCCCTTCCGGGGGCAAAGTTGGTAGGCAAGTTCCTACCTGCTGGGGAAACGGTACACGAAAGTCGGAGCCTGTCAAAGTCGGGGATGTAGGGAAGTTTGATTGTTTGTGTTTCGGGTGCGATCACGCAGGGGTTTGCCCCCAACATCGCCTTCCTGCGTCCCAAACGCCCGCCGAGCCGAAGAAATGCGGCACCCGATCATGCTCGAACTGACGAGAACCGTCCGATTCACCCCCACCGCCCGTCCCAGGGTGGCGGGTGTGACGGCGCCTTCGGCCTCGAACGGGCTCCTTGGGGTCGTCCCGCCATCGATGCTGTTCGGGGTGCTCGAGCTCGATGTCACCTGCGCGGGGGAACCCGACGCCACGGGCTACCTCGTCGACATCGCCCTGGTCGACCGAGCGGTTCGGGACCATGTCGTGCCGCTCTTCGATGGCGCCTTGCGCGCCGAGGCGATGGGCGCCGTGCCCGTCGGTCCTGGCGCGCTGCTTGCCACCGCGCAGCGTGCGTTGGCCCAAACCCTGCCCGCTCAGGTCGTGCGGCTTGCGCTGCGGCCATCGCCCTTCCTTTCCACGACCTTCGAGCCCGCCATGCCCAACGCCGTCGTCCTTGCCGAGACCTTCGAGTTCGCCGCGTCGCACCGGCTGCACCTTGCCGGCCGCTCGGACGAGGAGAACACGCGCCTGTTCGGGAAGTGCAACAACCCGAACGGGCATGGCCACAACTACCGCATCGAGGTCGCGGTCGAGGCCGACGCCGACGGTGATTTCGGTTTCCCCGCGCTCGAACGGATCGTCGCCCGCGAGATCATGGGCCGCTTCGACCACCGCCATCTGAACCTCGATTGCCCCGAGTTCCGCAACCTGAACCCGTCGGTCGAGAACATCGCCAGGGTCTGCCACGGGCTGCTTGCGCCCGAAGTGGCCGCCGCGGGCGCCGCGCTGCGTTTCGTGCGCGTGTGGGAGACCGACAAGACGAGTTGCCGATATCCCGCCTGAGCCGCGCCTGCCGCGCGGAACCAGAGAACAGCCATGACCGACACGACCACCAAGAACCGTCCGATCGCCGCCCTGCCGTTCCTCGCCGCGCTTCTCGCCGCATTGCCGTGCGAGGGACAGGCCACCGTGCAGGTCCAGCCCCCCGCGCGCCCTGCGCAGGCGGCCCAGCCGCCCGTCAGCGTGAGCGAGCAGCGCTTCCGCGACCTTGCGAACTACATCGGCGCCCGCGGCACGATCGACGAGGCGACCCGCCGCGACCTGATCAAGCTCGCCGCCGACCTCGACCGCGACATCAACGCCCCCACCTCGTCGCTCGAGATGGTGCAGCGCCTCTGCCCCGCGCGCGTCGTGGTCGCGACCTGGATCGGCGACGACGACGGCATCGACGCGTCGTTCGCGAAGCTGAAGTCCATGGCGGGCGACAGCGACATGATCGCGATGCTGTGGGCGCAGGAGTGCATCGCGAGCGCGCGCTACGAGAAGGCGTTCGAGCTGCTGAAGCGGCAGTTCGCGCCCGATCGCGCGGTCGACGCGAACATCACGATCGCCGAGGCGAACCTCGGGCTCCTGCGCTTCGACGAGGCGCAGGCGGCGCTCAACACCGCGCCATCGCTCAACCGCACCACCCCGCAGCAGCAGAAGATCAACGCGCTGTCGGCGCGCATCAACGCGCTGCGCACCATGTGGCTGAAGGAGTTCGCGGCCATGACCAAGGACGCGGCCCGCGACGACAACCCGATCGTCGAGATCGTGACGAGCAAGGGCTCGATCATGCTCGACCTCTTCGAGGAGGAGGCGCCGAACACCGTCGCGAACTTCATCGAGCACGCCGAGGCGGGCACCTACGCGGGCACGCGCTTCCACCGCAAGGTGCGTGGGTTCGCGGTGCAGGGCGGCGACCCTGCGACGGCCTCGGGCGGGTCGGGTGGCCGTTCGACGGGCGGCTGGACCGTGCCCGACGAGATCGAGCGGCCCGACCGCCGCGCACCGATCGCCGACCGCGTGATCCTGGCGCGCCAGCCCATGCCTGGGTCGTCGGACGCCGCGCCGAACTCCTCGGGCTGCCAGTTCATGTTCCTGCTGTCGCCGAGCCGCAGGCTCCCGCGCCTGGCCAGTTCATTCCCGTGGCCGCCCCGACGGGCGCCGTGCCGCCGCCGAGCGGCCCGGGCACGCTGCAGCCGAAGCAGCTGCCGGGTGCGGCGCCGAAGTGAGCGGGCGACGCGAGAAGTACGAAGAACGACGCGGCGCGCGCCAGTTGGCGCGCGCCGCGTCTGTTTGGCTTCGTTTCACTGGCCTCAGTAGAGCGGACCCCAGTTGTCGAGGATCAGCGCGAGGTCCATCGCATTGATGAAGCCGTCGCCGTTCAGGTCGCCCGCCGCGGGGTTCTCGGTCGACCAGAGCGAGAGCAGCGTCGAGAGATCGGCGCCGTTCACCTGGTCGTCGAGGTTGATGTCGCCGAGCGCAAACTCGCATGAGTCGAGCCTGCCGTCGGCATCGTCGTCGCCCGCACCCTGCGCGATCTCGCACGAATCGATCACGCCGTTCGCGTTGCAGTCGAGGTCGAGCCCGTTCGCAAGTTCCCATGCGTCGGGCAGCGAGTCGTTGTCGCAGTCGGGCTTGCATTCGTCGGGCACGCCGTTCTGGTCGACATCGCCCGAAGCTCCCGAGGCGATGTCGCACGAGTCGGGCACGCCGTTGGTGTTGCAGTCTGCAGCACCGCTTGCGATGTCGCACGAGTCGAGCAGCCCGTTGCCGTCGCAATCGGGCTCGAGGCCGTTGGCGATCTCGTCGGCGTCGCACAGGCCGTCGCCGTCGCAGTCTTGGCTGAACAGGTTGTCGCCGAGGTCGGCGAAGCCGCCGAAGGTGTTTCCACCCGTGTTGCGGCAGAACCGCGTGCCGCTCACGCCCGCCTGGCTCGCCTCGACGAAGGCGACCGCTCCAAGGCTTGCCAAGTTGCCCTCGACCACACTGTCCTGAATGAGCACCGTGCCCGTGTTCAGGATCGCGCCACCAAGGGTCGCCGCCTCGTTGTTGAGGAACGAGCACCCGCTGATGAGCACCTGCCCGGTCGTGGGAAGACCCTCGATCCACATCGCGCCGCCTGTTCCCGCGCCATTGGACGAGAAGATGCAGTCGATGAAGCGCGCCGCGGTCCCGTGCAGCGCAACCGCGCCGCCATGCACGAAACCAGTGTTGCCCGTGAACACGCAGTTCACGAAGGTCGGAGCGGACAAGGTGATGCGCACGGCGCCGCCGCAGTCGGCATAGCCGTTGCGGAAGGTAAAGCCCTCGATCACGGTCGCGCCCGGGCCCTGGCCCTGCATCGAAAGGCCGCGGGTCATGCCGCCGCCGTCGATGAAGGTCTCGCCCGCACCCGCGAACGACAGCAGCGTGACCGATCGACCCGTCAGGTCGATTGGGCCGTACGAGCCGGGTGCGACGCGAATGGTCGCGCCCTGCGGGGCTGCGGCGATCGCCTGCTGGATGCTGCCGAAGCCGGTGCCGCCGACAACCCACTCACCCGAGCACTCGTCGGGCACGCTGTTGCCGTTCAGGTCGGTCGACGCGCCAGACACGAGGTCGCAGGTGTCGGGCACGAGGTTCGAGTTGCAGTCGGCCGCGCCCTGCGCGATCTCATAGGAGTCGGGCAGTGCGTCGCCGTCGCAGTCGGGCTGGCACTCGTCGGGCACGCCGTTGCCGTCGATGTCGATCGAGGCGCCCGAAGAGATGTCGCACGAGTCGGGAACGCCGTTGCCGTTGCAGTCAGGCGTGCCCGTCGAGATATCGCACGCGTCGGGGAAGCCGTTCAGATTGCAGTCGGGAACGCTGCCCGCAGCGATCGCGTCGTAGTCGCACACACCGTCGCCGTCGCAATCCTGGCTCAGGATGTTGCCGCCGAGATTCGCATAGGCGCCCGTGATGTTGTCGGGCAGATTGCGGCAGAACCGCGTGTCGCGGACCAGCGCGTTTCCACCAGCGAGGAAGGCGGCCGCACCCCCGCTTGGCGCCGAGTTCTCCTCGAGCACGCAGCCGTCGAGCGAGATACCGCCGTCGCTTGCCACGGCACCGCCACGAGTCGTCGCATCGTTTCCAGCAAACACGCAGTCGACGAAGGTCGCGGTTCCAAGGGTGAAGTCGCCCGTGACGAACACGGCGCCACCCTCGCCCGAGTTGTTCCCATCGAACATGCAGTCGACGAAGGTCGCGGCGCCCGTGTCGATCGACACGGCGCCACCCTTCAGCGACGCGATGTTCGACGCGAACACGCAGTTTCGGAAGGTCGGAGCCGAGAGCACGATGGCCGCCGCACCGCCGTTCGAGGCGCTGCCGTTCACGAAGGTGAAGCCCTCGATGCTCGTCTCGCCAGGACCCGCGCCGAACATGCAGAACCCGCGCGAGGTGCCGTTGCCGTCGACGATCGTCTGGGCGGCGCCCGCCAGCGACACGACGCTCACGGCCTTGCCCGTCAGGTCGAACTTCGAGTAGGTGCCCGCTCCGACCTTGACCGTCGCGCCGTTCGGGGCCGCGTCGATGGCCGACTGGATCGTCACGAAGCCCGTGCCGCCGACGACGAACTCACCCGAGCACTCGTCGGGCACGCCGTTACCGTCGAGATCGCTCGAAGTGCCTGCGTCGAGGTCGCACGAATCGGGGATGCCGTTCGCGTTGCAGTCGAGCTCGCTGCCGCCCGCGATCTCGCACTCGTCGGGAATGCGGTTCGAGTTGCAGTCGCCCGAGAGGCCCGTGTCGATCTCGCACGAATCGAGCAATCCGTTCGCGTTGCAGTCGCTCGCGGTCGGCAGGCTGTCGTAGACGAGCCGCAGCGAGATGCTGCCGTTCGGGCAGTTCGCGGTGTTGACCGCACCGATCGCGCTCACGCGCACCACCAGCTGGCCGTCGGCGATGAGCGAGTTGAAGATCGCAAGCGTGCGGGTGATCTGCGCGAAGTCTGGCGTCGCGGGGCAATCGGTGCCCGTCGTGAGGAAGAGCGTGTTGCCCGCCGTGCCGTCGAGCGACACGACGAGCGCGTCGGTCGCGCTGCCGAGGTCGGCGCGGGCGCGGACCTCAAGTCGCGGAAGGCCTGTGTAGGCGCGCGGCAGGCCCGTGAAGGTGATCTCGACAGGAGTCGCGCCAGAGAAGCCGAACGACTGCGTCGAGTCGACGCGAAGCGCGCCCTCGCAGATGTCGGGCACGCCGTCGGTGTCGCAGTCGGGCAGATTTCCGAGCACGATGTCGCAGGCGTCGAGGATGCCGTTGCCGTCGCAGTCGCCGTCGCTGCCGCCCGAGAGCTGGCAGGCGTCGAGGCGTCCGTCGTTGTCGCAATCGGTGCCGAAGCCCGCTGCGACATCGCACGAATCGAGGCGGCCGTTGCCGTCGCAATCGAACGCGGTGCCGCTCGCGATC
Organism: Planctomycetaceae bacterium; assembly: GCA_021297815.1. GTDB lineage: Bacteria > Planctomycetota > Phycisphaerae > Phycisphaerales > SM1A02 > QWPT01. The sequence goes on from JAJTGK010000100.1 coordinate 15,055, forward strand.
TCGCACGAGTCGATCAGGCCGTCGGCGTCGCAGTCGACGGTCGAGCCCGCGAGCAGGTCGCAGGAATCGGGCAGGCCATTCCCGTTGCAGTCCGAGGCGCCGTTGGCGAGCTCGCACGAGTCGAGCAGGCCGTCGCCGTTGCAGTCGGTCGCGGTGCCGTTGGCGATCTCGACCTCGTCGCTCACGCCGTCGCCGTCGCAATCGGCGGAACCGAGTCGGAACACGCCGTTGCCGAAGGTCACCGTCGTTCCAGGGCCCGTGTAGTAGGCGAACTTCAGACGCAGGAGCGCGGGAGCGTCGCTCACGCCCGTGGTGAACTGACCAAGGCGCACGCGACCGAAGGAGTTCGCCTGCCCCTGGAAGTTCGGCGGGAACGAGTTGAACCAGCCTGGGCCGAAGGTGGGGCTCGTGCCGAACGGAATCTGCGCCTGGTTGAAGCCGCCCGTGAAGTCAGGGTCGGCCTGCGTGGTGTTGCCCGAGGCGGAGCCAATGCCGCCGCCGATCAGCAGGAATGAATCCGCGGGCTGCGCGAGCAGCGCGAGGTTCGGGTTCCAAGAGCCGACGGTCGAGGAACTCACGCCGCCGTTGAAGGTGTCTGCGTGACGGAATGACGGCGAACCGCTGATCGCGCCGAGATGGAACGCGTTCAGCATGATGTTGCTGCTGCTCGCGAACTTCGCGTAGAGCGTGTGCACGGCGAGCGAACCAACGACCCGCCGCTCCACCTGCAGCGACTGGAAACCGCCGCACGAGACGCCTTCGCAGGAGTCGATCACGCCGTTCGAATTGCAGTCGGCCGCGAGACCGACGGAGAGTTCGCAGGCATCGATCGCGCCATTCGCGTTGCAGTCGAGCGACGGCGAGCTGGCAAGCTGGCACGCATCAAGCGCCCCGTCGCCGTTGCAGTCAAGCGTGGGATCCTGGTCGATCTCGCAGGAGTCGATCGCGCCATTGCTGTT
>JAJTGK010000010.1 GCA_021297815.1 Planctomycetaceae bacterium
AGCTGTCGCCTCTTCCGTGGCCGCGGTGCTCGAGATGCAGCGCCACACGCCAGTACCCCTGCTGCCGCTGCACGCGCAGGTAGCGCGAAAGCCTATCCGCGTGATGATGCCGCACCAGCGAATGCGCCGCGAAACCGAGGCGCTCGCCCGACTCGAGCACGCGGAACGCGAGCTCCGCGTCCTGGCCCTTCAGGTAGCGCTCGTCGAAACCCTGCAGCCGCTCGAGCGTGGCGCGGCGGTACACCACATTGAAGGTCGCGAGGAAATCGACCTCGTCGCCCATGCGCGCATGCCGCACCTTGATCTCCTCGTGGATCAGCCGCTCGAGCAGCGTCGCGTCGGGCGCGATGTCGTAGCTGCCGCCTGCGCCGCCGAACGCCGCGCCGCCGCCAGCCCGCTCGAGCGCGGGCAGAAGCGCGTCGAGCGCATCGGGCGCGGCCACGCAGTCGCTGTCCACGAACCATACGAGCGGCGTCGTGGCGGCGCGCCAGCCGATGTTGCGCGCCGCGCCCGCGCCGCGCCCGCCGCTTGCAAGCACCTCGATGCCGCGCCGCTCTGCTTCGGCGCGCGTGCCATCGCGAGATCCGTCGTCGACAAGCACGATGCGCGCGAGCCGCGAGCCCGCGCGCCGCTCGACCGCGAGCGCCGCATCGAGGCAGGCCCCGATCGTGCGCATCGCGTCGCGCGCAGGGATCACGAGCGTCACATCGCGTCGGTCCATCGTGCCGCCTTCATCGCCCATCGGACGGCGCCTCCTGAAGCGGTGAACGCCTCGACCGCGCCTCTGCAACTCCCGCCTCGGCCGCGGCAAGCCTCGGGTCGACCGCAAGCGCCGCCTCGAACGCAGCCTCCGCGCCCGCGAAATCGCCTGCATCGAGCGCAGCCCGACCTGCGAGCACGAGGTACCTCGCCTCGCTCGGCGCACGCTTCGCCGCGTTGCGATACGCCTGCGCCGCATCGGCATGCCGTCCAAGCGCACGCATCGCATCGCCGCGGAGTCCGTACACGCGCGCATCGGCCACCGTCGAGTTCGCCACCACATCGAGACGCGCGAGCGCCTGGTCCGCACGGCCCGCACGCATGTCGAGCACCGCGCGAAGGAACATCACATCGGGGTTTCCAGGCTGGATCTCCTCGGCGCGCGCGATGTCGGGCGCGGCAAGGTCGAACTCGCCGCGCGCCACGAGCAGCGAGGCGCGGTTCACGAAGCCGCGCGCATGCGCAGGCCGCCGCTCCACGACCTCGTCCCACAGCAGCACAGGGTCGCGATAGAGCGCGATCCTCGCCCGCGTCGCACTCGATTCGAGGGCGATGGCCGCAAGCATCGCCGCCACGCACGCCGCCAGCACGCCCGTGCGCCGCGGCCATCCCACCAGTGCGGCCGCGCACGCGATCGCGAGCACGGCCAGCGGCAGATACATGCGCTGGTCCGCCGCGGGGTCGGCAAGCGGCACGATGCTCGTGGTCGGCGCAAGCAACGCAACAAACGCTACAGGAACGACGGTCCACCACGCTCCGCGGCGCCATCCGACGACCGCGGCCACGGCAAGCGCCGCGAGCGTCGCGACCCCAAGCATCGGCATGAGCGACGGCGCGAGCGACTCCGCGCCATGGTCGATCGACATTCTCGACGGGGCCACGCACATCGCGACATACAGCCCGACCGCCCGCACCTGTGACGCGGCGTACGACAGCGGCGTCGCATCGAGCACCCCTGCTCCGTACCCCGCAAGGCGGCCGTCGCCGCCGAACACGCCCTCGCCGATACCGAGCGAGAGCGGCAAGGCGATCAACACGAGGTTCGCGGCGTGCAATATCCAGCGCCGCTCGAGCGCCACGCGAAGCGAACCCGAGACCACGAACGCATCGACGGCGAGGAGCGCGATGGGCGCACCTGCCGCAGTCGGCTTCGAGAGCATCGCGAGCAGCGTGCCGCCCACGCATGCGGCCTTCATCCACACACGCCCAATTGCTGCGGCGCGCATCAACAGCAGCGCCGCGAGCAGCGTGAACAACGCGGCCAGCGACTCGGCGCGCTGGATCACATAGGTCGAGGCCGCCGTCGTGATCGGGTGCAACGCCCACAGCGCCGCCGCACCGAACGCCACGAGATCCGCGCGCGCCGCATCGGCGCCGATCGCACCGCGCGCGCGCAGCAGGTCGGCGCCGCGCCGCACGACGAGGTACACGAGCACCGCGACAGCCGCATGAACCGCGAGGTTGACGAGGTGATAGCCCCACGGCTCGACGCCGCCCCACGCATGGTTCGCGGCAAGCGAGAGCTTGACGATGGGCCGCTGCGTGCCGAAGAGCCACGCAGCGCTCGCCTCGGGCACCGCGATGTCGCGCTCGCGCTCGACGATGTGCACGAGGTCGTCGAACACGAACCCCGCGTCGAGCGCGCCTCGATGCACCAGCGCGACCGCGGCCACCAGCAGCAGGCATCGCGGCCACGCCGACGGTGCGGCCTGTGCGGGTCGCGCGGGCAGGCTGCTCGTCTGGTTGGATGGCGAGTCGTCGGAGCCGCGCATTTCCAGAAAGTCATGGTAGTGTGAGACCATGCCGTCCGCGCCTGCAAGCGCCGATTCCAGCGTGCCTTCGATCGACCCAATGGTCGCGGAAGGCACCTGGGTCGTCGTGCCCGTCTACAACGAGGCGACGGCGATCGGCGGCGTGGTGGCCGAACTCAGGCGCACCTTCCCGAATGTGGTGTGCGTCGACGACGGAAGCACGGACGGCTCGTGGAAAGCCGTGCTTTCCGCCACGCCGCACGCGCTTCGCCACATGGTGAACCGCGGCCAGGGGGCCGCCATCCAGACAGGCACCGACTACGCCCTGCGGCGCGGCGCGCAGCGCATCGCGCACTTCGACGCCGACGGGCAGCACCGCGTCGAGGACCTCGTCACGCTCACCGAAGCCGTGGCGTCGGGAACCTGCGATATCGCCCTCGGCGACCGATTCTCGGGCGATGCCGCGGCGGTCCCTGCCGCGCGGCGCGCGCTGCTGCGAGCGGCCGTCGCGTTCCACCGCCTGACGAGCGGCATCGCGCTCAACGATGTGCACAACGGGCTGCGCGTCCTTTCGCGCCGCGCCGCCGAGCGCATCGAGATCACCGCCGACCGCATGGCGCACGCCAGCGAGATCATCGACCTCATCGCCGAAAGCGGCCTTGTCTACCGCGAGCTGCCCGTGCGCATCCGATACACCGACTATTCCCGCGCCAAAGGCCAGTCGTGGGCAGGTGGCTTCCGCATCATCTTCCACTACCTTGTCGGCAGGATCCTCGGATGACGCCGTTCCAGATCATCCTCGTCGCCGTGCTCTCGCTGGTCGCGCTCGCGACCGTGGCGCTCGCGATGCGCGGCTCGATCGGCCGTCTCGCGGGGGTCGGCTGGCTTGCGGTAACGGGCGCGGGCATCGTGTTCGCGATCCGCCCGAACTGGACGACCGACATCGCGCATCTCCTCGGCATCAGCCGCGGCACCGACCTCCTGCTCTACCTGCTCGTGCTGGCCGTGCTGCAGGGCTTCCTGCTGATCTACCTGAAGCTGCGGCGCGTGCGGCGCGAGCTCACGCTGCTCGTGCGCGAGCTCGCGATCCGCGAGGCGGAGCGGCGTGGCGACGGCGGTGCCGGCGACACGGAGCGACGATGACCGATGCACGCGACGCGCCAGAGGCGAGCGTCGTGGTCGCCGCGTGCAACCGCCGCGAGAAGACGCTCGCATGCATGCGCGCGCTTGTCGCACAGACGCACCGCGCCTACGAGATCATCATGGTCGACGACGGCTCGACCGACGGCACGCCCGACGCGGTCGAGGAACTCGCGCGCACCGCGCGCGTGCCGCTGCGCGTGCTGCGCAACGGCCGCAACATGGGCGCGAATCCCAGCAGGAACCGAGGCGTGCGCGAGGCGCGCGGAGCGCTCGTCGCGTTCATCGACTCCGACTGCTACGCCGACGCCGAGTGGCTTGCAAGGCTCACGGCGCCGTTCGCCGACGCGCGCGTGGGCGCGGTGACGGGCCTCGTCGACGACACGCCCGCGACCAACGCATGGGAACTCGCCTTTCGCGGCACGCACCGCCTGCCGCGGCGCGGGCCCGTGGGGCGCGTCGTCATCGGAAACCTCTGCGTGCGCCGCGCGCTGCTTGCAGCCCACGCGCTCGACGAGTCGCGACCCACGCGGCGCCTCGTCGACGGCTCGCCCGACCTCGCGATCTCGGCGCGTTCCGACGAGGAAGGCCTGAACCTCGCGCTGCGCGCCGCGGGCTGGAAGGTGCTCGCCGAGCCGTCGGCACGCGCGGTGCACGACCATCCGTATTCGTTCCGCAGCCTGATGCGCCAGGCGTGGTTCGGCGGCCAGTCTGCGGCGGAACTCGTGTGGAAGTACAGGCTCGGCCCGCGCAAGGACCTGGCGCCGATCGCGCTCTTCGACGCCACGCTTGTGGCAGCGCTCATCGCGTGGCCGTTCGTGTCGCCGCTCGTATTCCTTGCGCCGCTCGCGGCGCTCGTTCCGCCTGTCGCGGCGATCTCGTACAACGAACTGCGCAACAAGGGCAAGACGCCCCTTGAACTCCTGCGCTCTGCACCCGCGCTGGCCGTCTACTACCAGGTCCGTCTCGCGGGCTACGCGCGGCGGCGCGTGGAACTGCTGTTCGGCCGGCGCACGATTGCGCGAGTCGCGCGCGACGAACTCGCGCGCGTGCTTCCGCGGCCCGAGGATCTCGCATGATGTCGCCGCGCGCACAGGACCACGCGCATCTCGCGCGGCGCACCACGCGTGGCGCTGCAACCATGCTGGCCGCGCGCTTCGCGAGCGCGCTTGCAGGTCTCGGCGCCACCGCCGTCCTCGCGCGCTTCATCTCGCCCGAGGAGTACGGGCTGGTCGCCATGGTGCTTGCGGCGATGGCGCTCGCGCGTGCCTTCGAGGAAGTCGGCCTTGGCGACGCGATGGTCCAGCGCACCGAGGTCACGGGCGCACAGATGTCGTCGCTCTTCTGGCTGAACACGCTGAGCGGCGCGCTGCTCGCGCTCGTGTTCGCGCTGGGTGCGCCGCTTCTCGCGACGATCCTCGGAGAAGCGGACCTCGCGCCGTTCGCGCGTGCGCTCGCGCCGCTCTTCCTGCTGTCGGCGCTCGGCGCGCAGCACCGCGCCTGGCTGCGCAGGCATCTCTCGTTCCGCGCGCTCGCGCTCGCAGCGTCGGGATCGGTGCTCGTGGGCGCCCTCGCGGGCATCGTGGCGGCGTTCGCAGGACTCGGGCCGTGGGCGCTCGTGGTGCAGCAGCTCGCGGCCGCGACCACGCTGCTCGCCGCAACCTGGGCGGCTTCGGGCCTGAGGCCCTCGCGGCCCGCGCTCGCCGAAGGACTTCGACCGCTGCTCGCCTACGGCGTCTCGCACACGGGCACGCAGCTCGTCACTGCGGCGAGCCGCAACATCGACACGATCCTGCTCGGTCGCGTCGCAGGCCCCGCGATCGCGGGCGTGTACGACCGCGCGTTCCGCACCATGGCGCTGCCTGCCACGCAGCTCAACCAGCCGGTGGCGAGTGCCGTCGTGCCCGCGCTCGCGCGGCTTCAGAACGACCCCGAGGGCTACCGCAGGCTCTATCGCGGCGCGATCGAATGCGCGGCGTCGATCGCGTTTCCCGCCGCGGTGTTCACCTTCGCCGCGGCGCCTGCGATCGTCGGCACGCTGCTTGGCGCGCAGTGGAGCGATGCCGCGCCGATCCTGCGCGCGCTTGCGCCGTGCGGACTCATGATGTCGCTCAACGCAGGCACCGCGTGGGCCTACCAGTCGCTTGGCCACACGCGGCGGCAGCTGCAATGGACGATCCTCGGCTCGAGCGTCGCGATCGTGGCGATCGTCTGCGGCCTGCCGTGGGGCGCGCTCGGCGTCGCGATCGGGCTGAGCGCGGCGCGCGTGGCGATGCGGCCGTTCGGTGTCCTGTACTGCTTCCGCGGCACCTTCCTGAGCTCGCGCGACCTGATCGAGCCTTCGTGGCGGCCTGCGTGCGCGGCGGTCGTCGCGGGCGCGGCGGCGTACATCGTCGATCCCACGCAGCTTTCCGCACCGCTCCGACTCTGCGTGCAGATGTCGGTGTTCGTATTCGTCGCGCTTGCATCGATGGCGCTGATTCCTGGCGGCCTCGCGCGGCTTCGCGCCTCGCGCGCCATCGTGGCCTCGCTGCGCGCGCCGCGCACGGAGGCGACGCATGCCAATTGACGGGCCCGCGCTGCGCATTCTCGTCATCGCGAGCCGCTTCCCGCTCGCCTCCGAGACCTTCGTCCGCGCGCAATGCGCGGCGCTCGTGCGCGCGGGGCACGAGGTCGACATCCTCTCGCTCTCGCAGGGCGACGGCGCGTGGAGCGCGGGCGACCTTGCCGCGGAGCTCCCTGCGCGCACGCGCTGCGCGCATCTCGAGCAGCCCGCCGTGCAGCGCATCGCGCTTGCACCGCTGCGCGCCGCGGCGTTCGCACGGCACGGCGTACTCGCAGCGCTGCGCACGCTCGACCCGCGCCTCGGCTGGCGCTCGCGCAGCGGGCAGCTGGCAGCCATCGCGCATGCCCTGGCCGCACCGCGCCGCGTCGATCTCGTGCTTGCACAATTCGGGCCGGCGGGCCTCGTCGCGATCGAGATGCGCCGCGCGGGCCTCGTGCACGGCCCGATCGCGACGGCGTTCTACGGCTTCGATCTCACGCGCGCGCTGCGTCGCTCGCCCGAGATCTACCGTGCGCTCTACGAAGAGGCGGTGCTCCTGCTACCGAACTCGCAGCATCTGGCGGGAATCCTGCAGGCAAACGGCGCGCCTGCGTCGAAGACATTCGTGCATCGCCTTGGCATCGAGCTCTCGCGGTTTCCCGCGGTCGACCGCCACGCACGCACTTCCCCGCCGATCGCGCTCGCCGTCGGAAGGTTCGTCGAGAAGAAGGGGTTCGAGCACGCGATCCGCGCCGTCGCGGCCGCAGGCGAGGCATCGACCTTCCGCCTGAGGCTGATCGGCGATGGCCCGCTCCGACCACGGCTCGAGCAGCTCGTGCACGATCTTGGCGTGGCGCACCGCGTCGAGTTCGCAGGCTGGCGCACGCACGAGGAGGTCGCACGCGAGATGACCGCGGCCGATGCGCTGCTCGCGCCAAGCGTCGTCGCCAGCGACGGCGACATGGAGGGCCTGCCGCTCGTCGTCATCGAGGCGCTTGCGACGGGCATGCCCGTGATCGCGTCGCGGCATGGCGGCATTCCCGAGCTCGTCGCCGACGGCACGAACGGCATCCTCTGCGACGAGCGCGACGAACACGCGCTGGCCGCGGCGCTCGTCGCGCTTTCCGACCGCGACACCCGGATCGCGCTCGGACGAAACGCGCGCGCCGCCGTCGAGCGCGACTTCTCCGCCGATCTCCTCGCGACACGACTTGTCGCGATGGCGCGCGCGCTCGGCTGATCACCGCGCCACGAACGCAGGCGGCCCGCCGATCGGCACCACCTCGACGCGGCCGACGCGATCCACGCCCGCTCGCGCGAAGCCTGCCTTGGGCGCCACCATGGTCGCCGTGACCGTCGCGCGCACGCACTCGGGCATGGCTTCGCCCGTGTCGCAGTCCATCCCGCTCGGCAGGTCGATGCTGAGAACAGGCGCTCCGCTCGCATTGATCCACCGCACGAACGCAAGCGCATCGCCTTCGAGCGGCCGATCGAGGCCCGTGCCGAAGAGCGCATCGACGACGAGTTCGCCGCCATTCGCCGTGGTTTCGGCGCGAAAGCGCTCCATCGGCACCCCTGCGTTCCGCGCGCGCGCGCGCATGATCGCCGCATCGCACCCCTCGCGCGGTTCTCCAAGGAAGACGACGCGCACCTCGTGCCCGTCATGGCGCAGGAGTTCGGCGACCCGATATCCGTCGCCACCGTTCTGGCCCGATCCACACGCCACGGTGATGCGCGCGCCGGCCGCGCCACGGAGCATTCCACGCGCGATCCGCGCCACGCCATCCGCCGCGCGCTCCATCAGAGCGACGCCGGGAATGCGGAGCACCCGCATGCAGTGCGCGTCGTAGGCGCGCGCATCGCGTCTGGTGAAGGCAATCGGTGCGTCCATGCGTCGTTGCACGGTACGATGATCGTCCCGCGCCGACAACGCATGCACATGGCTTGCACCACACCACCCGACATACGACGAACGCCTCCGTGGACACGACGGCTTGCATGCACGCTCGCCGCGGCATGCCTGGCGCTGGCTCCGGCGGCGTGCGCGACGAAACCGCGTGCATCCGCAGCGCCCACCGCGATGCAGGAAGCCGTGACGCCGCCCGCGGTACCTGCAGCGGCCGACGCGAGCCCGCCCGCCGAGCGAGTCGCCGCGGCCCCCGACACCACTCGACCCGATGTCGCGCCCATCGATCCGCCATCGCCGCAGCAGCAGCCTGCAACGCCCGAATCTCCCGCGCAAATCACCGCGGCACCCGCCAGCGCCGAGCCCGAGGAGGAACGCGCGACACCGCGCCCCCGCCGCGGGCAGCTCGCGCAGGGCGATCTCGCGCCTGATTTCACGCTTGCATCTGCTGACGGCGCGACCTCGTACACGCTCTCCTCACTGCGCGGCAAGCCCGTCGTCCTCGTCTTCGGAAGCTGCACCTGCCCGCCGTTCGTGCGCTCAACGCGCGCCACGGGCGCGCTCTTCGAGCGCTACGGCCGCCGCGCGCACTTCCTCATGGTCTATGTGCGCGAGGCGCACCCCACCGACGGCTGGGCCGTCGAGGGCAACCGCTTCAAGGTCGCACAGCCGACCACCCTCGAGCAGCGCCGCACGGTCGCGCAGGACTTCGTGAAGGAGATCGGCATCCGCATGCCGCTCGCGGTCGACACCATCGAAGGGTCCGCCGAGCAGCTCTACGACCCGTTCCCAAACCGCCTTGTCGTGATCGACGCCGAGGGCCGCATCGCGCACATCGGCGCACGCGGACCGCAGTCGACGCTCAACAGCGCGCGCGAAGTGCCTGCGGTGCTCGACGGGCTGCTCGGCCCGCGCTGATCACACGCGCCCGTTCACCGCGTGCGGCGCTTGTCGTGCGCCTCGACGAGCGGCTTCCACGCCTCGTCGAACGCGAACTCGTAGTTGCGCCAGCGCCCGATCGACGAGCTGTTGATCGGCCTGCGCACCTGCTCGTGCGACAGCGTGAACACGGCGCGCGCGTTCTCCTCGGGCGAAAGACACCGCGCGTCCATCGACAGCCCCATGCGCGACAGGCAGCGCTCCACATGCCCCGCGGGGTCGGCGACAAGATCCTCGTACACGAGGCTTTCGTGCGGCAGGCCCACATGCGCGAGCATCGCGGGAAGAATCGCCCGCTCCGCCTCGATCGCACGGCGAATCGACGCAAGGCTCGCCGTCCAGCCGTCGTTGTACGGGTGGAAGTGCGACAGCAGGATGCTGATCGCCATGTCGCGCGGATCGCGCGCGACATGCAGGCACACGGCGCCAGGCAAGATCGCGCCCACCGCGGGCAGCATGCGCCACGCACGCAGCGTCTTGTCGAAGCTCCACGACGCGCCCTCGCGCCGCAGGCGCTGCGCGCCGTCGAGATAGCGCCGCTGGATGCGCACGAGGTCGTCGCGAGGAATCGCCGCAGCGCCGCGCGGCCAGCGGCCCGTCGCCAGAAGGTCGCCGAAGATCGTCTCGATGCCGTCGTACTCGCCGATCCCGCTGATCGCAGGGTGACGGTCGAGCATCTGCTCGAGCAGCGTGGTTCCCGACCGCGGCAGGCCCACGACCAGCGCCACGCCCTGCACGGGGTCGACGCGCGGCGCGGGCGGCGCGATGCGCTTCTCAAGCATCTCGCGGTGCATGCGCACGGGCATGAGGTGTCCTTCGAGGTCGAAGGGCGGCGTGGTGTCGGCGTGCACGCGCAGCGCAAGGTCGTACGCCTCGCGGTATCGGGCGCTTTTGTCGAGAAGTCCCACCGCCTCGAAGCCCGCCGCGCGGCGCAGCAGCGGGTTGCGCTCGCGCCCGAGGATCGCGACGAGCTCGTCGATCGCCGCCGCAGGCTCCTCCTTCGACTTCATGCGCGCGGTCATCAGCGCCGCGCGCGGGTCGCGCATCCAGTCTCCGCCCTTCGCGAGCAACTCGCGCAGCTCGTCGCGCCTGTGCGCGAACCAGAGCACCTCGGCAAGCATCACGGCGGCTTCGTTCGCATACGGAGTCCGTTCGGCCGAAAGCCTGCGCAGGCGCTCGGCGGCGCGATCGGTGCGCCCGAGCCGCTGGTCGAGCATCGAGGCGACGAGCCGCGCCTGCGGATCCTGCGGCGCAAGCTTCAGCGCCTGCTCCGCATCGGCGTCGGCCTCGGCGATGCGTCCGAGCATGGCCGCCGCACGCGCGCGGCCAAGCCAGCCCGCCAGGCTGTGCCGCGACTTGCGCACCAGTTCGTCGGCCACTCGCCACGCCGCGGGCGCGTCGCCCACGCCGATCAGACGCTCGATCTCCTGCGCGGGAGGAAGGGCCGGCGGTTGATTCGGAGGCACACCGAGACTCTACCCGAGCGGCAGCCCGAGCACGGCGCGCGCAAGCATGCCCGCCTGCGCAGGTGCTCGGTCGAGGAAGAGCGAAGGCTCGAGGATCTCGAGCTCCATGAGCAGCGGCCGTCCGTCGGCGCCGCGCGCAAGGTCGACGCGCGCGTAGGCGAGTTCTCCGAAGCCAAGCGACGCGACATGCCGCAGGATGTCCTGTGCAAGCGCCCGCTCGTCGTCGTCAGGGTCGACGAGCCCGCGCGACTGCTCGGCGTCGCCGTTCCACCGCGCGCCCTTGTGGATCGCATGCGAGAACCGCCCGCCGAAGTGCACCATGTTCGTCTCGCCGTGCGACACGACCGACGCAAGGCACGGCTGTACGAGCAGGTCGCGCTCCGCATGCTCGAGGTGGTGGGCATGCACCGCCGCGAAGTCGCCGCGCGCCACGCGGATCGTGGCGAACGACCCCGCGCTCACCGCGGGCTTCACGACGAGCTCGCCGTGCCGCGCGAACATGGCGGCCCAGTCGACCTCTTGGCCCGCATGCACGAACTCGGTCGGCACGACCGAAAGCCCCTCGCGGGCAAGCGCGACCAGGTATCGCTTGTGCAGATTCCAGCGCAGCGCCTCCACGGGGTTCACGAGGCGCGTCGCGGCGGAGACCCTGTCGAGCCAGCCGAGGAACGCGCGAAGGCGCGCCACATAGTTCCATGTCGAGCGCACAAGCGCGAGGTCGTAGGCGCTCCAGTCGACGCGCTCGTCTTCCCAGGCCACGACCTCGGCCGACGCGCCGAGGTCCGCAAACGCACGCGCCAGGATCGGAAGATCGGCGTCCGGCCGTGGCATCTCGGTGCAGGTGACGAGCGCGATGCGCATCGGGGAATCGTAGGGTTTCTGCTGATTCGCGAGCCAAGCGGCGGGGCGAATGCCTGCATCTCGCAGATGCGTCAGAAGGTTGGAAAGACCTTGACCCGACGCTGCTTCACTTCATACTCTCGGCCTCTCGGAGGAGGGACGCCGCGCCAGGCGCGGCCAAGGGAACTTGCCTCCGAAGCCGGTCGCACCGCGCCTTGCGCGTGGTGGTCCTCGTCCGTGTCACGCACAGCCCCGCTTCGAGCACTCCATGCAGATCCGAACCTCCGTCGCCGCCTCGCTCGCCTTCCTCGCAGCCACCGCCGCTCATGCCGCGATCGTCGGCTTTACCGAGAACTTCACGACCGACAGCGCCAACTGGCGGAACGCGGGCGGCGTGACGCCGCTCACCTGGTCCGCCGCGGGCGGCCCGCTCGGTGGCAGCTTCGCCTCGAGCACCTTCAACCTGAGCACCACGACCTCGGGCGGCTTCCCGCCGACGGTCATCCGCGCGCATGCGTCGTACCCCTCGTCGGGCGGCGCGTATGTGGGCAACTGGATCACCGAGGGCGCGACGGGCGTCGTGTTCCAGTTCCGCCACAACCTGCCCGAGGCCGTGTTCGTCACGGGTCGCTTCGCGAGCCCGCAGAACTTCCCAGGCGCCTCGGTGCTCTCGTCGGCCGCGGTGCAGGCGGGTGTCTGGACCACCGTGTCGTTCAACCTCACCGAAGGCAGCAACGACATCATCTCGCTCGGCGGCAGCACCTACGCGGCGATCTTCTCGAACATCGGCAACATGCAGTTCGGGTTCAATGTCTCGCCCACGCTCGCCGGCCAGAACATCGACGGCACCTTCGACATCGCGAACTTCCAGATCGTGCCCGCGCCTGGCGCGCTCGCGCTCATCGCCCTCGCAGGGCTCGTCACGCGCCGCCGACGCTGAACGACGCGCTGCCCGCCGCATCGTGCCGAGATCATTGGGTCTTGCGACCCAGTGGCTTGGCACTGGGTCGCCCTGTTTCCGAGTCTCGCGAGGGCGCGCGCGAAGCGCGGTCCTTCACCATGTCGATCCCGAGGACCGTCGGGCTTTGCCCGACGCATCGTGCCGAGATCGTGGGATCCTGCGACCCAGTGGCTTCGCACTGGGCACCCGCCGCGCACGGCGCGGCGGCGTCCTATGAAACAACCACACCGAGTGTCGTTCAGAGAATCCCTGTGAGAACCACCCGAATCGCCGTCGGCCGAAGGCCCGCGGTGTCGAGTGTCGTTCGGAGGATCCGCGTGGAAACCACCCGAATCGCCGTCGGCCGAAGGCCCGCGGTGTCGAGTGTCGTTCGGAGGATCCGCGTGGAAACCACCCGAATCGCCGTCGGCCGAAGGCCCGTGGTGTCGAGTGTCGTTCGGAGGATCCGCGTGGAAACCACCCGAATCGTCGTCGGCCGAAGGCCCGTGGTGTCGAGTGTCGTTCGGAGGATCCGCGTGGAAACCACCCGAACCGCCGTCGGCCAAAGGCCGACGGGTGCCCAGTCCGCAGGCACTGGGTCGCCCCGTACTCCGATCTCGCGAGGGCGCGCGCGAAGCGCGGTCCTCGACCGCTTCAAACCCGGCGATCCGTCACCGTGCCCCGCGTCATCCGTCGTCACGCGCCGCCGACAGCGGCCTCGAGTTCCCTGAGTTCCACCGCGGAAACTCGCTCGATCAAGCCCAGGCTGCGGTAGGTCTCGAGCTTCGACTCCGCCTCGAACCGCGCGTACATCGTGGTCGAATCGACGATGCGCTTGCCGAGGATCTCCTCGAGCTGCGCCTGCGTGTAGGTCGGCTTCACCGCCGCCGTCGACTTCGTGCCGTACTGCTGCAGGTTCGACGCAAAGATGCCCGCCGCGCTGACAGGCAGGAAGTCCTCGTAGCGCAGCCCCTCGTAGTCGACGAACCCGCCGCGCACGAGCTCCATCAGGTCGGTCGTCGGTAGCGCGCCCGACTTGCCCGCCGCGATCCCCTTCGGCGTCGCGACATACCGCGCATACACGAGCTTCGCCGAGATCAGTTCAGGCAGCGTCTTCGGGAACGCCGCGAACGGCCTCGCATACAGCGCCTCGTACGCGGCCATGTCGCGCTTCGGCAGCCCCGGATCCTTCTCGCGCGCCGCATCCGCCTCGGCCAGGCACGCGTCGTACATCGCACGACCCGCGGGCGTGCACGCGTAGAACCGCTCCTCGATCTCGCCGAACCGCGCGGTGTGCGTCGACTGCACGACCGAACCGTCGACCTCGGCGAACTCGACCGGCTCCGTCAGCGCCTTGTACGCATCCTGCCGAAGGAGGACGGGCGTGTCCTCGCTCGGCCCTTCGGTGAAGTCCTTGAACCCCGCGTGCTTGAGCTCTGCCAGCGCGAACTCGGATCCCGCAAACCTGCGCACGAGCGCGCCCGCCGCCGCCGCGACATCGGCGCTCGACACGCTGCCCGCGCGGTACCGCGCGATCTCCTCGAGCGGCACATGCTTGAAGTGCAGCTTCATGAAGTCGTGGTCCGCCTGCTTCATGAGCCGCGCGAGCACCGTGCGCGCGCGCGCCCCGAACCACGCCGCATCGACCTCGCCGAGGCAGTGCTTCATCGCCGCCGTGTACAGGTCCATGCAGAAGGTGTTCGGCGTCAGGTGGTTCAGGTGGTGCGACTGGAAGCACGCGATGTCGGCCGCGATCTTGAAGCCCGCCGCCGACAGCTCCTTGTACAGCGCATGGTCGCGCGCCTTGCCCGTCCACTTGAAGATGCGGTCGGTGCACTCCTTGATCAGCGCCTCGCCGTCCTCGCGGCCGAGGCCGCCCTGCCGCTCGGACTTCTCGATGAGCTCCTTCGCGCGGTCGCTGAACACGGTGCGCTTCGCAAGCAGCGCCTCGATGCGCGCCTTCGTCGCAGGGTCGAAGTAGTCGGTCATCAGCACCGAGCTGAACACGCGGTGCTCGGGCCGATGCACCGACCGGAACGCCGTCGCGATGATCGGCTGGCTCTTCGAGCCGACATTCGTCATGTCGTAGAAGTTGTGCGGCTCCATCGCGAAGCAGCCGAACAGCCGGCCGATCCAGCGGTACTCGTCGGGCCTGCCGATGCGGATCGCGCCGTGGCGCTCGCCGCTCGTGCGCTCGAGCTCCTCGCCCGACATCGCGAAACCCACATGCAGCCGCGACAGAAGCCCGCACACCGTCTCGTTGCACGCCTTGTTCACGAGCAGCGCGCGGTCGTACAGCGGAACCTCCTTGCCGAACATCGCGCTCAGCGCCGCGAAGAGGCGGTTCTGCATGTCCAGCTTGCTTTCGAGCGCGGTGCCAGCGGCGAAGGTCGTCATCGTGGTTTCCTCATCAGGCCTCGTGAAGTCCCGTGCGAACGCCTGTATCGGCAAGAATAGCCCCCGCGGCCCCGCGCGGATCCACGAAACGCCGATCGCGGCGCGACGGGCGGCGGTCCGTCCGCGCCTATCGGTCGATGCCCGCAAGATCGAGGAAGAACGCGTGCTCCCGCGCGATGCCCTTCAGGCGCTCGAAGCGGCCCGAGTTGCCCCCGTGCCCCGCCTCCATGTTGATCTGGAACAGGAACGGATTCGCGTCGGTCCGCAGGCGGCGGCAGCGCGCCACATACTTCGCAGGCTCGAAATACTGCACCTGCGAGTCCCACAGGCCCGTGGTCACCAGCATCGCGGGGTAGTCCTTCGCGCGCAGGTTGTCGTACGGCGAGTACGACAAAATGTAGTCGTACGCCTCCTTCGACTCGATGGGGTTGCCCCACTGCGTCCACTCGTTCGTGGTCAGCGGAATGCTCGCGTCGAGCATCGTGGTCAGCGCGTCGACGAACGGCACGCCGAGCGCGACGCCGCGGTAGCGGTCGCCCGCCTCGTTCACCACGGCGCCCATCAGCAGGCCGCCCGCGCTCGCGCCCTTCGCGAAGACGAGCGACGGCGCGCCCCACTTCTCGCGCACCAGGAAGTCGGTCGCGTCGACGAAGTCGTTGAAGGTGTTCCGCTTGCGCAGCAGGCGGCCGTCCTCGTACCAGTCCTGCCCGAGGTCGGCGCCGCCGCGGATGTGCGCATACGCCACCGCGAATCCGCGGTCGAGGAGCGGCAGCCACGACATGCCGAAATCCGCATCCTGCGGAAACCCATACGAGCCGTAGCCGTCGATCACGATCGGGCATGTGCCGTCGTGGCGGTAGCGGTCGCGGCGCCACGCGATCGACACGGGAATGCGCTTCCCATCGCGGCTCGGCGCCCACACACGCGCGGTGTCGTACAGCGACGCGTCGAACCCAGGAACTTCCTGCACCTTGCGCACGGTGCGCGCGCCCGTCGCAAGATCAAAGTCCACCGTCGTCGGCGGCGAGACCATCGTCGAGGTCACCACGCGCACGCACGGGCTCGCAGCATCGCGGTTCTCGCCGAGCACCGTGGTGAACGCAGGTGCGTCGGCCGCAAGCCGCGCGCGCTCGGCGCCGTCCCAGCCGATCACCCGCACCTGCGAGTTCGCAAGCACGCGCTCCTGCAGCGCGATCGCGCCCTCGAGGAGCGCGAAGTCGTCGAGCGCCGCCTCGACGCGGTGCGGCACGAGCTCGCGCCACGACGCCTCTTCGGCCACCGCCGCATCATCGGCGCTGACGAGCCTGAAGTTGCGCGCGCCGAGGTTCGTGCGGATCACCCAGCGCCCGCCGAGATGATCGGCGTAGTTGCGCACGCCGTCGCGCCGCGGCAGCACGACGCGCGGCATCGCCTCGGGCTGCCCGCGCGGCACCGTGCGCAGTTCGTTCGTATCGAAGCCATCGCTCTCGATCAGGACGAACTCGTCGGACGCACTCGGCGAGATCTCGATCGTGAGCTCCTCGTCCTTCTCCTCGTAGACCAGCGCGTCCGACGCGACAGGTGCCCCAAGCGCGTGCCTGAACACGGGCCCCGTGACGAGCAGCACGGGGTCCTGCCGCACATAGAAGAGCGTGCGCCCGTCCTTCGACCACACCACGGGCTCGAGCACGCCCTCGATCTCATCAGCCAGCATGCGGCCCGTCGACAGGTCGCGCACGCGCAGCACATGCGTGCGGCGGCCGCCTCGGTCCTCGGTCCACGCGACAAGCCTGCCGTCGTCCGACACCGCGTACGAACCGAGCGCGAAGTAGTCGCGTCCCTTCGCAAGCTCGCCGCAGTCGAGCAGCGTCTCGACCGCCGCCGCGGCGTCCTGCTCGCGCGGCGAGCCGCGGCGCCGCAGGATCTTCGGATACTGCCCGCCCTGCTCGAACGCCGTCCAGTACCACCAGCCGCGCTCGTACGCGGGCACGCTCGAATCGTCCTGCTTCAGTCGCGCGATCAGCTCGCCCGTCACCGCACGCTGCAGCGGCGCGAGCCGCCGCATGTAGCCGTCGGTGTGCGCCTGCTCGGCCTCGAGGTGCCGCATGATCTCGGGCCGCTTGCGCTCGGGGTCGTCGTCGCGCATCCAGTAGTACTCGTCGACGCGCGTGCCGTGCCGGCTGCGCACCTCGAACGGCCGCATCTCCGCCACAGGCGCACGAGGTGAAGAGCAGGATGCGGCAAGCGACGCGAGCAGCACGACGAGGAGGCGCTTCATGGCGCGCACGATACGCGTTCAAAACGACGGCGGCCGCGGATTGCTCCGCGGCCGCCGCCGGATTCAGACTGACGAGACTCGATCAGCCCCACGCACCGAGCAGGATGCTGAGGTCGGCGGCGTTGGTCGTGCCATCGCCGTCGATGTCGGTCGAGCCCGACTGGCCCCATCCACCGAGCAGGATGCTGAGGTCGGCGGCGTTGACCACGCCGTCGCCGTTCAGGTCGGCGGGGCTGCCCTGCGGCGGACCGTCGATCTTCAGGATGCCCGAGAGGGTCGCCGTCGCCTGGTACGAACCCGCGAGGATGTAGTAGGTCGTGCCTGCGACGAGGTCCTGCGCCAGCGGGAAGCCCGCGAAGGTGCCCGTCGCGCCGCCGTTGGTGGCATCGATGAAGCTCGCGAGGTTGCTCGTCGTGCTGCCCGCGATGAGGCACGCGTCGTCGTTGTACGCGATCGCCTCGAAGCGCGAACCCACGCCCGGGCAGACATCGCCGATGGCAAGCATCGTGTCGCCCGTCGCGCCGCACAGGCTGATGCTGTACGCGCCCGTCGTCGCGGGAGTGAACGCGAACCACACGGCCTTGTTCACCGTCGCGGTGGTCGTGCCCGCGAGGTTCGACTTCACGGTCTGCGCGACCGTGCCCGTGTTCTCGAAGACATTGTCACCGAACACCGCGTCCGCGGCATCGACGCACGCCGGCAGCGGCGGCGGGACCACCGTCACCGAGAGCGGCGACGGCAGCGAGACCTTGGCCGAGTCCGAGCCGATGATGAAGTAGTACGGAATCGAGGCGATCAGGTCGACCGTGACTTCCGCCGAGTTGCCGCACGCGCTGTCATTGCAGGCGAGCGGGGTGGCGAGCGGGTCGCAGCTGTCGGTCACCGCGATGCGGGTCTTCTGGCCCGCGGCGCAGGTGCTGATCGTGTACGAGCCCGACGCGGTCGGCGTGTACTTGAAGTAGTTCGCGCGGTAGATCGTGAAGCCGCAGCTCGTGCCCGTGAGGTCGAGGTTCTGCGCCGTGGTCTGGTTCAGCGCGAGCGAGTTCGTGCCGTTCGTCGCGGTGGGATTCGTCGAATCGCAGCCGTCGTACCACGGCGTGACCTGCACGCCGTACGGCGAAGGCAGATCGACGCCCGAGACCGCGCTGCCGAGCACGATGTAGTAGTCCGTGCCGGCCGTCGCCGCGAGGGTGATCGTCTGGCCCGAACCGCAAGCGGTGCCGCACGCGATCACGCTCGAGCCCGCCGCGCATCCGCTCAGGACCGCGATGCGCGACGCCGAGGCGCCCGCGCAGGTGCTGATGTCGAAGTTGCGGGTCGAAGGCGCGGTGAACTTGTAGTAGTTCGCCTTGTAGATCGTGCCGCACGAGGTGGTCAGGTCGGCGATATCGGTGTTGCGCACGAACAGATTGTTCGAGCCCGACGACGCGGTGGGGTTCGTGGGCGCGCAGGGGTCGTACGGGCCGCTGCCCGCGCCCGTGTCGCCGACGGTGATCGCAACGCCAGGAGCCGTCTCCCAGGCGATCTCGGTGATCGTGCGGTCCGCGCCGCTGATCGAGGCGCCGATCTGGAACTTGCCCCAGCCGTAGTGCGTGCCGCCGTCCGACGCGATGAAGCGGAAGCCGAAGTAATTCGACGCATTCAGCTGCCAGTTGCCCGCCGCCGCGCCAACGACCACCGCGCCCGAGCCGAAGCTGCCCGAAGCGCTCACGATCGTGCCGATGGGCAGGTTGCCCGCCGAGCCCGTGGTGATGCCCGGGTAGCGCATCATGCCCGTGCCCGTGGCGTTGAACCAGGTCAGCGAGGTCGCCGAGTACGGGTTGATGTCCCAACCCGCGACCGCGGAGGCGGCCGAGCCGGTCGCCAGCGTCTCGACATTGATGTACAGGCCATCGATGTTGGCGGGCACGACCCAGTTCACCGCGGTGTACTGGACATCGGCCACGGCCGTTCCTGCGGTCACCACGGCAACGGCCGCGAAGTGACGCGCCACACGCTGCGCAAGCAGCGAGCGCTTCTCTGAATTCGACATGTTGAACTCCTTCTCTCCTCGTGCGATCGACGGCTGCTCCGACACGGGGACGACCCGCGCCAGAAACTTGGCAACCCTCCGAACCGAAGTTACGACACTTTTACGCAGATTCAAACGGAACAGCCTGCACAAGCCTCGAAATCCCAACCCTCTGCCATCCCGAGGACCTCGCGCCCTTGCACACGCCAGGAGGGTGTCCACCCCATCGCAAATGGTTGCGTTCAAGGCCTTTGCGCTTGGCAAGGCCGCTGCCGGCAGTAGGATCGCCCGACACCCCGCGCCTCGGGCGGCCCCGCTGGAAGGGCCTTCCGCTGCGAACCCCGAAGGAGTCCCCTCCATGTCGTGGATGCCCCGCTTCCTTTCGAAGCCCGCCGCTCTCGCCGCCGCGCTCGTCGCCTCGGCCGCTCCGGTCGCCTTGGGCCAGGACGCACCCGAATCGATCGATGCCCTCCCGCTCTCGAAGCAGATCCTCGAGGCGAACCCCGACCTTCGCTACGACCCGACCAGCGTGCTCGTGAGGTTCAGCGCGCGCTCCACCGACGCCGAGCGCAGCGCCGCGATCGCCGCCGTCGACGGCAAGGTGCTCGAGCGCTTCGACATCGTGCCCGGCCTCGTCCACCTCTCCGTGGGCATCAGCGTCGAGAAGGCGCTGCTCGAGCTCACGATGTCCGACGCCGTCGACTACGCCGAGCCCGACTGGGTCCGCCGCGCCGACGCCGTGCCGAACGACCCGAGCTTCAACAACCTCTGGGGCATGCGGAACATCGGCCAGACCGTGAACAACGACGCGGGCGTCGCGGGCGCCGATAGCCGCGCGCACCTCGCATGGGATGTCTTCACGGGCGACCCGAACTTCGTGATCGCCGTGATCGACGACGGCACGAACAACACGCACCCCGACCTCGCCGCCAACATCTGGTCGAACCCCGGCGAAACCGCTGGCAACGGCATCGACGACGACGGCAACGGCCGCATCGACGACACCTGGGGCTGGGACTTCTACTCGGGCGACAACAGCCCCTACAACACGAAGCATGGCACGCACACCGCGGGCACCGTCGGCGCGGTAGGCAACAACGGCGTCGGCGTCGCGGGCGTGATGTGGCGCTGCAAGATCATGGCGCTGCGCTTCCTCGGCCAGAACGGCGGATACACGAGCGACGCGATCCTCTGCGTGCAGTACATGACGCAGAAGGGCGTGAAGGTCTCGAACAACTCGTGGGGCGGCGGCGGCTACTCGCAGGGACTCTACGACGCGATCAACGCGACCAGGAACATCGGCCATGTCTTCGTCGCGTCCGCCGGAAACAGCGGCGTCAACAGCGACACCAGCCCCGCGTATCCAGGCGCATACAACCTCGACAACATCATCAATGTCGCGGCCACCGACAACAACGACGGCCGCGCCTCCTTCTCGAACTACGGCGCGAGCTCGGTCGACATCGGCGCGCCAGGCGTGAACATCCTGTCGACCTACGGAACCTCGAGCTACTCGTACCTGAACGGCACCTCGATGGCGGGCCCGCATGTCGCGGGCGCAGCCGCGCTCGTCTACGCCGCGAACCCGAACTACACCTACACGCAGGTCAAGAGCCGCATCCTGTCGACGGCGCGCCCAGTGTCGTCGCTTTCGGGCCGCTGCGTGACGGGCGGCGTGCTCGATGTGCAGGCCGCGCTCGGCGGACAGGCGCAGAACACGGCGCCGACGGTCACCATCTCGTCGCCCGCCAACAATGCGGGCTTCGCGCAGGGCTCGAGCATCTCGTTCTCGGGCAGCGCGAGCGACACGCAGGACGGCTCGCTCACCGCGTCGCTCTCGTGGAGCTCGAGCCTGCAGGGCGCGCTCGGCACGGGTGGCTCGTTCTCGCGCAGCGACCTCGTGCTCGGCACGCACACCATCACGGCGAGCGCCACCGACTCGGGCAGCCTCACCACCGTCGCGACGGTCGTCGTGACGGTGAGCGATCCAGGCGCCGTGCCCCCCGCCGCGCCAAGCGGCGTCTCGGTCACAGGCGGTGTCGGCTCCGCAACGGTGCGATGGACCGACAACTCGGCAAACGAGACGGGGTTCGAGATCAAGCGCCAGACGCGCGTGGGCAACTCATGGTCGACCGAGACCGTGGTGGGCACCGTGGGCGCGAATGTCACGGAGTTCGTGAACTCGACTGCGGCCGGCAAGTACCGCTACGCGGTGCGTGCGGTGAACGCCTCGGGCGCCTCCGCCTGGACGGCCTGGGTCCAGGTCACAGTCAACTGAGACGGCTTTCCTGAGCATTCGACGGGCGCGGCGATCTCGCCGCGCCCGTCTTTCATTGCGTCCGATTATCACAGGCCCACCGCGCACGCTTCGTGTTTCGCAGCCCTTTGCAGACGAAGTCTTTGCGCGCGCCCCTCGGCCCTACCTTCTCCCCGTCGCTTCGTCCGCGACGAGGAGTTTCCAGAGAGTGAATGATCCGGGCCTTCTGTGCCGTTTCGGAGCGCTGCTCCGTGCGTTCTCGCGCCATGCCGCGGCCGTTGTCGCGCTGAGCGCGGCCGCGCTGCTCGCAGCGCGCGCGCCTGCGCAGTCGACCGATCTGATCATCTCGGAGTATGTCGAAGGCTCGAGCAACAATCGTGCCATCGAGATCTACAACGGCACGCTGTCCAGCGTGAACTTCACCGCCGGCGCCTACCGCCTCGCCATCTACCGCAATGGCGCCGCCTCGCCGTCATCGATCATCTCGCTCAGTGGAACCCTGCCGAGCAACGGCCGCTGGGTCGTCGTGAGCGCAAGTGCGGGCAGCACGCTCCTCGCCCGCGCCAATCAGACCGCGTCGAACAGCCAGTTCAGCTTCAATGGCGACGACGCCATCGTGCTGATCAAGGGTGCGACCAACGCGGTCGTCGATGCCTTCGGCCAGACGGGCTTCGACCCGGGCACCGCGTGGACCGCAGGCGGCGTGACCACGGTCGATGTCACGCTCGTGCGCAAGCCGACGATCTGCGCGGGCGACATCATCGCGAACAACGCGTTCAACCCTTCGCTCGAGTGGACGCAGTTCCCGATCGACACCTTCACCAACCTCGGCTCGCATGTCGCGAACTGCATCGACCTCTGCCCGAACGATCCGAACAAGACGCAGCCAGGGCTCTGCGGCTGCGGCGTACCCGACACCGACAACGACGGCGACGGCACGCCGAACTGCTTCGACGGCTGCCCGAACGACGCAGGCAAGACAGAGCCGGGCGACTGCGGATGCGGTGTACCCGATGCAGACTCCGACGGCGATTTCCTGCCCGACTGCGTCGACGGCTGCCCGAACGATCCGTTCAAGTTCTCGCCTGGTCTGTGCGGCTGCGGCGTGACCGACATCGATTCCGATGGCGACGGCACGGCGAACTGCCTCGACGGCTGCCCGAACGATCCGGGCAAGACGCAGCCAGGTCTCTGCGGCTGTGGCGTGCCCGACACCGACACCGACGGCGACGGCACGCCCGACTGCAACGACGGCTGCCCGAACGACCCGACCCGAACCGCACCACCGCGGCAACCTGGTACCTCGACGCCGACGGCGACGGCTTCGGCGACCCGAACGCCACGCTGCTCGCGTGCAAGCAGCCCTCAGGCTATGTCGCGACCGCGGGCGACCTCTGCCCCGCCGATCCGCTCAAGCAGGCGCCTGGGCAGTGCGGCTGCGGCGTGCCCGACACCGACACCGATGGCGATGGCACGGCCGACTGCAACGAATCGAAGCCCCAGCTGCGGCTGTGGGCCGACAACCCCGCGGTCCGCGCGGGCGGCACGCTCGTGGTCACCGTCGCGATGACCGACCTCGACGACGCCGCGGTGGGCGCGCAGTTCGCGCTGCACTTCGACGAGACGCGGCTTGCCTTCGCCACCGCCGAAGCGCTGGCGACAGGTCCGATGCCGCGTGAGATCTACGAGTCGGCCGACAACATCGCCGGAACCCTGATCTACGCGCAAGGCGTGAACGACGGCGCCGCGGGCACCTCGGCCGCGGCCGACCTCGCCGAACTCCGCTTCACCGCGCTCGAAGACCTCGCGGGCCTCGACGGCTGCGACATCACGCAGCTCGTGCGGTTCGCCGCCGTGCCGCCCGTCAGCACGCGCGTCGCCAACGCGAACGGCCAGCCCATCGCCGTGCTCCTCTTCGACCTCGGGCCCGTCGATGTCGATGTCACCGCGCCCGTCCTGTCGGGAGTGCCCGCGAACATCAGCGTGCCCGCGACCTCGTCGTCGGGCGCCTTCGTGGCGCAACCGTCGGTGACGGCCTCCGACAACTGCGACCCTGAAGTCTCGGTGACGCTCTCGATCGTCTTCCCGAACTCCTCGACCTCGTCGTCCTGGCCGCTGGATGGAATCTTCCCGATCGGCACGACAAGCGTCTCGTGGAGCGCGACCGACGACGCAGGCAACACCACGACCGCCGCACGCACGATCACCGTCGTGAACGCCGCGCCCGTCGTCACCATCACCTCGCCCGCGCCGAACAGCCAGTTCTTCCTCAGCACCGCGATCACCTTCAGCGGAACCGCGATCGACAACGAGCAGGGCAACCTGACCTCGATCCTCGTCTGGACCTCGAACCTCCAGGGCCCGATCGGCTCGGGCGGCTCGTTCACCCGCAGCGACCTCGTGATCGGCACGCACACGATCACCGCAAGCGCCACCGACATCACGGGTGCCGTGGGAAGCGCCTCGATCCAGGTCATCGTGCTCGACCCAGGCGCCTTCCTGCCCGCAGCCCCGACGAACCCGAACGCGACCGTCTCGGGCAGCGTGGTCACCGTGACCTGGACGGACAACGCGAACAACGAGCAGTTCTTCGAGATCCGTCGCCAGCAGCGCCTTTCGAACGGTGGCTGGGGCAACGAGGCGATCGTCGGCACCGTGGGCGCGAATGTGACGAGCTTCTCGCAGTCGCCTGGCGCTGGACGCTGGCGGTACTCGGTGCGCGCGGTCAACGCCGCAGGCCCCTCGAGCTGGACCGCCTGGGTTCAGATCAATGTGAACTGAGCGGCGTTCACGCCGTCTGCGTGAGCAGGTAGGTCACGATCGCACCTCCAAGCACGAACCGCACCGCGCCGCGGATCGCGACGACGCTCGGGGTGAGCGGGAATCGCCGCACGAGCGCCGAGTAGACCTCGGGCACGATCATCACGAGCGCGCCGAACGCAGCCGACGCCCAGCCGAGCACGGTCACGATGACGCGCGCGTCGGCGACCCAGAGGTTGTGGCTCAGGCCGACCGCGAGACCCATGAGCAGCGCATAGAGCCCCGTGAAGAACGGCGTGAGCGGATGGCGCATCACCCCGCTCACGATGCCGATCCAATGTCGGGCGCGCAGCATCAGGCTCGTGCCCACGACCAAGAGGGCGATGGCGAGGAACCACTCCACGATCTCGTAACGGTTCAGTTCCGCAAGCATGATTGGCCTCCTTCGGGTGCAGCCCCACGCTAGCGGCGCGGGGCACGATCGTCGCCTTCGCGGCGAGAAGCGTCCGAAGAAGCGGGAACTTCCCCCGAGGAATCCGTCGAGCGCGGGCCCCGCCGCACGTTGCCTTCGAAGTCACCTCGCGGCAGCGCTCGGCCTGCCTCGCCACTCCCCGCACGAAGACCGAGGCGAGGAAAATTCTGAGAATCACCGTACGGCGAACTATCGACGGCACTCCCCTGCGTAGAGAATTCCTAAGGAGCCCTGCCCATGCACCCAGACCATGCCGCCACCGTCTCCCGTCGCCGCATCGCCGCCGCGGTCTGCACGCTCGCCATCTCGGCGATCGCGTCCGCCAATGGCGTGACGCAGCTCACCTACGCCTCCAGCTCGACGGTCGTCAACGGTGTGCGCTACTTCCACACCGACATCTTCGCCGAGTACGCCACCGAGTGCGAACGCGCGCTTCTCGTGTGGGACATGGACAGCACGATGATCAACGCGGGGCCGCTCTGGCACCGCTCCTACCCCGACACGCCCGCGACCATGAAGCCGCTCGCCTATGACGGCAGCGATCCACTGTTCGCGTACGACTCGTTCATCTGCATCGGTGGCCGAGAGCAGGTCGATATCTCAGGCCTCTACTGGCTCACCCCCGACTTCCAGGACGGACTGGTCACGGGCACGGGCTCCGACATCGGCGGCGTCTTCCTCGTGCCGCCGATCGGCCAGTGGAGCTTCGCAGGCCCCGACCGCAAGGTGCGCGTCGCGCGCTTCACGCTGCACGAATCGAACTGGAACCCCGACGCGGCGATCTGGTTCTCGTTCCGCATGGCATCGGGCGAGGCGGCACCTGGAAACCCGACCTTCGACACCCTGCAGATCACCGCGCCCTTCACCCTGCTGCCCGAGTCAACGACGGCGACGCCCGTCGACGAGCCCTCGCCAGAGCCATACTGCTGGCAGGAGAGTTCGGGTGGCGGAGGAGGTGGCGGCGGAGGTGGTTCGGGCGGCCCGCCTGGCGGCATTCCGAACCCCGATCCCGCCGACTTCGACTTCGACCTCGACGGCAAGTCGGACCTGATGTGGCATCTGCCCGCGGGCGGAAACACGGCGCGTTGGCTGATGGATGGCATCGTCCGCAAGGGCGGCGGCGCATTCCCGTGGTCGACCTTCGGCGGCTTCCAGGTGCTTGGCACGGGTGATCAGAACGACGATGGCATGCCCGAGGTCGTGTTCTGGCATCCGCAGGGCCGCTGGGTCATCCTCTGGTCGATCGTGGGTAGCCAGCGCATCGCGAACCCATTCATCGGTGACTGGTCGGCCACCAGCTGGACGCCCATCGCCGTGGGCGACTACACGGGCGACGGCCGCATCGACCTGCTTGAGCGCTTCGGCGGCATCTACTACCGCGTCACGCCGCTTGCGAACTACCGCACCTTCGCGGCTGGGCCTTCGTTCACCCTTCCCGCGGGCCACACCTATGTGACCACCGCCGATGTGACGGGCGACGGCATCGCAGAGCTCATCCTGCGCGACGGCGTCAACCGCTACCACGCCATGGTCTCGGTCTACGGTGCTGGCGGCGTGCTCATCTCGATGAACCCCGCGCCCGTGCCTGCCGACTGGCGGCTTGCGGGTACGGGCGACCTCGACGGCGACCACGACGACGACCTGGTCTGGCACAACCCGACCAACGGCGAGGTGCGCGGCTGGCTCATGCAGGGCGGCATGCGCGTCGAAGGTGCGGTGATCCGCACGGGCGTCGCGCCGCAGTTCGAGCTGGTGTCCGCCTGCGACACCGACGGCGACGGCGACGACGACCTCTTCTGGCGCGACATCTCGAGCGGCAATGTGTTCGGATGGCGCATGGACGGCCTTGTGCGCGTCGAGGGCGGGTTCGTCCGCAATGTGTCGCCTGCGTGGAAGGTCGTCAACCGCTAGTCGACGCGCAACGCACAACGATCACGGGGCCTGGCTCACGCCGGGCCCCTTTCGCTTGGTCGCGCCCCATGCGCGGTGCGCCGATCAGCCGTAGATGCCGTCCATCGGGTCGCCCGCGTCCTCGGCATCCGATTCGCCGCCCTGCGTCGCGAGCTGCGTGCCGACAAGCAGCAGGATCGTCAGGATGACCGCGCCCAGCACGCGCCAGAAGGTCGTCGCCTCGCGCGAGGGCGCACGGCGCGACAAGCCTGTGAACATCGCGCCACCGAGCGGAATGAGCGCGACCACGAGCCACGACCATGCGGGCAGCCCGATCATGTCGTACGCGCGCCCGCACGCGGCGCAGAGCGCGGCGAGCACGCCGAGCACCACCGCGAGCGCACCCGACGCCTCGATCGGCGCGGCGTCCTTGGTCAGGCGGCCGCCCGCGAACCCGAGCACGCCGATCGCGAACGCGCCCACGCTGACCGCGGCGCACATCACCGCAAGCGACGCGAAGCCCGACATGATCGATAGCGCCGCAAGCGACGCGAACACGAGCCACGCGCACCACATCGCGCCAGTGCGCGCGAACAGCATGAACCCAAGCGTCGAGCATGCGGCGACCGCGGCGACCATCGCCTCGCCGCCCGCCGTCGCACGCGGGAAATCAACCACGAACACCGACGCCGCCGCCACGACCACCGCACCCACGACGCCGACAACCCGCTCGGCGCGCCGCGACGCAAGCGCCGCCTGCAGCGCCGCAAGCACGGGCCCGACCACGGCAAGTCCCGCGGCCACAAGCCCGAGCCGATGCCAACGCTCGATCGGCATGCCGTCGCCCTCGAGCGTGACGAGCTGCCGCAGCAGCGCCTCGATGCCGAGCTCGCGCGTGAAGCTCACCGTGAACGCGATCGCCACCGCGAACGCCACGCAGCACTCCACCGCCGCCGCACGCCTGCGCAGCGGCCCGAATAGCGCGGGCGCCGCAGCCACCACGCCGACGATCGCAGGCAGCACGACCACGCTCAACGCGTAGTCCACGGTTTCGTTCACGAGCACGGTCGGGTCGGCGGCTTCCTGCATGCGTCCTCCCGATCAGCCCTTCGGCTTGGCCACATCGCCCTCGAGCGCGATCACCATCTTCACTTCGCTCCCGAGCGCGCCCTTCGGCGCGTCGATCCCCCACTTCATGCCGTAGTCGGCGCGGTTCAGCGTGAAGGTGCACTCGAACCCGACCTTCTGCCCCGTCGGCGCCTTGCCGATGCCCGTGACCACGCAGTCGACCTCGATCGACTTGGTCACGCCGCGCAGCGTCAGGTCGCCCGTCACCGCGTAATGGCGCTCGCCGATGCGGCGCGCGGCGGTCGACTTGAAGACGATCGTCGGGAACTCCGCCTGGTTGAAGAAGTTCGGCCCCTGCAGGTTGCCGTCGAGCTTCGCGCTGCCCGTGTCGACCTTGTCGACCTGCGCGGTCACCTCGAACGACGGCGCGGCGCTGTCGTCGAGCGGCCACTGCGCGCTGCCCGAAAGTTCGTTGAAGCGGCCCCAGAAGTAGCCCGCACCGAGGTGCTGGATGCGGAACACCGCCATCGAGTGCACGGGGTCGAGCGTGATCGCGCTCGGCGCCACGGCTGCGGCGGCGGGCGCGGGCGCCGCGTCCTGCGCGTGCGGCGCGGCGGCAAGGAGAAGCGCGGAAGCGACGGACGCGGCGGCGATGGTGGTGTACTTCATCGTGTTTCCTGCGGTTGAGCGCGAAAGGACCCTGCGGGCGCGACGGCCTGGCGCGCATCCTACGGGCCGAAGTACCCTCCCGCCATGCGCACGCCCGCGGCCATCGCGATCCCGCTGTTCGTCGCCGCGTGTGCGGCTCCTCCCCACGCGGCGCCACACGCTGACTCTGCGGCGTTCCCACGCGATTGGCTCGGCTCGTGGAGCGGAACGCTGCTGTCGCACACGCCCGACGGCGCGGCCAAGCCCTTCACCATGCGCCTCGACATCGCGGCAACCGCGGACCCATCGCGGTTCTCGTGGACGATCACCTACGAGGGCGACGAAGTCACGCAGGTGCGTCCGTACGAACTCGTGGTGCGCGACGGTCCGACAGGCGACCATGCGATCGACGAGCGCAACGGCATCGTGCTCGACATGCGCTTCATCGCCGGCGCACTCCACTGCGCGTTCGACATCGCAGGCTCGCGCGTCACGGTGCGCGAGGAACTGCTGCACGACACGCACGGCGCGCGCATCGATGTCGAGATGACCACGGTCCGCGACGCGGATGCTCGCACCACGGGCACCGCAGGCGAAGTGCGCACGCTCGCGCCCGTCAGCGTGCAGCGGGGCTCGCTGCGGCGGGCGCCTGCGGCACGCTGACGCGCCGCATCACGATGCGCGTGTACCCCGCGCCCTCGTACACCACGCCGATCTCGGCGGGCGAAAGCCGCACGGGAACGCTGTAGGCAAAGCCGCCTGGCTCGATCTCGGTCTTCTCGCTCCACGAGCGGCCGTCGTCGCGTGAGAACCACACCGCGCCCTTCGCACGGCGCGTCTCGCTGTCGCAGCCCGTGAACACCACGACGCCATCGCCAAGCGCCAGCACGCCGCCCATGCAGGTCGGGTCGGGCAGCTCGGGAACATCCGCGAGCACGCTCCAAGTCGCGCCGCCATCGATCGAAGTCGCCGCCTTCCTCCGCTTCGCACCGAGGTGCTGGCGCGCGTTCAGCACGACCGCACCGTCGGCACGCTCGAACATCTGCACCTCGTTCGCAACGCCCTTTGCATCGTCCGGCGCCACCTCGCCCGCACGCCACGACTCGCCCGCATCGTCGCTGTACGCGGCATACACGCGCCAACGGTCGAACGGCCCCTCGTTGAACGGCATGATCACCCGGCCCTTGTGCGGCCCGCGCGACAGCTGGATGCCGACGCCAGGCCCCGTCGCGGTGCTCGTGGCACCCGTCGCGCGCTTCACGCCGCGCGTCACCTCGCGCGGCGCGCTCCATGTCGCGCCGCCGTCGTCCGAGTGCATCACCATCGTGCGGCACACGCGGTCGGGCCCGTCGGGCGATCCATAGCCCTCGACGACATGGTGCTCGCCCATGTTCTCGGGGTACGACTGGAACATCAGCAGCACGCGGCCCGCACGCGCGCCCTCGTGCAGCTCGACCACGCACGGGTTGTTCAGCGACCTTCCCGCGATGTCGGCCAGCACGCGCACGGGCGACCAGGTCACGCCGCCGTCGTCGCTCGAGCGAAGCACGAGGTCGTTGTCGGTCACATCGGCAAGCTGCGGGCGGCCCTCCGCGAAGACAAGCAGCCGCCCCGCGTGCGCGCCATGCTCGAGCCTCGTCGCCGCGGGGATGCGGTACACGGGGTAGCCGCCCTGACCGCCGATGAAGACCTCGATCGGCGCGCCGACGGGCGGCGGCGAGGTCGAATGGTCGCGGGCATGCACGAAGATCGAGACCGCAGCGAGAAGCGCATGAAGCATGCACGCAGTATGCCCCAAACGACCCGCCTTGATGCACGAGGCGAGCGGCGAAGCCACGCGCAGATCGAGGCGAGCGGCCCCTCGGCGGTGCCGAGCACCCACGCAGACCATTCGAAACAAGTCGAATCGTTGCGCCGAACCCTTCCATCACGCCCCGCGTGTGGCATCCTGTGAAACGCCCGCGGCAGAGGCGACGAACGCTCCGACCCATGCAGGACCTGCGACCCATGCGATTCTCCGTCACCACCGCCCTTGCCTCCGCGCTCTTCGCCTCCGCCTGCGCCATGCACGCCGCCGCGGACAACTCGCTGCCCGGGCCATTCGTCGTCTCGCAGCGCACGGTCACGGTCACTCGCCCGAACTCGACCACCTTCAGCGCGCAGATCCGCTACCCCGCGACGGCGACCACAGCGAGCGCGCCGTTCAACCCCACCGCTGGCCCCGCGCCCGCGATCACCTTCGGCCACGGGTTCCTTTCCGCCGTCGACCTCTACGACTCGACGATGGACCACCTCGCGAGCCATGGCTACATCGTGATCGCGACCACGAGCGGCGGCGAGCTCTTCCCGAACCATGCGAACTACGCGCTCGACATGCGCTACTGCCTCACCTGGCTCGAGCAGCAGGACGCGCTCAAGTCGAGCTGGCTCTTCGGCGCCGTCGACCAGAGCGCGTTCGGCGTCTCAGGCCATTCGATGGGCGGCGGCGCATCGGCGCTCGCCGCGGCGGCCGACGCGCGCATCAAGGCGCTGTGCACGCTCGCGGCCGCCGAGACAAACCCGTCGTCGAGCTCCGCGATGACGAGCGTGCAGCGTCCGTCGCGCTTCATCGTGGGCAGCCAGGACACCATCGTGCCGCCGTCGACGACGGCCGCGCAGTACAACGCGTGCGATGCTCCGCGGCAGACCGTCAACATCGCATCTCGCGCGCGGAGCAGCTCGCGAAGACCCGTGCGCTCATGCTCGAGTTCTTCGACGCACATCTGCGCGCCGACGCCGAGGCGTTCTCCACCGTGTGGGGCGCGGGCGCGCAGGTTGCCGGCACCTCGATGGTGCGCGACGCGCGGACGGGCGCGTCGCTTGCCAGCGCGAGCCTGTCGGGTCCCGCGGGCACGCCGCTGTCGACCACGCTCACCATCGTGAACAACGGCCCCGATGCCACGGCCTTCGCGCCGCGCGCCGCGGGGCCCGCACTCGCGGCATTCACGCCCGCGGTCAGTGCCGAGATCGGCGCAGGCCAGTCGGCCGTGTTCACCGTCACGCTGTCGTCAGGGTCGCCCGCCTCAGGGTCGATGGCGATCGACTGCATGCGCACCCGTGATGGCGCGGGCGCCTCGCTCGGCCTCGCCGTGACCTTCACGGAATCCTCGAACCCCGCCGACCTCGATGGCAACGGCACCGTCGACGCCGCCGACCTCGCGACGCTGCTCGCCGCATGGGGCGCGTGCACGGGCTGCCCCGCCGACCTCGACGGCAACGGCACCGTCGACGCCGCGGATCTCGCGATGCTCCTGGCCGCCTGGGGAACCTGAGCAAACGCCGCGGCTCGACGCGCGGCGACGCTCGTCAGCCGCCCGCGCGGACCGGCATCGCCTTCACGCGCTCGGAGAGCGACGACATGGCTTCGGCGAGGCGCCGAGACGCATACGGCGTCGACTGCAGCATTTCGCGCGCCCTCGCGAGGACTCCCTCGGCGTCATTGCGGCGTCCGAGCGCCGCGAGCGCCTCGGCTTCGGCGAGGAGCCGCGTGGGAGTGGCCGCGCCAGCGCGCGCGAGCTCGAGACCTTCGGCCGCCTTCCCCGACGCGACAAGACACCGCGCCAGCGTCGTCTCGACCGAAGGCTTCTGCGCCGCGGGTGCGGTCACGAGGGCTCGCCGCGCGAGCTCCACCGCGCGCTCAGGCGACGCACCGCGGTTGCGAAGCGCGTCGGCCTCGTTGTTGAGCGCAAAGGTCGCGGCAAACGCCGCCGCACCATTCGCAGGCTGCCCGCCCTTCGTCGCAGCATCGGCGCCCTGAATCGACGCGAGGAACGCCGTACGCGCCGCATCGGTGACGGCCGCATCGCCCGATGCAAGCGCCGCGGTCAACGCCGCCGCGAGCGCCTCGGGCGACTTCTCGTCCGACGAAAGCACCGCGCGCGCAGCGCGCGACGCCGCCTCGCTCGCCGCCTTGTCTTGCGGGGCGCGCTGCGCGACCAGCGCGGCGATCTCCGCGATCATGCGGCGCGTCACGCCAGGACGCATCTCGAGTTCGGCAAGCAGCCCCGCAAGCGGCGCGCTCTCGAGCATCGGTGCGATGCGCAGGAGCGACGCCTCGGAACCACCCTGCACCGCCGCCTTCATGTCGCCGCGCAGCGCGAACGCCTGCGCACGCAGTTCGCGCGTGCGGCCCTTCGCGGCAGGGTCGACGATCGCGTCGAGCTGCAGGATCGCCTTCGCGCCATCGCCGCGAGCGGTCTCGAGCCGCGCGGC
This sequence comes from Planctomycetaceae bacterium, assembly GCA_021297815.1. Lineage (GTDB taxonomy): Bacteria > Planctomycetota > Phycisphaerae > Phycisphaerales > SM1A02 > QWPT01. The sequence goes on from JAJTGK010000010.1 coordinate 32,298, forward strand.
GGCCTCGCGCAACGAGGGCTCGAGCGCGCCGATCGAGAGAAGGGTCGATGCCGCGCGCTCTGCGTCCTTGAAACGGCCCGCATCGGTCAGCGCGGCGATCGCATCGACGCCGAGGCGCAGTTCACGCGGGAGCGCAGCGAGTGCCTCCGTCGCCGCGCCGGCCGCCACGGCTGGGTCGCCCTTTCGTTGCGCCACGCGAATCGCCGCGATCCATCCGGCCCAGTCGTCCTTGGCCGCACGAGCGCGCGCGAGCGCCTCGGCGGGCTGGATGTCTTCCATGCGTTCGGAGTAGGTCGAGACCGCAAGCCGCACGCGGGCGGCCGCATCCTTCCCCTCGCTCGACTCGATGCGCCCGATGGCCACCGCAGAAAGCGTCCCCCGCCGCAACGCCACATCGCGCAAATACCCCGCCACCCGCGGCTCCTTCGCGTCGATCGCGTCGAGCGCCAAGGCGAAGTCCGCTGCGTTTCCCGACTCCTCGGCGAGCCGCGCCGAGTCAAGCGCGCGCTCCACGGGGTCCGACACTCCACCCGCAAGGCGCAGCGTCTCGCGCGCCGCGTCGACCTTCCCAAGGAGCTTCTGCACCGTCGCAAGCGTCTGCAGGGTGAGCGGCCATGAGCCGCTGCGCGAAAGCGCGGTCTCGAGCAGGCGCTCGCTGCGCGCGAGGTCACCCGACATCGCGAGCGTGCGGCCCGCGAGCGCCACATCTTCGTCGAGCCCCGTGACTTCCGCGATCCGAATCGCCGAGTCCGCGGCCCGCTGCACCTGACCCGCGTCGCAGAGCGCCGCGACCACGAGCCTGCGCGCCACCACATCGCCGCCCGCGGCGCCGAGCAGTTCCTCGGCAAGCGACGCGAGCAGCGACTGGTCGCCTTGCGCGAGAAGGAGCGCACGCCCGAGATAGTCGAGCCGCGACACATCGAGGCGGAACGCCTGGCGCATCAACTCGACCGCCGAGGCGATGTTGGGCGGCTTCGCGGCGGCAAAGACCTCGGCCATCACGACGAGCAGCTGCGGATCGTTCGGATTCTCGCGCCGCACCTCTTCGGCGACGAGCAGCGACTTCTCCATCGGATACCCCGTGGGGTCGATGAGCGTCATGCGCAGGAGGCCGAACGCATACGGCAGCCCGCCGCCCTGCTTCTCAAGTGCTTCGAGCGCCTTGCGGGCGAGTCCCGGGTTCGTCGCCACCACACGCGATGTCATCGTGGCCGTCGCTCCCTCGGGCAGCGAACGCTCGAAGATCGCGGCTGCCTTGTCGGCGACGAGGCGGTCGGCATAGAGCCCCGCCTTCGCGATGTTGGTCCGATCGCCGCCCGCGGCTGCAAGCAGCGCGTCGAGGCCCTTGAGCGGTTCGTCCGCGAGCTCCGCGGCCACCGCGTCGACCTCGGCGATCAGCCACGGATCCGCCTTCACGGCGCGCAGCTTCTCAGCCGCCAGCCGCGCGGGTGAGGGGTCCTGCAGGCTGCGGCCGAGCCCGTCGCCGATGCGCGCGATGGTCCGCGCGTCGGCCTGGCCGAGCGAAGGATCGGCCATCAACGCCTTGGCCGCCTCGCGTGCCTCCTCGCGCGCACCGCCGATGAAGAGACCCTCGATGGCGACGCGACGCCCGTCGACGGGCGTCTGTCGATCCGCAAGCACCTGACGCAGTTCGTCGAGAAAGGCCTTCACATCGCGACCCGCGGCCAGGCCCGCGAGGCGCATCTTCGACTCCGCCTCGAGCGCGAGCACGCGCAGCTCGGGGTCGCCGCCCGATTGCCGAGCGAACTGTCGCGCGCCTGCGGCGGCCTCGCCAAAGCGGCCGCTGTCGAGCAGCGTTCGGATCATCAGGAGCGCGGCAGGCCGCCACTGCCCCTCGGAGACGAGATACGCATCGCGCGCGGCGGCAGCGGCGGCGCCCGCATCGCCCGCATCCGCAAGCATGCGCGCGCGACGCATGTCGTACACGGCCACAAGCAGCGGATCGGCTCCGCCGTCAAACGCGCCGACCCGCAGCGCACGCGGTACGGCGCCTGATCGGAAGGACTCGAGCAGCCTGCTGCGCCACTCCGCCTCGATCGTCGACGGCTCGGGCGAGTAGCCCTCGAGCGCGGCGATCGCCGCGTCCCGATCTCCGCGGGCGACGACCAGCGCGCAGCGCAGCGCGGCCTTCAACGACTCCGCGCGTTCGGCCGCATCGGGGTCGGCGGGCGCCGCAGCCGCGGCGATACCGTCGACGATCGCCTCAAGACCATCGGTGCGACCCGCGAAAAAGCGGTAGCGGAGATCCTCGCGGACGAGCGCGAGATCGTCGGCGGCGACCTGCCTGCCCGCCTCCAGCGCGCGGCAGGCGTCGTCGATGCGTCCAAGACGCACGAGCAGACGCGAGCGGTACCGCGCCTCATCGGCCGTCGCAGGCTTCCACGCCTCGTCGAACGGCGGGTCGAGCGTGACGGCATCGGCCCCGAGTTCGTCGAAGACGATCGCGGCCCGAAGGTCGCGCAGCACCCGCGGAGAACCCGGCTCGGCGATCCACGCGTCGACGAACGCCAGCACCTCGCCAGGCTTCGCGCCGCTGCGGGTCATGGCGTCGATGCGCGCGGTACGCAGGCCGATGTCCGCAGGGCTTGCACGAATGGCGTCGTCGAGCAAGGTGATCGCGTCGGTGTACTTGCCGCGCAACAGCAGCGTGCCGACAAGCGCCTCGAGCGCCGCGGGGTCCGTTGGGTCGATGTCGAGGATCTGCCGCGCGACATCGGCGGCCTCGACGAACTGCTGCGAGTCCATCAGCACCGCGAGGAGCTTGACGAGCGTTTCCTCGCGCGGAGCACCCGCAGACAGCGCCGTGCGGTAGATGCCCGCAGCATCGCGCAAATGCGCGCCCTCGAGCTTGGGCACGCGACGCCGCGCCTCGGCGAAGACGAGCAGCAGCTCCGCGTCCTCGCGATTCGCAACGACCGCGGTGCTCAGATCGGGCAGCGCGGCCTTCCAGTCACGGCGCGCCGCCGCCGCCATGCCTCGCTCGCGCGCCGCTTCCGCCTGCATCGAACGCCACGCCTTGCGGCCGAACCACGCGCCCGCGACGAGAGCCACGAGCACCGCGATGCTCAGTGCGAGCCGAATGAGCGAACGCCGTCGGCGAGCGCGCCATGAACTTCCCGAACCAGAAGCATCTGCATGCATGCGAGCATCATCCCGATATCAACGAGTTCATGCGCTGTCGACACACGCGCGTTCGAGCGCGATGCGAGCGGCGTACATCTCACGCACTCATGGTCTCGATAACCCCACAATTACGGACCTAAGGAAGAATCCCTCTCTCGTCAATGCGGAACTCAAAATGCAAAATTGAACGCTGTCGGATGTACACCTGTACAAATTGTCGGCTATAGTTGGGCTTGGTGGAAGGCGCCGAAGCGCCTGGAAATCTTGTTGGATGGAGAAATCATGAGAAAGATGATCGCATCGACGGCGGCGTTGCTTGCTGCAAGCATCGCCTGTGCGGACACCATTAGCTTCTCGGGTGAAGATCTGGCCACGGAGAGCATCGCGTCCTTCACGGGCTCGATGACGTGGAACTACGGCGGCAGCGGCGAGGGCACCCTCGTCGTCAGCCTCACGAACACCTCGAACCCGAGCAACGGTGGTTTCCTGACTGGCTTCGTGTTCAACACGGCCTTCTCGGGTCCGAACCTCACCCTGTGCAACGCGCCGAACGCGTCGTGGCTCATCCAGCAGAATGCCTCGGGTTCGCCCTTCGGCACCTTTGACTGGGGCGCCGCGCTCGGCGGCAACTTCCTCGGCGGCGGCAACCCCGCGGCGGGAATTGCTGTCGGCGATACGGGAACCTTCACCTTCTGCGTGAAGGGCGACGACTCGATCCTCTCGGGTCTGTCGGCCGCGTCGTTCTTCGACGGCGACTGCACCTGCGAGCCCGGCGAGGAGAATCGCTATCCGTTCGCGGCCCGCTTCCGCGGCTTTGCCGACGGCGGCTCGGACAAGGTCATCGCCTGTCCGCCCTCGGTCGTGCCGGTTCCGATGCCCGTGGCGCTCGCCGCCGCAGGCCTCCTCGGCGTTGGCCTGATGCGTCGCCGCATCAAGTGAGTCGCCCGCGAAGGCGCCTCATCCAATTCTGACCTACCGCGAAGAATCACGACGGGCCCTGGCAGCTGCCAGGGCCCGTCTTGTATTTGTAAGTCTCGTTCGTGAATGCTTTTATATTCTTGACTTGCAAACGGTCGGAATGACTGCATATTTGGAACAGTCAGTTCGACCCTCGTCATTGGATCGACTGCAACAGGAGTTCCAAACATGTACGGTGGAAGCGCATTTGTTCTTGCAGCGGCTGTGGCGGGTATTGCCTCAGCGGACACGATCACCTTCTCGGGCGCCGATGTCTCGACCGAGGGAATCGCCGCGTTCTCAGGGTCGATGAATTGGTCGTACTCGGGTGGCGGCAGCGGAACGCTGGTCGTCAACCTCTCCAACAACTCGCCCCTCGCGAACGGCGGATATCTGACCGGCTTCGCGTTCAATGTGGTGCCTGGCGCGTTCAGCCTCTCGCTCTGCGGAGCTCCGAGCGCTGCGTGGCAGACCCTTCAGAATGTCTCGGGGTCGCCCTTCGGTACCTTCGATTGGGGCGCGGCGCTTGGCGGAGACCTGCTCGGCGGTGGTGGCAACCCGAGCGCGGGTCTTGCCGCTGGCAACTCGGCGACCTTCACCTTCTGCGTCGATGGTTCGGACAGCCTGCTCGCGGGTCTCTCGGCCGCCTCGTTCTTCGACGGCGACTGCACCTGCGAGCCTGGCGAAGACAACCACTACCCGCTGATCGCCCGCTTCCGCGGCTTCAACAATGGCATGTCGGACAAGGTCGTTGCCTGCCCGCCGTCGGTCGTCCCCGTTCCGATGCCCGTCGCGCTCGCCGCGGCCGGCCTCCTCGGCGTCGGCTTCATGCGCCGCCGTCTGAAGTGACCCTGCATCAGGCCGCTTCACCATCTACCAAATGCCACAGGGCCGGCGATTGCCGGCCCTGTGTCGCTTTTGCCTTGCATGTCGCACCGCGCAACGCCACGGCTTCGATGCCAATGGCGCACGCGGCGCTCAGACGAGTCGATACTCACCCGGGCGACGCACGACGGGCATGGGTGCCTCGCCGGGAATCTCGATCTTCGCGGGGAAGAGGTTGAGCTTCGACTTCGTGGTCATGAAGTCCCAGGTCGCGGTCTGGCCCGAGTAGGCCGCCTCGCGCCCCATGACCGCCATCATCGAGGCCTCGGCCGTCTGCCGCAGCTCGACGATCGGGCGCCCCGCCACGACCGACTCGACCAGCGCGCGATGCTCCTCGCGGTACGCCTTGCCGATGTCGCCCTTCGTGCTCCACAGTTCCTTGCCCGAGCGGTCGACGATGCGCGACCCGTCGTTGAAGGCGCGCAGGGTGGCGATGCCCTTCGAGCCGTACACCACATTGTCGAACGCGTTGTCGCTGTTCGGCCAGTGGCGGCAGTTGAACGAGCAGATGCGCCCGCCATCGAACTCGTAGTCGACGGACATCGAATCCCACATCTCGCTATCCGCGGGGCGGTTCCAGCGCCCGCCCGATGCGAAGGCGCGCACGGGCGGTCCGCCCATCACCCAATGGATGATGTCGATGTTGTGCACCGCCTGCTCGGCGATCTGGTCGCCCGAGAGCCAGGTGAAGTGCATCCAGTTGTAGATCTGGTACTCCATGTCGCTCATGCCGGGCTTGCGCTCGCGGTACCAGATGCCGTTCGAGCAGTAGCGGGCGGTCATGCCGACCACCTCGCCGATCATGCCGTCGCGGATCCGCTGGATTCCCTCGACGAAACTCGCCTGTCGGCGGTACTGGGTGCCCGTCACGATCGCGGTGCCCTGCGACTTGGCGATGTCGTGCGCGGCGCAGCAGATGTGGTAGCCCGCGGTGTCGACGCACACGGGCTTCTCGGCGAAGACATGCTTCTTGGCGGCGACGGCCGCGGCGATGTGCAGCGGGCGGAAGCCCGGGCATGTCGCCAGGATGACGACATCGACGCCCTCGACCTCGAGCGCCTTCTTGTAGCCGTCGAGGCCTGTGAAGATGCGTTCGTCGGGCACATCGACGCGCTCGCCATGCGCTTCCTTGAGCGCGTCGCGCAGGCCCTTCGCGGCCTCGGCCTTGAGGTCGACGAGCGCCTTGATGCGCACATTGGTGTTCGCGGTCAGCGTGTCGTTCGCGGCGCCCGAGCCGCGGCCGCCGCAGCCGATCACCGCGACGCCGAGCTGGTCGCCCGACTGCCGCGGCGCGCGCCATGCGCCAAAGCCCGTGGGTGCAATCAGACCCGCAGCGCCGATGGCCGCGGTGGTGGCGAGGAACTCACGACGGGAATGCTCTGGCATACGGCGCTCCTTGTGCGATGCACCGCGCAGCGCGCGGTGCGCGCCAAGATACCGCGCGCGCAGCACAGGTTGCGCCTTCGCGCCGAAAGTTCAGTGCGATCCGTGCGCAGCAGGCTCCGCGGCGGGGTGCGCTCCCGGCGGCTTCGGACGCCCGAAGAGCTTCTCGCGCGCGCCCATGAGCATCACGAACAGCGTGGGCACGACGATCTGGTCGACGACGACGGCACCCAGCATGCCGCCAAGCACCACCGTGCCGATCGAGCGGCGGCTCATCGCGCCCGCGCCCGTCGCAACGACGAGCGGCAGGATGCCGAGGATGAACGCGAAGCTCGTCATCAGGATCGGCCGGAGGCGCAGCTTCGAGGCGTTGACCGCCGCGTCGCGCACCGACTCGCCCGAGTAGTACCGCTCGGCGGCGAACTCGGTGATCATGATGGCGTTCTTCGCCGCAAGGCCGACGAGCATGACGAGGCCGATCTGCGCGTAGGTGTTCAGCGCGATGCCCGTCAGGTGCAGCGCGATGAGCGCGCCGAGCACGGCGAACGCGACCGCGAGCAGCACATTGAACGGCAGTACCCACGACTCGTACTGCGCGGCGAGCAGCAGGAACACCGCGACCAGCGAGAGCCCGAAGATGATACCCGCGTATCCGCCCGACTCGATCTCCTGATAGGTGGTGCCCGTCCACTCGTAGGTGAAGCCCGCGGGAAGCGTTGCCTTGGCGACCTCGTCGATCGCCTTGATGGCGTCGCCCGAGCTGAAGCCCTTCGCGGGGCTGCCGTTCACCTGGATCGTGTTGAACAGGTTGTAGTGCGTCGCGTTGTCGGTGGCGACGCCGAGCGACAGCTTCGCGATCGCCGACATGGGCACCATGCCGCCCTGCGCGTTGCGCACATGGATGTTCATGATGTCCTGGACACCCATGCGCTGCAGCGCCTCGGCCTGCACCATCACATTGTAGACCTGCCCGAACATGTTGAAGTTGTTCACGAACGACTGGCCGAGGTTCTGGCCGAGCGAGGTGTACACATCGGAGAGCGACACGCCGAGCGCCTGCACCTTGGTGCGGTCGATCTCGACGCGCACCACGGGCACGCTGTCGGTGAAGGGCGAGTTGATGCCCGTGAGCTCAGGGCGCTTGCGGGCCGCGTCCATGAACTCGCGCGCGACCTTCGAGAACTCGTCGAACCCGACGCCCTGCGAGTCCTCGAGCTGCAGCTGGAAGCCGCCCGCGTTGCCGAGGCCCGCGATGGGCGGCGGAGGCACGGGGAAGACGATCGCTTCGGGAACCGCGCGCAGCTTGGGCAGCGCGCGCTCGATGATCGCCCGCGCGTTCTCGGTGCGAGGGTCGCGCTCCTCCCACGGCTTGAGCACCGCGATGAGGAACGCGGCGTTCGTCTGGCCCGTGCTCGTGAAGAGGTTGAATCCCTCGATCTGCAGCACATTCACGACCGCGGGGTCCTCGGCGACGAGGCGGCGCGCCGTCTCCGACACCTCGACCGTGCGCCGCAGGCTCGAACCTGGTGGCAGCTGCACGCCGACGAAGTAGTAGCCCTGGTCCTCGTTCGGGATGAACGCCGTCGGCGTGCGCGCCAGCATGTAGCCGATCGTGCCGACCGCCATGAGGAACACCGCGGCCACGATGTACCAGTGCTCGCCGAACCAGTGGATCACGCGGCCGTACTCCTCGCGCAGGCCGTCGAAGAAGCGGTTGAAGAGGACGAACGGCACGAACTTCGTCTCGGTCTTGCCCGGCTTCAGGAAGATCGCCGCAAGCGCGGGCGACAGCGTGAGCGAGTTGATGCACGAGAGCGCGATCGAGAACGCGATCGTGAGCGCGAACTGGTTGTAGAGCTGGCCCGTGATGCCCGGCATCAGCGCCGCGGGGATGAAGACCGCGAGCAGCACGAGGCTCGTGGCCACGATGGGGCCCGTGACCTGGGCCATCGCGTTCACGGCGGCCTGGCGCATGTCGGTCACGCCGTTCTCGACCTGGTGGTAGACATTCTCGACCACGATGATCGCGTCGTCGACGACGAGGCCGATCGCAAGCACGAGGCCGAGCAGCGTGAGCGAGTTGATCGAGAACCCGAACGCGGCCATGACCGCGAAGGTGCCGACGATCGAGACGGGGATCGCGATCATCGGGATCAGCGTGGCGCGCCAGTCCTGCAGGAAGATGAAGATCACGATGAGGACGAGGATGGCCGCCTCGACGAGCGTCTTCACGAGTTCGTCGAGCGACGCCTGCACGAAGAGCGTGGTGTCGTAGGCGACCTCATGCGTCACGCCCGGCGGGAACATGGGTGACAGGCGCTCGATCTCCTCGCGCACGCTCTGCGCGACATCGAACGCGTTCGCATCGGGGAGCTGGTACACGCCGATCAGCGCGGCGCCATTGCCGTTGTAGTGCGAGGTGCTCGAGTAGAGGTACGAGCCCATCTCGGCGCGGCCGACATCGCGGACGCGCACCACCGCGCCGTCGGCGCCCGTGCGGACCACGATGTCCTCGAACTCCTCGACGGTCTGGAGGCGGCCGTCGGTGGTGAGGCTGAGGACGAACGACGGCCTGCCCTCGCTCGGCTCGGCGCCGATCGAACCGATGGCGGCCTGCTTGTTCTGGGCCTGCACGGCGCGCACGACATCGGCCGAGGTCATGCCCATCGACGCGAGCTTCGCGGGGTCGAGCCAGACGCGCATCGAGTACTGCTCGAGGCCGAACACGGTCACCGTGCCGACGCCTGGCAGGCGCGCGAGCGCGGGGGACACGGCGATGTCGGCGAGGTTCGTCAGGTAGCGCGAGTCGTACGAGCCGTCGGGCGAGCGCAGCGCGGCGACGATCGTCATGTTCGACGCCTGCTTCGTCACCGTGACGCCGAGCTGCTGCACCTCCTGCGGGAGCTGCGAGAACGCCTGCTGCGCGCGGTTCTGGACATCGACCGCGGCGATGTTCAGGTCGTAGCCGACCTCGAAGGTGCAGGTGATGATCGACTGCCCCGTGTTCGTCGAGTTCGAGCTCATGTACAGCATGCCCTGCACGCCGTTGATCTGCTGCTCGAGGGGGCTGGTGACGGCGTTCGCGACCGTCTCGGCGTCGGCGCCGTTGTAGACGGCGCTGACCTGCACGGTCGGCGGCACGATGTTCGGGAACTGCGCGATCGGCAGCGTGAACATCGTCGCGATGCCCGCGAGGAGCATGATGAGCGCGATGACCGTCGCGAAGATCGGGCGCCTGATGAAGAAACTCGACATGGCGCTCCTTACTTGGCTTCGGGTGCGGCGGCCTCTTCGACCTTCGCACCGGCGGTGAGCTTCTGCATGCCCGCGCTGACCACGCGGTCGCCGGCGGAGAGGCCCGCCGACACGCCGACCATCTCGCCGTCGCGCACGGTGGTCTCGATACGCACATTCTCGACGGTGTCGTCCTGCTTCACGCGCCAGACGAAGAAGTCGGTCTCGCGCGCGACCAGCGACTGCATGGGGATCATCACGACATTGGGGATCTCGCCGAGATCGACCTGCACATTCGAGTAGGTGCCCGGGCGGAACGCGCCGTCGGGGTTCGGGAAGGTCGCCCGCAGGAGGATCGTGGAGGTCGACGGATCGACCGTGTTGTCGGAGAAGGTGACCGTGCCCTTCGCGACGATCGTCGAGACGCCGCCGTACTGGATCTCGGCGGCGACGGGCCCCTTCTCGAGCTGCGCGCGGATCGCGGGCCACTCGGTCGCCGACGGCGAGAACTCGACATACATCGGGTCGAGGCTCATCGCGTGGTTCAGGACGACCGTGTAGCCGGGGCCCACCATCTGCCCTTCCGACACGGCGCAGACGCCGATCATGCCGTCGACGGGCGAGGTGATGGTGCAGTAGGAGAGGTTGAGCTGCGCGGCGTCGACCTGCGCCTGCGCGGCCTTGACCGACGCGGCGGCGGCGGCGCGCTGCGCGGTCGCGGCGCCAACGGCGGCCTCGGCCACTGCGAGCGTCGACTGCGCCTGCTCGAGCTTCGACTCGTACTGGTCGAACGCCTGCTTCGAGAGCGCTCCCGAGGGCACGAGCGGGCGGTTGCGGTCGACATCGCGCTGGGCGAGGTCGCGCGCGGCGCGCGCGCCTGGGACCTGCGCCTGCGCCTGCAGCAGCGCCGCGGCGGCCTGGTCGACCGAGGCCTGCGCCTGCGCGAGCGAGGCACGCGCCTGCTCGAGCGCGACCTCGAAGGGCCGCTTGTCGATCGTGCAGAGCACATCGCCCGCCTTGACGCTCGCGCCGTCGGGCGCGACCTGCTTGTCGAGGAAACCCGCGACGCGCGCCGAGATCGCGACCGACGACACCGAGGCGGTGTTGCCTGGGTAGGTGCGGGTGCGGCGCACGGCGCGCGCCTCGGCGACCGCGGTGCGGACGGAGACGGTCTGCGCGGCTGCGGGCGTGGCCACCGCCTCGGCGGGCTTGCCGCACGAGGCGGGAACGACGGCGCTCGCAAGGCATGCGAGCGTAAGTGAGGTTCGGACGATCATGGCTGTTGCTCCTCGCGCGCGGACCGCGGATCTGCGGCGGCCTGCGTGCTGCGATTCTCCTGCGACTCCTCCCAGCCGCCGCCGAGGGCGCGGCAGAGGCCGATGTATCCCTGCGCGGTGGCGCCTCGCGCCTCGACCGCGGCGTTCTCGGCGTCGAGCGCCGACCGCTGCACATCGAGCAGCGTCGTGACATCGGTCACACCTGCGTCGAACTGCTGCGTGGCGATGTCGAGCGCGCGCTTCGCGCTGGCGACGGCGCTGTCGGAGCGTCGCTGCGACTCGCGCGACAGCACGAAGTCGCCGACCGACGCCGAAAGGTCGCCGATCGCGCCGAGCACCGCGCCGCGGTACTGCTCGAGGGCGGCTTCGGCGAGCGCCTTCTGCTGCGCGATCGCGCTGTCGATGGCGCCGCCCGTGAAGATGGGCACGCTGATCGACGGGCCGAACGAGTACGCCTTGTTCGCGATTTCGCCGAGGCCCGACACATTGTTGGATGCGATGTAGAAGTTCCCGCCAAGGATGATGCGCGGCAGTCGCGCGGCTTCGGCCACGCCGACCGTCGCCGTCGCGGCCACGGCCTTCTGCCAGGCGGCGCGCACATCGGCACGGCGCTCGATGAGCGAGGCGGGCAGCCCGATGCCCATCGCGACGGGCGGCTCGGGAATCGCGCCGGCCGTGGCGAGCATGGCGGCGATGTCGTCGGGCGTCGCTCCGCAGAGCACGGCGAGCGAGGCCTGCGTCGAGCGGATGGCCGACTCGACGCCAGGAAGCTGCGCCTCGACCGCATCGACCTGCGCGTCGGCGCGCGCGAGGTCGAGGCCCGAGGTCGTGCCCTGGTCGAAGCGCGCGCGGATCGCGTCGCGCGTGCTGCTGAACGCGGCGATGTTCGAGCGGAGCACCTCGCGCTGCGCCTCGAGCATGCGAAGCTGGACATAGGTCGCCGCGACCTGCGAGCGCACCGACACCAGCGCGTCGCGCATGAGCTCGACCTGCGACGCGGCGTCGGCCTGCGCGGCCTCGACCTGCCGTCGCACGCTGCCCCACAGGTCGATCTCCCAGCCGGTCAGGCCTACGCCATAGGCGTACATGTCGTACGGGTCGACCTTCACGCCAGACGCCGCGAGCTGGGCGATGTTCGTCTTCGCGCGCTGGTACTGCGCGCCGCCGCCGATCTGCGGCCAGAGTGCGGACTCCGCCGATCCGACCGACGCGTATGCGGCGCGCACGGAGGCGAGCGCCGCGGCGAGCGTCGTGTTCGACGCCTCCGCACGCGCCACGAGGGCGTCGACCGTGGGGTCGCCGAAGCGCGTCCACCATCGCACGAGGTCGGGGGCGTCGTTCGTGATGTCGGGCGAACCCGCGGACGGGACGGCCGACGCCACGGGCGGCGCGACCGTGGGCGGAGCGTCAGGCCCGAGGCGACAACCCGCGATGCAGCACAGCACGGCCGCGGCTGCGACGGTCTGCGCGCGCGACCACCGCCATGGTCGCGGGAGAAAGCCATGAGAAAGCATGCGCGGGATGCTACCGTGCCTGCGTCACGATCTGTGGGAGTGGTGGGCCGAAGCGCGAAGATGACGCGGCGCGTCACTCGACGTCGGCGAGGCTCTTGTAGCGGATGTTGGCGAGCGCGATGTCCATGCCCGCCATCAGGCCCTTCTGCTGGCCGACATAGATCGCAAGCCCCTCGCGGAACGGTGCGGTGGCCGTCGCGCCCTCCTCGGCGGCGACAGCCGTCGCGGCCACGCTGCCGCGCCACGCGTCGTCCTTGAAGGCACGGAAGGTCTTGTCGTCTTCAAGGAGCATGAGCATCTTGAAGCCCTGCGCGCCGATCTGCAGGCCGATGGAGCCCTTGTTGAGCACCGCCCAGCCGACCTGCTTGCCCGACTTGTCGTAGACCGCGCCGCGGCCGAACGAGCCGCCGACGATCAGGCCGGCCTGGCCGACGCTCGGGAAGACGATGTAGGCGGCCGACGAGTTGATCTGCGACTCGCATGGCGGCGGCGGTGATGGCGAGGATCGTGTTCTTCATGGTCGTTTGCTCCTGTTGAAGCGGGCGGAGTGTAGCGAGGGGCTTCCACGACGCGCATCGGGCCGCGCGATTCCTGCGAAAGTGCGGAAAGCATCCGCGAGGAACCATGCCCAGCCTGCTCGACCCGATCGACCTTCCGTTCCGCGGCCCGATGCCGCTCCTCTGCCCGAACCGCGTCTTCATGGCACCGCTCACGCGCCAGCGCGCGCGGACGCCCGGCGATGTGCCGGGCGACCTGCAGGCCGAGCACTATGCGCAGCGCGCGTCGTTCGGGCTCCTGATCAGCGAGGCGACGCAGATCTCGCCCGAAGGAAAGGGCTATCCGAACACGCCTGGGATCTACTCCGAGGAGCAGGTCGAGGGATGGCGGCTGGTGACCGAGCGCGTGCATGCGGCGGGCGGGCGGATCTTCCTGCAGCTCTGGCATGTCGGGCGCGTGAGCCATGTCGTGCATCAGCCGGGCGGACAGCCGCCGGTCGCGCCTGTCGCGGTGCGCTCCAAGGGCTTTGTGAGCATGCGGCACCCCGACGGGCGCCGAGAGCGCGTCGAGGCGAGCATGCCTCGCGCGCTGGCGACCGAGGAGATGCCGCGCGTGGTCGCCGACTTCGCGCACGCGATCAACTGCGCGAAGGCCGCGGGTTTCGACGGCGTCGAGGTGCATGCGGCGAACTCGTACCTCATCAACCAGTTCCTATCGGGGTCGCTCAACACGCGCGACGACGCGTGGGGCGGCGAGATCGAGAACCGCATGCGGCTCTTGCTGCATGTGGTCGATGTCGCGGGCGAGGCGTTTTCGTACTCGCGGGTCGGCGTGCGGCTGTCGCCGATGGGAAGTGCGAACGACCTGCCCGCGCACCATGACGACGAGGAGCTCATGCGGCGGGTCGCGGAGGAGCTCGGCAGGCGGCGGCTCGCGTACCTGCACCTGTTCAACCACTACTGGGCGAAGGAGCGGTGGAACGGTCCGTTCAGCGCGTCGCTGTGCCGCGAGATGCGGGAGCGCTTCGCGGGGCCCGTGGTGCTGAACGGGTATGGCGCCGATGTCACGGCGGCGCAGGCGGACCTCGACGCGGGGCTCGGCGATGCGGTGGCGTTTGGACGGCTTGCGATCTCGAACCCTGATCTGCCCGAGCGGCTTGCGGTGAAGGCGGAGCTTGCGGCGTGGGACGACACCTCGTTCTACGGCGACGACGGGCGGGGATACAACGACTATCCGCGCATGGCGTAGCGGTCGTGATGGACGGCGGCGCGCGGGGTTCCGCGATCTGCGCCGAGGTGCGGGAATCCACCAGGCTTCGCATGGTGGCACCCGGGGGAGGCAACTCCACTCTGGTGGATCGTGGCCACGGCTACGCCGTGAAGGTTGGTTTCCGTTGTCCGTGGATCGCCTCACGGCGTAGCCGGGGCCGCAGACTCCTCAACCACACCGCGCCCACCCCGGGTGCCACCATGCGAAGCCTGGTGAGCGTGCTCCACCTCACGGCGGAGCCGTGGACGCAAACTCCACAACCACACCGCGCCCACCCCGGGTGCCACCATGCGAAGCCTGGTGAGTGTGCTCTTTCTCACGGCGTAGCCGTGGCCATGCAGAATCGCACAGCGCTGCTTGCAACCGCTTCTCCGCCCTGCTTCACTTGACTCATGTCGTCGAACGCCGTGCTCAAGGAAACCACCAGCCGCTGCCCCGTGTGCTTCGCGGCGGTCGCGGCGCGCGTCGAGCGGTGTGCCGATGGCGCCACGGTGATGCGGAAATCATGCGCGGCGCACGGCGAATTCGAGACGATCCTCGCGACCGACCCCGCGCGCTACTACGACGCACGCGGCGCAGGCGGCAGCTGCTGCGACGACGCGCGCGGCTGCTGCGCGCCCGCGAACCCCGCGGCCTCCGACCCATTCGAGCGGCTCTCGACCTGCATCGCGCTGATCGAGATCGTCGAGAGCTGCAACCTGACCTGCCCCACCTGCTACGCGGCAAGCCCCCATGGCGTAGGCGACGACCTGCGCTTCACGCCTTCGCGCGAGGTACGCCAGCGCATCGCAGGCGTCGTCGCGCGCAAGGGCTTCATCGACATCATCCAGCTGTCGGGCGGCGAACCCACGCTGCACCCCGACTTCTTCGAGATCCTCGAGTGGTGCATCGCGCATCCGAAGATCGGCTACATCCTCGTCAATACGAACGCCGTGCGCGTGGCGACCGACGCCGTGTTTCGGGAGCGGCTCGCCGAGATCCGCCGCGCGCGCGGCAAATTCGAGCTCTATGTGCAGTTCGACGGCGTGCAGGAGGCGGGCCAGCGCGAGCTCCGCGGCGCGGACCTGCGCAGGATCCGCGAGCAGGCCATCGACGGCGCGGGCGCACTTGGCGTGCCGAGCACGCTTGCGATGACCGTGACCGAGGAAACGCTAGGATTCCTCGGCGAAACCCTGCGTTTCGCCATCCCCCGCCGCCATGTCCGCGGCATCTCGTTCCAACCGCGCTTCACAAGCGGGCGGATCGAGGTCGAAAGCTCCACCCTGCCGATCGCGCGCAGCGCCGCGCGCCCGCTCTCGGTCGGCGACATCGTGCACGCGCTCGCGTCGCAGGCCCCTGAGTTCGTGAGCGCCGCCGACTTCACGCCGCTCCCCTGCGGCGACCCGAACTGCCACACGATCGGCTATGTGCTGCGCACCGCGAACGGCACGGTGCCCCTCTCGCGCCTCGTCTCGCTCGACGCGCTGCAAGGGTTCCTCGCGAACCGCGTCGACTACCGCCTCGAGGACCTCATGCAATGCGGCTGCGAGACGGAGCCGCTCGGCGAGATCCTGCGCGCCCTCGAGGCGTCGCACGGCACGCTCGGCGCCGACGCGCCGTTCCGCATGTTCATCAAGCCGTTCATGGACGCGTGGACCTTCGACCAGGACCGCATCGACCGCTGCTGCACGCATGTCATCCGCCCCGATGGCTCGCTCGACAGCTTCTGCCGCTACTACCTCGAGGGCGGCGAACCCGCGTTCCGCGCGCGCGCGGCGCAGTCAGACGCGCCCAACGCCGCCGAAGTACGCTGACCCCGCGGGCACCGCACCGATGGAACCGACGCACCCTCCGACCACGCCTCCCATCGAGCACACGGCGAGCGCCACGGCGCCGACGCGAATCCTGCCCTTGCTTCGGCCGCACAAGGACCCGCACTGCATCGAATGCGGATTCCTGCTGAAAGGCGCGGCGCCCGCAGGCACATGCCCCGAGTGCGGCACAACCTACGACGAGGTCTCGAGTCGCGAGCTCATGCAGCCGCCTTCGGTGGGCGGCTCGCTGCTCTATGTCGGGTTGCCGCTCATCGTCGGCGCAGTCGTGCTGGCCTGGGCGCTTGGCCTTGGTTCTGTCGCCGACTCGGCTCCGACCTATTCGGGCGGCAACTCCTACAGAACGCGCACGGTCCCGTGGATGCTCATCGGGAGCATCGGCATCGGGACCATCGGCGTGCCGCTCTGCCTCGCATGGTTCAGTGTGCGCGTCTTCCGCCTGCAGGGCGCGATCATGAAGCACGCCATGCCGCGCAACATGGCGGTGCGCGGCGGCGCGCAGACGCTCGGCTGCCTCGGCTCCACGGTGGCCACGCTCGCGATGGCCGTCGGACTCATCGCGACCGTGGTAGGCATTCTGCTGTCGATCGCGTGTCTCATCGGGACCGGCGGCTAGGCAAGCGCGACGCCCACCGCAGCAACCGACGCCGCGACGGCAAGCGCTGGCAGCACGCGCATGAAGAGCGCGCGCGTGCCCGCCCAGCCTGCCACGAACAGCTTGAACGCCGTGTTGACCGCGAGCGCAAGGAGCGTGGCGCGTGCGGCGGTGCTCGCGTCGAGCGTTCCGTCGAAGACCTCGCGCGCGGAGCTCATCGCGATCGCGTCCATGTCGGTGACGCCCGAGAGCGCGGCCACCGCGAAGAACGCGCCCGTTCCAAGCCACGCGAGCGACGCCTTGGTGACGAAGCGGATGAGCACATAGATACCTGCGAACGCGATCGCCGAAGTCAGCTGCGTCGGGTTGCGCGGCTTGGGCAGCGTTCCCACCGCGGCATGCCCGCGCACGGCGGCGCGCAACGACACGAACCCACCGAGGAGCGTGACCGCCGCGACGCCCGCAAGCCACGGCCAGAGCCGCGCGAGCGCCATAGGCGACGCGATGCCGACGAGCACGACGAGCCGCAGCGGCAGCACGCCGCACGCGAGGAGCGACATCGCCGCGGCCGCCGTCTCGCCGCCTTCCTCACGGGCGCGGCGGGCGGCGCCCACGGTGGTCGCGGTGCTCGATACGAGCCCTCCGAGGAGCCCCGTCGCGAGGAGACCCGCGCGCGGACCGAGCATCGCCTGCGCGAGGTACCCCGCAAGGCTGAGCGACACGACAAGCACCACGAGCAGCCACGCCGCACGCGGGTTGATCGCCTCCAGCGGGTCGATCGCGCGGTCGGGCAGCACGGGCAGGATGACGAGCGCCACGAGCACGAAGGTCGCGATCGCGCGCACATCCTCGTGGCCGAGCCGCCTGATCATGGCGTGCAGCGGATCGCGGATGTAGAGAAGCAGGAAGAGCACGCCCGACGCAACCACCGCTGTCATGCGGTCGCCCATGACGGCGTAGCCGCCGAGCAGCACGGTGCACACGAGCGCGAACGCGGTGGTCAGGCCGACATCGCGCTGCGAATCGCGCTCGGGGTCCTCGGTTTGGGCGCGCGCGCGCCCCGCGGTCGCGATGCCGCCCGCGACACCCGCGATGCCAGCGACGAGCGCCACGGCGAGCAGCATCCACGGCGTCGATCCCGCAGGGTTCAGCAGCGCGGCGAGCCCTCCCCCGAGGCCCGCAAGCCCGAAGGTGCGCACGCCCGCCACCGTGTCGACCTGGCGCTCGCGCTCGAAGCCGACGAGAAGCCCCACGCCAAGCGCGATTCCGAGCGAGACGAGCTCGCCCGACGCGAAGGTTGGTGAGCCCGCGGCGCCCATGCGACGAGTCTATCGGCCTACCTCGCGACGGCCGCGCGAAGAAAAGCCCCCGCGTCGCCAGAGGCTTCGCGGGGGTTCTGAGGAGAGAAGAGAGAGAATCGCGCCTGCGTGCGGTCCCTGCGCACGGCTGGCCGGCCTGGTCGGGCGCGGCCGCAGGGTGTCGATGTCCCGTCGACGGCCCCTGCACCTATATCTACGCGCGCCGTGGGCGAGTCTCTCAGCCCGATCGGAGAATCGTCGAAAAACCCGCTGCGCGCAGGCCGCACCCGCGCCGCGGGGCGCGGTAGGCTCATCGAATGGCTTCTCCCCGTTTCCCAGGTGCCGACATCGCGGCGCGTGTCGCCGCCTGCGTCTCGCTCGCAGACCTGCGTTCGCTGGCCGAGCAGGCGATCGAGCGCACCGCGTGGGACTACTACCGCTCGGGCGCGTGGGACGAGGCGACGCTTGCGGCCAACGAGGAGCGCTGGCGGCGGTTCGAGATCCACTACCGCGGCATGGTCGATGTCTCGCAGCGCTCGGGGCGCACGGTGCTCTTCGGTCGCGAGATCCCCTGCCCGCTGCTGGCGGCGCCGACCGCGATGCAGCGCATGGCGCACCCCGATGGCGAGTGCGCGACGGCGCGCGCATGCGGCGCCGCGGGGCTGCCGATGTGCCTGTCGAGCCTCTCGACCACGGCGCTCGAAGAGGTTCGTGCGGCGACCGACGGGCCGCTCTGGATGCAGGTCTACATCTCGAAGGACCGCGGCTTCACCAGGTCGCTCATCGAGCGGGCCGACGCCGCGGGCGTCGAGGCGTTCGCCGTGACCTGCGACACGCCCGTCTGGGGCGTTCGCGACCGCGATATGCGCAACGGCTTCCGCGTGCCCGATGGGCTGCGCATCGTGAACCTCGAGCGTCCGGGCGGGCCGACGGGGCATGCGGGCGTCGGCATCGGCGGCGCGCTGTCGTGGACGATCGACGACACGCTGACCTGGCGCGATGTCGAGGCGCTTGCAGGGTGGACGAAGCGCCCCGTGCTCGTGAAGGGCATTTGTAGGCCCGATGACGCACGCGCGGCGATCGGGTCGGGTGCGCGCGGCGTGTGGATCTCGAACCATGGAGGTCGCCAGCTCGATGGCGCGCCCGCGACGGCCGATGTGCTCGGGGCATGCGCCGCCGAGGCGCGCGGCCGCGCGGCGGTCGTGGTCGATGGCGGCGTGCGGCGCGGCACCGACATCGTGCGGGCGCTTGCGCTCGGCGCCGATGCCGTGGCCGTGGGCAGGCCGATCCTCTGGGGGCTCGGTGCGGGTGGCGAACTGGGCGTGCGGCGTGCGCTCGACATGCTGCGCACCGAGTTCGAACTCGCCTTGGCCCTTGCGGGAGTGCGGAACTGCGACGAGATCCGTGCACTTTGATCGGATCTGGTGAAGCGGGCGATTCCGTGATGGAGAGACGGCTGCGCTGTACCTTGGCGGGAATGCGTGTCGTCGCCGCTTTCGCAGTGTCTCTCTCCCTGCTTGGCTGCGGAGGCGGATCGCCCGCACCGCAGGCCCAAGCGCAACCCGCCGCACGCGGCGCCACGATCGAGCATGTCCTCCTCATCAGCGTCGACGGCCTGCGGCCCGAGCTGCTTTCGCCGCCGTTCGTCGGCCGTCTGCCCTCGTTTTCGCGGCTCATGGCCGGCCCGCACACGCTCGACGCCCGCCCCGACCCCGATATCACGGTGACGCTGCCGAACCACCTGAGCATGCTCACGGGGCGCCCGGTCCTTGGTGAGGGGGGACACGGTTGGACCGACAACGACGACCCTCCCGCCGCAAAGCACGGTGGCACGATTCATGCACGGAAGGGTTCGTACATACCCAGCATGTTCGACATCGCGCACGACCGCGGCGTGGCGACGGGAGTGTTCGCGACCAAGACGAAGTTCTGGCTGCTCGAGCAGTCGTACTCGGCGGCGGCGGGTGCCGTAGACACCGTGGAGCCCGACCACGGCAAGGCGAAGATCGACATGTTCGTGCATGCGCGCACCAGCCTCGGGCTGGCCGAGCATGTCTCCGACCACCTGCGGCGCGCGCGCGGCGCCACCCTCGACTTCGTCCATTTCGCCGCGCCCGACGCGGCGGGCCATGCCGACGGCTGGACGCTCGAAGCGGGCTCGCGCTATGTGTGCGCCGTCGAGGAAGTCGATCGCGCGCTCGGAGAGATCCTCTCGGCGATCGACGCCGACGCGGACCTCTCGGGCAGGACCGCGATCGTCCTGACCGCAGACCATGGCGGTGGTGCCCCTGCCAAGACCCACACCGACCGCTCGGCGCCGATCAACTTCCGCATCCCGCTCCTCATCTGGAGCGGCGACCGCGCGGCGAGCGACCTGCTGGCCGCGACCCCCTCCCGACCTCGGCCAGCTGCCGACACGAACCCCTCCGTGGCCGAGCCAGCACAGCCGATCCGTAACGGCGACGCCGCGAACATCTGTCTGTCGCTTCTCGGGTTACCACCGCTTCCTGCGCCGGCCTACGGCGGCGTCGATGCGGTCTGGGCAGCCCGCTGAGCCTGAAGCAGCGGTTCTGCATCCAGCAAGCGAATTATTCTCGGAACCTTGCGCGACTGTCGATCTGTGTTTTCAGCGTGAAGTTCGGTCGAGCGATTTGGAGACGCCTCGAAGGGCGTTAGATTGACCGCAAAGGGTCAGTGGGCTTTGCCCGCTGATAGTAGTACTTCCACTCGGGCGGGAACCCGAGCGGTTGAAAAGGGTCGATCCAGAGCGGGAACTCTGGGTCGAAAAACAGAGGGAGTTAGGAAAATGGGTATCTCGTTGCGCGCTGCCGCTGCTGCGGCAGGTTGCGCGTTCGTCGCCGCTGGCGCCGCGAACGCTGCGTTCGTCTATTCGTCCGCAAGCCGCTCGGTTGACATCACCGTCAACTCGGCGGTCGTTGACTCCGAGTCGACCACTGCCTTCGGCGGCTGGTTCGGCACGGCCAATGCCAACAGCGACGGCTACAGCGCCCTCGCGCAGCAGGGCTCTGGTCTCAGCTCGCTTGAGATGAGCCTGGTCGGCTCGGCTTCGGCCGATGCCGTGGCCACTGCCGCGATCGTGGCGCGCAGCACGGCCGACATCAGCTTCATCGCAAGCGCGAGCGAGTCGATCTCCTGGATCGCGAGCCTCGGTGCGGGCAGCTCGGGCGGCGCCACTCCTGGCGCGCTCGTCGTGCGCGTGACCGACTCGACCACGGGTTCGGTGATCCTCGCCTTCTCGGGTCCCACCGCGGGCTCGGGCTCTTTCAGCGTGGTGAGCGGACGCTCGTACCGCGTTGAGGTGAGCGCGATCGCAGCCGTTCAGGGTGGTGGCCTCTCGGCCGCCAACTACTCGGTCGGCTTCTTCGCCCCCGTCCCCGCGCCTGGTGCCATCGCGCTCCTCGGCCTCGCGGGCCTCGCGGGCCGTCGCCGCCGCTGATCGGCCGCATTTGAACATCGGGCGGCCCCATCCAGCCGCCTTCCTGCTCCCCAAAAGCAGACGCGCGCACGGTTTTCCGCTCCGTGCGCGCGCCTCTTTTTTTCTATGCCTGAGGTGGGTTCGGACCCTGAACCTCGGGCGTACCCGTCACTTCGTGCTCGTCAGGAAGCGATGCGACATGCGGTGCGTGTAGGTCTGGCCCGGGCGCAGCACCACATTCGGCCACGCGTCCTTGCCCTGCTTGTTGATCGAGTCGGGGAAGGCCTGCGTCTCGAGGCAGAGCGCGCCGTTCTTCTGGTACACCGCGCCGCCCTTGCCAGGGATGCCGTCGAGGAAGTTGCCCGTGTAGAACTGGATGCCCGGCTGGTTCGACCAGATCTGCATCGAGCGCCCCGACTTCGGCTCGATGAGCACGGCCGAGAGCCACATGCCGTCCGACTGCGGCTTCTGGTCGAGCACGAAGTTGTGGTCGTAGCCGCCCGGGTCGTCCTTGGTGGCGGGCATCTTGGCGAAGTCCTGGCCGATCGGCTTGATCGAGGTGAAGTCGAGCGGCGTGCCCTTCACGGCGGCGATCTCGCCCGTCGTGATCAGCGTGCCGTCGACGGGCGTGTAGCGCGCCGCAGGGATCATGAGCATGTGCCCGAGGATGTCGCCCGCACCGTGGCCCGCGAGGTTCCAGTAGCTGTGGTGCGCCATGTTCACGACCGTCGGCGCGTCGGTGGTCGCCGACATGGTGACATCGAGCGTGTTCTGCGGCGTGAGCGCGTACACGACCTTCGCGTCGACATTGCCCGGGTAGCCCTCCTCGCCGTCCTTCGAGCGGTAGGTGAACTCGACCGTGGCGACGCCGTTCACGACCTTGCCCTCGCCCTTCCAGACGACCTTGTCGAAGCCCTTCACGCCGCCATGCAGGTGGTTGGCGCCGTTGTTGGTGGCCAGCGTGTACTCCTTGCCGTCGATCGAGAACTTGCCGCCCGCGATGCGGTTGGCGCAGCGGCCCGCGGTGCAGCCGAAGTACTGCGTGCGCGCGACATAGTCGGCGGCACTCTCGCGGCCGAGCACGACATCGGCGACCTTGCCGCTCGCATCGGGCACCTTGAGCGACACGACGATCGTGCCATAGTTCGTGATCTCGGCCTCGAGGCCGTTGCCGTTGCGGAGCGTCCAGAGGTGGACGGGCTTGCCGTCGACTTCGCCCCAGCCCTTCATGTCGACCGTGCCGACGGCCGCCTGCTTGGCGGCGGGTGCGGGCTTGACCGCGTCCTGCGCGGCGGCGACGGCGACGGCGGCGATGGCAAGCGGAATGGCGAGCGACAGCGTGTTGGGCAGGGACATGGTGGCTCCGTGTGGTGTCAGGTGCGGAAGTCGTCTCAGGCGGACGCGGCGGCGCCCGTCCGCTCGAGGCGGCGTGCATTGAATCGGCGAATCAGCTCGTCGGCCGCCACTCCCACGAGGAGCACGGCGCCGATCACCGCGAACTCGAGCTGCGACGACAGCCCGACGAGGATGATCGTGTTGCGCAGGACCTGCAGCGTCGCGGCGCCCACGACCACGCCGATCACGCTGATCTCGCCGCCGCGCAGGCTGCAGCCGCCGAGGACGGCCGCGGCGATCGCGTAGAGCTCGTAGAAGTTTCCGAAGTCCGAGGGCTGCGCGCTGCCGATGTCGAAGATGAACAGCATGCCGCCGAAGCCCGCGAGCAGGCTGCACGCGACATAGCTCATGGTCACCAGCCACGCGGTCGGAACGCCCGAATAGCGCGCGGCGCTCTCGTTGCGCCCCGTCGCGAGCAGCCAGCGCCCCCACACCGTGCGCGAGAAGAAGAGGCCGATCAGGACCGCGAGCACGATCATCGGGATCACGGTCGATGGGATGCGGTAGTTCTCGATGCCTGGAATCGCGAACTTGGTGAGCGCGATCGCGCGGACCTCGCCGAATTCGCCCATGAAGCCCTGGGTCTGGTCGCCCGTCATCCAGCGCGCGATGCCGCGGTAGAGGAGCAGGCCGCACAGCGTGACGAGGAACGGCTGCAGCCGCAGCCGCGTGACGAGGAGCCCGTGGCAGAGCCCGATGAACGCGCTCATGAGCAAGACCGTGGGGATGACCTGCGCAGGTGCCCACTCGTGCTCGACGAGCAGCCACGGCGTCATGATGCCCGCGAGGCACACCACCGAACCGATCGAGAGGTCGATGCCGCCCGTGACGATGACGAGCGACGCGCCGAGCGCGAGGATCGAGTACAGCGCCGCGCGCTGCGTGAGCTGCATCAGGTTGATGCCCGTCAGGAAGTTCTCGCCGAAGATGCAGGCGACGATGAAGATCGCCGCGAAGATCCCGATGATGCCGAGCGCCTTCTTCATGCGTGTTCCTTGGCTCCGTGCGCGGCCGAGCCGCCTGTCGCGAGGTGCATGATGGCGACTTCGCTCGCCTCGTGGGCGGCGAGTTCGCCCGCGACCGTTCCCTCGTGCATCACGAGGATGCGGTCGGCGAGGAGCAGGACCTCCTCGAGCTCGCTCGACGCGAACACGACCGCGCTGCCCGCGTCGGCGAGGCGGCGGACCTCGGCGTGGATTTCGGCGCGGGCGCCCACATCGACGCCGCGGGTCGGCTCGTCGAGGAGGAGCACCGCGGGATCGATGGCGAGCCACCGCCCGATGACCGACTTCTGCTGGTTTCCGCCTGAAAGCGTCTGCACGCGCCGCGCGGGGTGCGGCGGCCTCAGCTGCATGCGGTCGATCATGCGGGCGACCAGGCCGCGCTCGCCGCGCCGGTCGACGAGGCGCGCGCGGCTCGAACGGTCGACCCACGCGAGCGACATGTTGACCGACACCGCGTCCTCGAGGAAGAGCCCGTTGCGCGCGCGGTCCTCGGGCACGATGGCGATGCCGCGGCGCACGCGCACGCTGGAGCCGCCCGTCACCTCGAGGCCATCGACGAGCACGCGCCCGCCGTGCGGCGATACGCCCGCGATCGCCTCGAGCGCCTCGGTGCGGCCCGCGCCCACGAGGCCCGCAAGGCCCACGATCTCGCCCGCGCGGACCTCGAACGACATGGGCGCGCGCCGCCGATGCGCGCTCACGAGGCCCTCGACGCGCAGCCGCACGGGCGCCGCGCCGTTTGCCGCGCGCCGCATCGATGGCGCGATGTCGCGACCGACCATGAGCCGCTCGACCATCGCGCGGTCGTACTCGCCGCGGGCGAGCTCGCCCGTCTTGCGGCCGTCGCGCAGCACGACCACGCGGTCGGCGATGCGCATCACCTCGTCGAGATGGTGCGACACGAACACCACCGCCACGCCGCGCGCGCGCAGCGCCGACATGATCTCGAGCAGCCTGTCGGCCTCGCGGTGCGTCAGGCTCGAGGTCGGCTCGTCGAGGATCAGGATGCGCGACTCGGTCGAGAGCGCCTTCGCGATCTCGACGAGCTGGCGCTGCGCGATCGGCAGCGACCCGCACGGCGTCGACGGATCGACATCGAGCCCCACGAGGTCGAGCCAGCGCCGCGCCTCGCGCCGCATGCGCCGCGTGTCCATCCAGCCAAGGCGCGACGGCTCGCGCCCGAGGTAGATCGAGCCCGCGACATCGAGGTTCTCGGCGAGGTTCAGCTCCTGATGGACGAGCGCGATGCCCGCCTTGGTCGCGCCGCGCACGCCGTCGAGCTCGACCGCGCGCAGCGCGCCCGACGCATCGGCGACCTCGAGCGAACCATCGCTCGGCTGCACCACGCCCGAGAGGATCTTGAGCAGCGTCGACTTGCCCGCGCCGTTCTCGCCGACGATCGCCAGCACCTCGCCGCCGCGCACATCGGCGTCGATGCCCGCAAGCGCCGTCACGCCCGCATAGCGCCGGCCGACGCCGCGCACGCGCAGGAGAACGGGCTTCTCGTCAGGCATCGCCGTGGGCGCAGGGCGCGGTCACTTCTTCGCGCCCGCTTCCTTGCCCGCCTTCAGCTTGGCCTTGAGGTCCTTCCAGAAGCTCTCGGCGTTGTCCTTCCTGATCACGCGCGCGGGGATGTTGATCACGCCGCTCGCAGGCACCATCGACATGTCGCCCTTCGTGAAGGCGTTCAGCACCTTCACGCTCTCGAAGCCGTAGCCGTAGGGATCCTGCACGACGGTGCCGAGGACGAAGCCCTCCTTGATGCCCGCGATCACATCGGCGCCCTCGTCGAACGCCGCGAGCTGGACCTTGCCTTCCTTGCCCGTCTGGCGGATGACCTCGACCGCAAGCGTCGAGTTGTACTCAAAGAGGCCCGTCATCAGCGCAAGGTCGGGGTGCTTGATCATGACATCCTCGATGTTCGCCTTCGCCTTCGCGCGGTCGAACGAGTCGGTCCAGGTGCCGACGATCGTGTAGCCCGCCTCGGTGAAGACCTTCGAGGGCTCGTCGTAGCGCGTCGGGTCGGGCGTGCGGCCGAGGAGGCCGTCGATGAAGCCCTGGCGGCGGCGCTTGGCGTTGTCCTGCTCGAGGCGGCCGATGAAGATCGCCACCTTGCCGCCCTTGCAGCCTTCGCGCGCAAGCTTGCCGCACATCAGGCCTGCGTCGTAGTTGTCCATGCCGATGTAGCAGAGGCGCGGCGCGTTCGGCGCGTCGGAGTCGTTCGTGATGAGCAGGCTCTTCTCGGCGACCATGGCGAGCACCTCGGCCTGGTTCGTCGGGTCGATGGGGCTCACCGAGATGCCGTCGATCCCCTTGATCAGGAGGTCCTCGAGCATGCGCTTCTGGTCGCCGAGGCCGCCGCCAGGGAACTCGACGGTCACATCGCAGCCGAGCTCCTTGCCCGCGGCGATGGCGCCCGCCTTCGCGATGGTCCAGAAGTCGGCGACGCCGTTCGACACGAACGCGACATGCGACTTCGCCTTGGGCTTCGCCTTGTAGGCGGCGATGCGGTCCTTCTGCGCCTGGACAAGGTCGCCCGCGGGCGCGGCGGCGACGAGGCCGAGGCCGAGCGAGGCGAGCGCGACGAGCGAGATCAGCTTCTTCATGGGGTTCTCCTCAGTTCTCTCTGGCACGACGCGGTCAGCCGACCGTCATTCCGCCGTTCACATGGATGTCCTGGCCTGTCACGAAGTTCGAGCTCTCGCTCGCAAGGAAGACGACCGTGCCCGCGAGGTCCTGCGGGATTCCCCAGCGGCCCATCGGGATCAGGCGGCGGTAGCCCTCCTTCTCGTGCTCTGGGTCGTTGGCATGGCGCTCGACGGGGATCCAGCCTGGCGCGATCATGTTCACGGTGATGTTCCACGGCGCGAGCTCGTTCGCCATCGAGCGCGACCAGCCGATCTGCCCGCCCTTGGCGGCGACATAGGCGCTGAACGGCGCGACGCCGCGGTTGAAGACCTCGCTCGTGATGTTGATGATGCGGCCCCAGCGCTGCGCCTTCATGTGCGGCAGCACCTCGCGCGACAGGAGGTACGGGCTCTTCACGAAGAAGTCGTACATCGACTGGTAGAACTCCCAGTCGTACTCCTCGATCGGCTTGAGCGGCTGCGCGGGGGTGGCGTTCGGGATGAGGATGTCGATCGGGCCGAGGTCGGCCGCGATCTGCGCGCAGAGCGACTTCACCTCGACGGGGTCGATCACGCTCGCGCGGTAGAGCCCGCCCTGGAAGCCCTCGGCGCGGTACTCGGCGAAGGTCTTCTCGGCCCACTCCTTGCCGTTCGCGTAGTTGAAGGCGACCTTGCAGCCCGCCGAACCGAGCGCAAAGGCCATCGCCTTGCCGAGACCCTTCGAGGAGCCGGTGACGAGCGCGACCTTGCCATCGAGACGGAAGTTCGGGGCGTGCATGGGCTCCGCAGAATAGCGGAATCGCCCTCAGTGGCCAGCGCGGATGGCCACGAGTTCGCGCGCCGAACGGTGGTAGAGCACGCCCCCCGCCGCCGATGGGCCCGACATCGACCAGCAGTCGCCGAGGGGCCCGAGGTCGTTGACCGCGACGAGCGCGCGCTGGTCGAGGTCCTCGGCCGCGATGTCGACGACATAGACCGTGCCGAGCATGGTCGTGATGTAGAGGTGCCCGCCAAGCACGACCGGCGTCGGGAAGAACGCGTCGATCTCCCAGCCGTCGGTGCGCGAACGGTCCTCGTCGGCGATCTCGACGCCGCGCGCGTCGACGGTCTTCGTGCGCAGCGGCTTGCCGTACAGGCGCGTGCCGTCGGCGGCGACGCCCACGGGAAGCTCCATGATCTCGACGCGGCCCGTCTCGACATGCACGCGCCCGAGCGAGTATGCAGGCCCGCTGTGGCCCGCGGGCGCGAGGCCGTTGCGGCGGTTGTTCGTCGTGCAGAGGAACCAGTGGTATCCGCCCGCGACGAGGTTCGTGTGCCACTGCGGATGGATGTGGAGCCGCTCGCCTGGCGCGAGCGGGAACGAAGGGTCGGCGACGGCCGCGAGTTCGACGCCGACAAGCAGTTCGCCGGACGCACGCGTGAGATCGACCTTCCCCGACAGCGACTGCTCGCGCACGAGCGCGCCCGTCGCAGCATCGAGCACGAGATGCGACTGCTCGCGGCCGTTGCGGAACCAGTACGCGAAGCGCTCGTCCGAATGCAGCGCATAGAGCGCTTCCCAACCGCCGTCATCGCGGAGTTCCCCCGTCGGCTCGAACATCCACACGCGCTTCCCGTTCGCAGGATCGATCATCGAGAGGCCCACCGGCCGCTCGGGCACATCGTGCGGGCCGCCGCGCCCGATCAGGATCCCGCGCGGACCAAGCACGGGCGTGCAGTAGAAGGTGCAGGATTCCTCGGAGATCCACGCGACCTTTCCCGTCGCGCGATCGATCGCATGCAGGTAGTTCCAGTCGTCGCGCGCCGCGTCGTAGCGCGGGTGGTCCTTCGCGATCGGCTCGATGGTGACGAGAAACTCGCCGACTGCGATCGGCTCGCACTGGCGGTTGAAGGGATAGGCGTCGGGCTGCGTGCGGAACTCGCGGCGCCACACCTCGTCGCCGTCGCGTGTGAAGCAGGCCATCGAACCCGAACTGTTGAAGAACCACACGCGGTCGTGGCTTGCGATGGGCGACCACGAGGTCGAGTCGCTGAACGCGTACATCTGCGGACTCGTGCGGCCGTGGTCGGCGCGCAGTTCACGCGACCACACCATCTTGCCCGTCGCGCGGTCGACCGCGTGGCACAGGATCGCGTTCGACTGCCGCGGCTTCGCAGGATCCTGCTCGGCGAAGGTCGTGAGATAGACGCGGTCGCCGACCACCGCGATGCCGCCCTGCCCCGCATTCGGCAGCGCGCACCTCCACAGGATGTTCTCGCCGCGCGCGACCGACCACTCGGTCGCCACGCGCGCGTCGGGCGCGATCCAGTTCGCGTGCGGGCCCGCGGCCTGCGGCCAGGGCGCGTCGGTCGCGCACCCCGAAGCCGATAGCGCAAGAGATCCGAGTGCGGTCGCCCGCAGCGATGGCAGACATGCCGCCACAAAGCGCAGCCGAGCGAAGTCACGGGAGATGCAACGCCGCCATCGATGACGATTCATGTCGTCAGGCTACTCGGTCTGCCCGAACTTCGAGCCAGCGACTCACCTGGTGCCATCGCCCATCGAGCA
>JAJTGK010000101.1 GCA_021297815.1 Planctomycetaceae bacterium
AGTGCGTCCGATGGCCAACATCATCTGCATGAAGTGGGGCACCAAGTACGGGCCCGAGTATGTGAACCGCCTCGCCTCCATGGTGCGGCGGCACCTCACGATTCCGCACCGCTTCGTGTGCATGACCGACGACGCGACGGGGCTCGACAGCGGCATCGACGCGCGTCCGCTGCCCGACTTCGACGACCCAGGCGGCCCCGAGCGCGGCTGGCGCAAGATCTCGACCTTCCGCAGGCCGCTCTTCGACCTCACGGGCCCGACGCTCTTCCTCGACATCGACCTCGTGATCGTGGGAAGCCTCGATGCGCTCTTCTCGCATCCAGGCGAGTTCCTGATCATCAAGGACTGGCTGCGGCCGTGGCGCCCGACGGGCAACTCGTCGGTCTACCGCTTCGAGGCGGGGGCGCACCCCGAGCTTCTCGAGAAGTTCATGCGCGACCACGCGCAGATTCGCCGCGAGGTGCGCAACGAGCAGGAGTACATCTCGCGCGAGCTGCACGCGATGGGCAAGCTCTCGTACTGGCCTCCCGAGTGGTGCGTGAGCTTCAAGTACGGCTGCATGGCGAAGTTCCCCATGAACTGGTGGGTTCCGCCGAAGATCCCGCAGGACGCGCGCATCGTGGTGTTCCACGGGCATCCGAACCCGCCCGACGCGATCGCGGGCATCACCAAGAAGATCACGCGCCATGTGCACAAGACGCCGTGGGTCGCGGAGCACTGGCGATGAAGGCGCACCGTCCTGCGCCTCGGAGTTCGTACCAGCCGCACACGCCTGAAGGCGACGGGCTTGCGGCTGCGCGGCGCTATGCCGAGATCATGGCGAGCCGTCGCAGCGTGCGTGAGTTCTCGACGAAGCCCGTGCCGCGCGAGATCATCGAGGCGTGTGTCGCGGCCGCCGCCACCGCTCCGAGCGGCGCGAACAAGCAGCCGTGGCGGTTCGTGGTGGTGGGCGACCCCGCGATCAAGCGCGAGCTGCGCGTGGCCGCCGAGATCGAGGAGCGGAAGTTCTACGAATCGCGGGCGAACGCCGAGTGGCTCGCCGACCTCGGCGCGATTGGAACCGACTGGCAGAAGCCGTTTCTCGAGGATGCGCCGTGGGTGGTGGTGCTCTTCAAGGTGATGCGCGACGAGCGACCCGAGCGGGTGAGCGACCAGGTCTACTATGTCAACGAATCGGTCGGCATCGCGGCGGGAGTGTTCATCTCCGCGATCCATCAGGCGGGGCTCGTGACGCTCACCCATACGCCGAGCCCGATGCAGTTCATGACGGCGATCCTGCGCAGGCCGAGCTACGAGCGTCCATTTCTGCTGATGCCCGTCGGCTACCCCGCGGACGGGTGCACGGTGCCCGACATCGAGCGCAAGCCGTTGTCCGAGGTGCTCGTGTTCGACAGGCCTTCGGAGTAGTGCGTCAGCGGGTGGGCGCGGTGAAAGCGGGCGGCGCCACGGTCGTGATCGCGTCGAGGTCGCCGAGTTTGTAGCGGTCGCTCGGCGTGTACTCCGCGGCCGCGAATGTGGCGAGACGCGCGACGACCTCGGGGTGCTGCGCGGCGATGTCGGTCGTCTCGAGCGGGTCGGCCGCGAGGTCGTAGAGTTGCCATGCGGGCATGGGGTTGCCCGCCTTTGCGGCGGCGTTCATGCCTTGTCGCACGAGCTTCCAGCGGCCGTCGCGCACGGCCTGCTGGCCGCCGTAGCCGGGAAACGGCCAATACAGCGTGCGCGGTTCGGGTTCGCGGCCTTCGAGAAGCAGCGGGCCGAGGTCGATGCCGTCGTTCGCGGGCGGTGTGGCGCCTGCGAGCCGCACGAAGGTCGTACGCAGGTCGACCGTCCATGCGGGCGTGTCGATGGTGCGGCCCGAGGCGATGCGGCCTGGCCAGCACGCGATTCCTGGCACGCGGATGCCGCCTTCCCACACCGAGCCCTTGCGGCCGCGTAGGCCCGCGGTCGACGCGAAGAAGTTCGTGTCGACGCCGCCGACATCGTGCGTGGGGCCGTTGTCGCTCGTGAGGACGATGAGCGTGTCGTTCGCCACGCCTGCGCGTTCGAGCGCGGCGCGGATGGCGCCGACCTCCGCGTCGAGGCGCGTGATCAAGGCTGCGTAGGCGGAGCGTGGCGTGAGGTGCGGCGTATAGCCCTTGCCACCGACATAGGGCATTTCGTCGAAGCGGAGGTGGTAGCGCGCGATCTCCTTCGCAGGGATCTGCAGCGCGAGGTGCGGCAGCGGCGATGCGTAGGAGAGGAAGAACGGGCCGTCCTTCTGCCGCGCGATGAACTGCTCGGCTTCGGCAAGCAGCAGGTCGCACGCGTAGGTCGTTTCCTTGCGGCCTTCCGCGCGGTGGCCGTTCGGATCGTTGCCGTCGAGCGCGACCTTCTCGGCGTTGCGCCAGAGGTGCGTCGGGTAGTAGCTCCACGCCTGCCGCTGGCAGTTGTAGCCGAAGAAGAGGTCGAACCCCATCGCGTTCGGGTCGCCCGTCGAGCCGACGAAGCCGAGGCCCCACTTGCCGATGCACGCGGTCGTGTAGCCCGCGGCCTTCAGGTCGTGCGCGAGCGTGGTCGTGCCCGCGGGAAGCGGGCCCTGGCCCTCGGGCTGGACCTCGGAGTTGTCGCGGTTCGGCGTGTGGCCGAGGTGTTGGCCGGTGAGCAGCGCCGAGCGCGACGGCGCGCACACGGGAGCCGCCGTGTAGAACTGACTGAAGCGCGCGCCATCGCGCGCAAGCGCATCGATGTTCGGCGTCTCGATCTTCGTCTGCCCGTAGCAGCCGAGCTCGCCGTAGCCGAGGTCGTCGGCGAAGATGAGCACGATGTTCGGGCGGTGGAGCGTGCTGCGATGGGCATCTCGTGGTGAGGCTTCAGGCGAGGCTTCAGGCGATGCGCAGCCGTGCAGAAGCACGGCGACGAGCGCCGCGAGCACGATGCATGTCACCCTGTGAATGGAGGCCGCTCGCATCGCTCAGACATCGCAGATGTCGATCGACTCGCGCAGGCTCGTCATTGGGTCGCGGCGCGGAATGAACTCCTGCGCGAGGTAGCCCGTGAAGCCCGTGGCGACGATGGCCTCGCAGATGGGCGGGTAGCAGAGCTCCTGCGTCGCGTCGATCTCGTTGCGGCCGGGGTTGCCCGCGGTGTGGTAGTGGCCGAAGTACTGGTGGTTGTTGCGGATCGTGCGGATGACATCGCCTTCCATGATCTGCATGTGGTAGATGTCGTAGAGCAGGCGGAAGCGGTCGCTGCCGACGCGCTTGACGAGCTCGACGCCCCACGGCGTGCGGTCGCACATGTAGTCGCCGTGGTCGACGCGCGAGTTGAGGAGCTCCATCAGGATCGTGACGCCGTGCTTCTCTGCGATCGGCATGACGCGCTGCAGGCCCTTCGCGCAGTTCTCGAGGCCGACATCGTCGGGCATGCCGCGGCGGTTCCCCGAGAAGAGCATGACATTCGGCACCTTGTTCGCGGCGGCGATCGGCAGCAGGCGCTCGCACTCGGCGACGACGCGGTCGTGGTTCTCGACGCGGTTCATGCCGTCGCCGATCGAGGTCGGTCCATTGCCGAGCGCGCACACCATGCCGTGCTTGAGCGGCGTCGCCCAGTCCTTCTCGTCGAGAAGGTCGATGCCCGTGATGCCCATCGCCTTGCAGCGCGCGCAGAACTGGTCGAGCGGCATGCCGCCGAAGCACCACTTGCTCACCGAGTGCTTGATGCGGCCCTTGCGCGCAACGGGGGCGAGCTGCGAGGGGTGCGTGTCCTGCATGGGCGCGGCGCCCGCGGCAAGCGACGCGGCGAGCGGCATCGAGGCGGCGGCGGTCACGGACGAGGCGAGGAAATCGCGGCGCTGCATGAAGAGCACTTTACCGCGACGGCCGCGCGTTCGGAAGCGCGTCTAGCGGAGGACCGCCTCGACGCGCCAGGTGAACTCGCCGATGTCGCTGCCGCCGCGACGCGCGGTGATCTCGATCTCACGCTTGTTGCGGTCGTACTTCGCGCTCAGCGAGATCGAGCCCGACTTCGACGAGAGCGACCCCGAGGCCGAGTGCGTGTAGCCGAGCGGATCGAGCGAGATCGTGGTCCGCGAGCCCGAGTCCGACTCGAACTTGAAGTCGAAGCCCTTGCCCGACGGGTCGTCCTTCGCCTCGACCGAGAGCCCCGCGGGCGGAGTCGCCGCCAGTGGCGTGAGCGCCGAGGCGCGCGGTGCGGGAAGCAGAAGCCCCGTGGCGAGAACCGCACACAGGATGCCGATCGAAGCCGTGGCGAGTGCGTGGCGCATGGGGGCAGCGTAGCGGGAGTGCGGGGAAGGGGGCGGAGCAGGTTCTTCAAGATTCGGCCGATCGCGTGAGCACAGCAGCCGCGACAGCCGTCGGATGCGGAAGCGGCGAGATGGTGACGGCGCGACCTGACGCCGATCGCCTGCCCGACTCGCGTCAGGCGGTCGTGATGCGCTTGAAGGGCGTCGATGTGCGGTGGATCCGTGGGGAACCACGACCGTGCGCGAGCTCCGCGAGGTGACCATCGCGACGCGGACGGAGCCTACGGCGTCGTCGATCGCGGGGCGCTCGCATTCGTCCGCGAGGACGAGAGGATGGTGCGGCTGCGCGGCGGGGTCGCAGAATCGAGGAGCGCGGGCGAGTGCGGACGGTGCGAGGCGCAGGACTTCCTGCTGTGCGACACGGATTCCGCGGGGTGGACGAGTCTCTGCTCAATCGATGAAGCGCGCGCGCAGCTCGGGTGTGGGAACCATGCAGGCATCGGTGCGTCCGAACCAGCGGTCGCGGTTGCGCGCGACGAAGCGATAGGCGGCGTCGCGGATCGGGCGCGGCACGATCCGCAGGAACGCGAACAGGCGCCACGGAAATCCGAGATACGCCGCGATCGCGAGCGCCGCGTCGGAGCGTTCGAGGGCGCGTCCATCTGCGATCAGCACGATCGAGTCCGGCTTGGTCGCCGCGTGCAGCGGAGCACCCGCCTCCATGCAGAGTCGCCGCGCGGCCTCGCCCTGCAGCGAGGCGAATCGGAACCGCGCGTGCGGGTCGCGGCGGATCAGGAACCGCACGGAACCGCTGCAGAGGTTGCAGTGGCCGTCGAAGAGGATGACAGGGCCGCGTTCCATGCGTGTTCGCAGTCGGCTGCGCTCAGCCTTCCGGCGGACGCGCCGACCACGACTTCGGGTCGGCGCCCATCTGCGCGCCGATGTCGGCGAGGCTGCGCATCGTCTCCTCCGCGAAGACGCCCTCGACGGGCGGCCGCCACTCGTTGGGGATCGCCACCCAGCGCACCTCGATCGAGCCGTCGCCGCGGCGCGTGACCGCGTCGGCGTGCGCGAACAGATGCCGCAGCGCCGTGAGCGTGGACGCGCGGATCGCGACCTCGACGCTTCGGCCAAGCACCGCGAGCCAGCCGCGCTGCACCGTCTTCGGCGGCGACTGCACCTGGTTGTTGAAGATCACCCAGTAGCGCATGCGCAGGCCTTCCTGCGCAGGAAACGCCTGCTTGAAGCGGTAGAAGAGCGAGTCCTCGTAGTTCGCCGCCGCCCCGTAGAGGATGTTCGAGGTCACGCCACCGTCGGCGTACAGCGTGCCGTCGATCTCGCGCGGCGGGAAGACGCCTGGAATTCCCGCGCTCGCGAGCAGGATGTCGTGGAAGCGGCCGAAGTCGTTCGACTCGGTCGACTTGCTTGCCGCGCGGGTGAGCTCGAACGGATGCGCGCACCCCTGGTCGAGATCGGTCGTGTTGACGAAGAGCAGGCGGCCGCGCGAGCCCTCGTCGGCGATGCGTCGGATGAATGCCGCGTCGATCTCGCGGCGCAGCTCGCGTTCGAGGCCTGGGACTTCCGCAAGGCTTGCGTTGTCGGGAAGCAGTCCGAGGATCCCTCGCGCCTTCACCCAGTCGGGCTTCGGGTTTCGGTAGAGATGCTCGCACTGCGCCAGGGCCTCGGGCGTGCCGAGGAACGCGAACGGCGCGATGAGCGCACCCGTGCTGACGCCCGACACCATGTCGAACTCGGGCATCGCGCCGTCGCCAGTGCGTTCTCGCCATGCACGCAGAAACGCGGCGCCGAACGCGCCGTAGTCGCCGCCGCCCGAGAGGACAAGGACATCGATCGTGCGCTCGTCGCCGCGTTCCTGGGCGACGCGCATGAGCAGCGTGCGCGTGGACTCGACCATCTCGTCGCGCAGTTCGGCGCGCTGTGTGGCGCCGCGCTCGGCGAGCGTGACCTCTGGCACTGGCTCGCGCCTCAGCGCGCAGGCGACAAGCGAAAGGAGCGAGACGAGGACGATCGGCAGGCGGATCCGGCGCATGGGCGGAGGATACGCGCCCGTTCAGCGCTGGAAGTCGTAGATCGGGCCAAGCGCCAGGATGCGTGTGAGTTCGTCGAGCGCATCGCGCGATTCGCGCAGGAGCAGCGGGTCGGCGAGTTCGGTCGGCAGGAGCGCTTCGCGGTAGAACCGCGTGGCCCACGCGCGCAGCGTGGAGAGTTTCTCGGCATCCACCAGCACCGCGCGGTTCATCGCGGCAAGGTCGCGCTCGGTCACGGGCACGCGCAGCCGCAGGCAGGCGGGGCCGCCGCCGTTGCGCATGCTCTCGCGCACATCCATGAACACCGCGCGCGCAAGCGGCACCGCGGGGTCGGCGAGCAGGCGGTCGATCACGGCCTTCACGCGCGGGTTCTCGGCGCATTCGAGCGGTGCGACGAGCGCCATCGACGCGTCGGGCAGCGTGAGCAGCTGGCTGTTGAAGAGGTAGCTCCTCACCGCGTCCTCGAGCGGCATCTCGGCGGCCGAGACCTCGGCGATGACGAGCTCGGGTCCGACGGTGTTGCGCAGCATCGCGTGCGTGCCCTCGCGGTCCTCGAACGCGAGCTCGTGGCAGAGCAGCAGGTTTCCGTTGCCGACCGCGATCACATCGTTGTGGAACACGCCCGCGTCGATCGCGTCGACATTCTGCTGCGTGAACACGCAGCGCGCGCGGCCGAGCATGGAGAGATCGGCGACGCGCTCGCTGGCGGAGAGCGTCTGGCGCGCGGGAAACTTCGCAGGCCGCCGCGCGCTTTCGGCGCTCGCGCCGTACACGAAGAAATGCACGCCCTCCGCTTCGCCGCCGCTCGCCGCCGAGCGCGTCAGGCGCGTGTGGTTCGCGGCGCCTTCGTCGCCGTAGTCCTCGCGCGTGTCGGCGGGCAGCGCCTCGTGCACCTCGAAGCGCGCGCGATCGGGAAACACGGCGCGCAGCGCGCGCGCGGTCACGGGCGGCTCGATCGCGCGGTGCGCCATCTCGCGCAGGTTCGCCACCACAAGGTGCGTACGGCCGTCGCTCGCGTCAGCCGCAGGCACCACGGTCGCGGCGTTCGCCGTCCACATCGCGCTTGCGCTCGAGGCGCGCGCGAGCAGCACGGGGTCTTCCTTCGCGGCCTTCGAAAGCACATCGGCGTCGCTGCCCGAGAATCCCCGCGCGCGCAGCGTGGGCAGGTGCGGGCGCTCGTGCGGCGGCAGCACGCCCTGCACGATGCCGAGCGCGGCGACCGCCTCCATCTTGGCAAGCCCCTGGAGCACGGCTCCACGCGGCGCGCTCGCCGCGCCCTGGTTGCGCGCGCTCGCCACATTGCCGTACGACAGGCCCGCATAGTTGTGGGTCGGGCCGACAAGACCGTCGAGATTCAGCTCGGGCATGCGGGCTACCAGCGCTCGGAATCGTCCTGCGGCGAGAGCGGCCATGGCTGCGTCTCGCGACCGTTGATGTGGGTTCCGCCGTGGATCGTGTTCGGAATCAGGTGGTTGATGAACTCGTGCGGGAAGCAGGGCGGCGGCTCGGTGAGCGCGTCGAGACGGCGCGTGTCCTCGGGCCTGAGCCGCAGCGCGCATGCCGCGAGGTTGTCGTCGAGCTGGCCAAGCGATCGCGCGCCGATGATCGTGCTCGTCACGCCCGCGCGGTCCATGACCCAGCGCAGCGCCACCTGCGCGGGCGTGACGCGGTGCGAGTCCGCGATCTCGCGCAGCGCGTCGAGCAGCACGAAGGTCGACTCGACGAGGTACTTGGAGTCGCTCTTCACGCGCGTGGAGCCGTCGTCCTTGGGCAAGTTCTCGCGGGTGAACTTGCCCGTGAGCACGCCGCCGCGCAGCGGGCTCCACGGCGTGACGCCGAGGCCGCACTTCCGCGCCATGGGCATGAGGTCGTACTCGACCGTGCGCTGGAGCAGCGAATACTCGATCTGCAGCGCGATGAGCGGCGTCCATCCGCGGAACACCGCCTCGTACTGGGCCTGCACGCACACCCACGCGGGGTGGTCGCTGAAGCCGCCGTAGCGCACCTTGCCCTGCTTCACGAGGATGTCGATCGACTGCATCGTCTCGTCGATCGGCGTGTGCACATCCTGGAAATGGCACCAGAGGAGGTCGATGTAGTCGGTCTTCAGGCGGCGCAGCGAATGCTCGACGGCGTTGAACATCGACTTTCGGCTCGAGCCGCCGCCGTTCGGGTCGCCCGGCCACATGTTGCCGCCGAACTTGGTGGCGATGACCACGCGGTCGCGGCGGCCGCGGCCAGGGCCCGACGCGAAGTAGTCGCCGAGGATGACCTCGTTGTGGCCCTTCGTGTAGATGTTGGCCGCGTCGAAGAAGTTGCCGCCGCGCTCGAGGTAGCGTGAGATCATCGCGACGGAGGTCTGTTCGTCGCAGCCGAAGCCCCATTCGAGGCCGAAGGTCATCGTGCCGAGGCAGAGCGGCGACACGCGCAGGCCCGAGCGGCCGAGCGTGAGGTAGTGGTCGAGCCGCGACCGCCGCCGACCCGTCGACATGGACCGACGCGCACCTGCACGCGTGGGACACCGCGCTGCTCGCGCCGCCGTGGATCGCGCAGGCGCCGCAGTTCGCGGGCAGGTTCGACCTATCGCGCTACGCGGCCGAGGGCGGCGTCGGCGGGGGAGTCGTGTTCATCGAGGCCGATATGGCGGGGGCCGACCGCGTGCGCGAGGCCGAGTCGTTCGCGCAGTGGGGCCGCGCGTCGGCGCGGCCGTTCGCCAGCGTGGCGTGCATCGAGCCTGGGCGCGCGGGGTTTGCCGAGGAGCTTCGCGCCGTGTCCGACATCGCGCGCGTGCATGGCGCGCGTCGCGTGCTGCATGCGGGCGACCTTCCCTTCGGCGGCGAGGGCTTCGTCGGCGACCTGCGCACGCTGGGCGCGCAGGGGCTCTCCTTCGATTTCTGCGTGCGCTGGAGCGACCTCGCGCTCGTCGAGCGCTGCGCGCGCGCCGCGCCCGATGCGCCTCTCGTACTCGATCACCTCGGCAACCCGCCGATCCGCGACGGCTGGCGCTCGCCCATGCGGCACGAGTGGCAACGGCTCGTCGCGCGCGTGGCGTCGTGCCCGAATATCGCGGTGAAGTGGTCGGCGATGTACGAGAACGCAGGCCGCGCGCTCACCGCTGACGAAGCGCGCCCGTGGTTCGAGTGGTGCCTCGCCTGCTTCGGCCCCACGCGCATGATGTGGGGCTCGAACTGGCCCGTGTGCTTCGCGACCGCCAGGCTTTCGCAGTGGATCGAGGCGTCCGCCGCGCTCGCGGCCGAACTCTCGCCCGACGAACAGGCCGCAATCCTTGGCGGGAACGCGTGGCGCGTCTATCGGCTCGGCTGACAGCCTGTGTCCGCGCCCTTCAGCGGCGGCGGTAGAGCGGAAACCCAGAGCGGCCCATCTCGGCGCGCTGTTCCTCGCTCAGCAGCTTGCGGAAGCGGTGCTTCGGGTCATGCGAGAACCACTCGATCAACGGAAATCGCCCGACGAAGTCGCCGTGGCGGATCACATCGACTTCGCGCAGATCGACCACCCCGAGATCCTGGAACCCAAGCAGCTGCGTGACCCAGAAGTTGTGCGGGCGGCCGTCGAGGCACTTGCTCTCGTACTTGAGGGAGCGCACGAGGATCTCGGCGCGCCCGTTTCCGTCGTGATCGATGAACTCCATGTTCTCGCCGTCGAACGGCGTGATGCGCGCGGTGCGCCGCTTCGCATCGGAAAGCACGAACACGCCTCCGTGGCCCTTGATGCAGATTCCGTTGCTCACGCCCCATGTCGCGATGAAGTAGTCGGGCGTGCCGTTCGCGTCGAAGTCCGCATGGACCACGCAGGGCCCCCCGGAATTGCCGCCAAGCCCCCACATGCCCCCGATCATCTCTGAGAA
>JAJTGK010000102.1 GCA_021297815.1 Planctomycetaceae bacterium
GCCAGCGCCGCAAGCATGCGCGCACGCACGACGGTCGGCCGAAGTCGGCGCTCGCGATGCACGAGATAGGCGCGCGCCGCCGCGCGGCCGACGCCGCATTCGCGCACCGCGTCGACCAGCGCCGCGGCCGACTCGACCGCCCATGTCATGCCCTCGCCCGACAGCGGCTCGACATACCCCGCTGCGTCGCCGACAAGCACGACGCGCCCGCGCGCGGCCGCCAGCGTGCGGAACGGAATCGGCCCCGCGCCCGCCGCCTGCGCGAGCGCGGCGACGAGTTCGGGCCGTGCGAGCACGGGGTCTTCGGCCGCGAACCGCGCAAGCGCCTCGGCGGCGCCCGTGCCTGCGTCGAAGAGCATGCCTGCGTGCACGATGCGGCCTTGCCGCACGAGCCCGAGGTATCCGCCGTCGATGAACGACATGCGCACCACGCCGTCTTCGACAGGCAGCGCGGCCTCGACATCGAACGACACGCCGTAGCGGCGCCCCTGCTCGGACGCGTCGACCAGCCCCGCTGCACGCGCCACGCGCGACGCGAGGCCATCGGCACCAACGACGAGATCCGCAGGAAGGCGCGTGCCGTCGTCGGCGATCACCATGCCGTCGGACCCTTCGATGCGGGCCGCACACCCGCGCACCTCGACGCCGCGCGCCCGCGCCTCGTCGAGAAGCGCCGGGTCGAGCGTGTCGCGGCGCACCGCAAGGCCCCGCGAAGGCACGACGACGCATGCACCGCCCACCACGATCTCGGCGCGCGTCAGCTCGCCCGTCGCATGCGCGCGCACCAGGCCGTCGAGCCCGAACGCCGCAAGCGGCGCACGCGAGCGCGCGCTCAGGCAATGCCCGCAGCACTTCGCGCGGCGCGGCGCCCCCGACGCGCGCGGCTCGAAGAGGACGACGCGCGCACCCTCGCCCGCGAGCGCGCAGGCCGCGACCGACCCTGCGATGCCGCCGCCGATGATCACGACGATCGGCTTCCCGCGGCGCGGCTCGATGTTGCGCTCGGCAAGCGACATGCGTGAAGCGTCTTCCACGCGCGGCCTTCGCGCAATGGGAACGATGCGGATTCGCCGCAATCGCTGCGATTCAGCCCGCCGCAAAGCCCGCACGAGGCTGCTCGGCCTCGAGGTGCGACGCGACATCGATGACCTGCGTCGAGACCGTCGCGCGCGGAATGCGCGGATTCAGCCGCGTCAGGAGCTCGTGCGGAATCATGCCGCTCGCCGCCGCAAGCTGCGGCAGGCTGTTCGGCGCGCCATGCTCGCGCGCGACCAGCTCGACCTCGCTTCCGATCCACGCGTGCGGGTCGCCCTCGAAGAAACCCGTCACATCGACCGTGATCTGGTCCATGTTCACCGCACCGACGACGGGCGCATGCACCCACGCGCCGTGCGGCGAGCGAAGCCCGACGAACTGCGGCGCGGCGCCACCCGCGCGCGGGACGGGGTAGCCGTCGGAGTAGCCGACGGGCACGAGCGCGATCGTCGACGCGCGGTCGGCGATCCAGCGCGAGCCGTAGCCGACGGGCGTGCCCGCGGGAATCGACTTCGCCTGCACCACCGAGCTCGTCCAGCGCGCGACGGGATGGAGTTCACCAGGCGCAAGCAGCGGCGCAGGCGACTCGAGCTCCTCGAGCCCGTAGCCGAGCCACGCGAGCCCGAAGCGCACCATCGTGCGGTGGTATCCGCGGTCGCGCGCGAGCGCGTAGGTGCTTGCGACATGCTCGAGGCAGTCGTCGGGCATGTAGCGGCGGTTCGCGGTCACGACGAGGTCGTACGCCTCGGCCTGGCGCGCGGTGAGCGCGGCATCGGCGCGCGAGTTCGAGAAGTGCGCGAACACGCCCGCAAGCCGCAGCAACGGGTGCGACGCGATCTCACGGATGATGCGCGAGGCCTCCTCGGGCCGTGCGCCGCCGCGGCTCATGCCGACATCGACCTCGACATGCACGGGCAGGCGCACGCCGAGCGCGGTCGCGCACGCGTCGAGCGCCGCGAGGTTCGCCTCGTCGTGCACGACGAGATGCAGCTGCCCCGCAAGCATGAGCCGCACGAGCTCGTCCTCGCGCGGCAGCGTGGTGACGGGCATGAGGACGAGGACGGGCGTCTGCGTGTTGAGCGCCGAGGCCGCCTCGATCGCCTGACGCAGCGAGTACACGGCCAGCATGTCGGCGCCCGCGGCGACAAGCCTGCGCGCGACACGCGAGATGCCGAGCCCGTACGCGTCGGCCTTCACGATCGGACAGAGCTGCGTCGACGCGCCCACAAGCCCGCGCACCACCGACATGTTGTGGTCGATCGCCGAGAGGTCGAACTCGAGGAGGCTCGTGTCTTGCATGGCGTCCTGCCTGGCTCCGCGCCCGTGGGCCGAGAATCGGCCGCGTGGGGTCCTGCGACGGCCAACTCCCGTGGGGCCTCAGGACCTGCGCATTTGTATCGACTTCCGAAAGCCCCTACCATCACCCTTCCTGAAGCCTGAGTCGCCGCACCGAAAGAGTCCATGGACACTGCGTCACCCGAAACATTCGTACTCGACAAGACCTTCGCCGACCTCGGCCTCACCTCCGCCGTCCTCGAGGGGCTGACCGCCCGCGGCTTCCGCCATCCGACCCGCATCCAGGCGGCGCTCATCCCCGCGGCGCTCGCGGGCAAGGATGTCCTCGGCCAGGCGAAGACCGGCACGGGCAAGACCGCCGCGTTCGGCCTTCCGCTGCTCCAGATGCTCGACCCCGAGGCGCGCTTCTCGGCGCTCGTCCTCGTGCCGACCCGCGAGCTCGCCATCCAGGTCGCCAAGGAGCTCCAGGAGCTCGGCGGCTTCGCGAAGGTCCAGACCGTCGCCGTCTACGGCGGCCAGCCGATCGACAAGCAGGTCACCCTGCTCAAGAAGAACCCCCCGATCATCGTGGGCACGCCAGGCCGCGTGATGGACCTCGCCGAGCGGAACATCCTGCCGTTCGCCGAGTTCCGCTTCGCGATCCTCGACGAAGTCGACCGCATGCTCGACATCGGCTTCCGCGACGACATCCGCAAGATCCTCGGCAAGCTGCGGAAGACGCCCCAGACCATCTTCGTGTCGGCCACGATCTCGCCCGAGATCGAGAAGCTCGCGCGAAGCTACATGAAGGACCCCGAGAAGATCGTCACCTTCGAGAAGAGCCTGACGGTCTCGCAGGTCAAGCAGAGCTACTTCACGGTCGAGCGCTGGGACAAGCGCCGCCTGCTGCTCCACCTCCTGAAGAAGGAGCAGCCGCATCTGGCCGTCGTCTTCTGCCGCACGAAGCGCGCGGTCGACGAGGTGACCGAGTTCCTGAACAGGAACAAGATCGACGCGCACGCGATGCATGGCGACATGTATCAGAAGAAGCGCGACAAGGTCATGGAGAAGCTGCGCGAGGGCGACCTGTCGGTGCTCGTCGCGAGCGATCTGGCCGCGCGCGGCCTCGATGTCGACGACATCACGCATGTCGTGAACTACGACATGCCCGAGGACCCCGAGGTCTACATCCACCGCATCGGCCGCACCGCGCGCGCGGGCCGCAAGGGCGTGGCGTGGAGCTTCGTGGTGCCCGACCAGGGCGACCTGCTCACGAACATCGAGATGCTCGCGAATGTCGAGATCCCGCGCACCGACTACAGCGCCGCGAGGACGCGCAGACCGCGCGCAA
Organism: Planctomycetaceae bacterium; assembly: GCA_021297815.1. Taxonomy (GTDB): domain Bacteria; phylum Planctomycetota; class Phycisphaerae; order Phycisphaerales; family SM1A02; genus QWPT01. The sequence goes on from JAJTGK010000102.1 coordinate 3,662, forward strand.
CCGCAGCGCAGGCCCCGAGGTTCCCGCGGTGCAGGCCGTCGACCCGAACATGTTCCCCGACGGCATCGTGCCCACGGCGCTGCCTGGCCGCCGCCTCGGTGGCCGCGTGCGCACGGGCCGACGCTGACGCGCGGCGCGAAACGCCACGGATGAACGGCGGCAACCGATGAACGACTTCGTCCGCATCGCTCCCGAGGTCCGCGACGCGCTTGCCGCGGGGCAGCCCGTGGTGGCGCTCGAGACGGCGGCGGTCACGCACGGGCTTCCGCGCGAACCGATCGCGAAGGCGCCGCGGCATTTCGACGCGGTGCATGCGTCGGTGCGCGATGCGTTCGTCGGCCGCGCGGCAAACGCGGCGCTCGGCCGCGCGCTCGCCGCCGCGGTGCGCGCCGAGGGCGCGGTGCCCGCGACGGTGGGCATGCTGCGCGGAAGGCTCGTGATCGGCCTGACCGACGCCGAGGTCGACGAACTCGCCGCGATGCGCGAGGTGCGAAAGATCTCGTCGCGCGATGTGCCGAGCGCGTGCGTCGACGGCGCCAGCGGCGGCACGACGGTCGCGGGCACGATCCTCGCGTGCCGCATGGCGGCACCTGCGCGCATTCGCGTGTTCGCGACGGGCGGCATCGGCGGCGTGCACCGCGGCTACGCCGAACGCCCCGACATCTCGGCCGACCTCGTCGAGATCCGCGACGGCGGCACCATGGTCGTGACGGCGGGCGCGAAGTCGATCCTCGACCTGCCCGCGACGCTCGAGATCCTCGACACGCTCGGCGTGCCCACGGTCGGGTTCGGAACCGCCCACTTCCCCCTCTTCCTCTCGAACGGAACCCCCGCGCTCCGCACGAGCGGCGAAGCGCGCGACGCGGCCTCGGCCGCCGCGATCTTCGCGGCACACCAGCACTTCTACCCCGAGCGCGGCATGCTGCTCTGCGTGCCGCCGCCCGCCGCCGATGCCCTCCCCGTCGAACTCATGGAGTCGGCGATCGCGCAGGGCCTGGCGGAATGCGCGCGGCGAGGCGTCTCGGGTCCCGAGGTCACCCCCGTCCTGCTTTCGGCCGTGGCGGCGGCCACGGGCGGCGTTTCGCTGGCGACGAACCTCGCGGTGCTCGTCCACAACGCCCAGGTCGGCGCGCGGGTCGCGGTCGCCCTCGCAAGCCGCTGACTTGACAGCGTTTGGGCCCTCTGATTGACTACGCGGGTCGGAGGCGGACCGCCCCGACGCCGATGCCCACGCGAACGGAGTCCGGGAGAGCGCGTCGCGCTCCCGAACCGTCGGCCTGCGGAGCCTTCTGGCCCGCGCCGAGCACCCTCCACACCCGCATGCAGGCCTCCGCGCAACGCTGGCGTAGCTGAAGGACCGTCCGCCGTGCTCGTGCACGGCACGCGAGCCGCTCGGGCGCCCCCCACCCTTGGCTGTTCCTATGCCCGCGAAAGACCGACCCGAGAAGGACTCCGCGAAGAAGGCTTCCAAGGTGACGAAGAAGGTCACCGCCAAGAAGGCCGCTTCGACGAAGAAGGCCGAGAAGCCCGCCGCCAAGAAGGTTGCCAAGAAGGTGGTGTCGAAGCCCGCCCCTGCGAAGGCCGCACCCGCCAAGGCCGCTGCTGCCAAGCCCACTGCGAAAAAGACTGCGCAGAAGGCCGCGGAGAAGACCGCGAAGACGACCGCGAAGAAGACCGCCGAGAGCGCTCCGAAGAAGCCCGTCAGGAAGTCGACGAAGTCGGTCGTGCAGACTGCGGCGGCGCCCGTCTCGGCACCCGCGCCCGAACTCCGCCCCGCGTTCGTCGAGACTCCGATCATCGAGGTGAAGCGAGGCCCCGACTTCGTGCGGCCCACCGCCGCGCCCATGCAGCGCATGGAGCAGGCCGAGCCGACTTCGTTCAACGAGGAACGCCCCTCGCGCGAGTCGTTCGACGCGGCACGCAACGGTGGCCCGGTCGGAACTCAAGGCAACCGCGGCGGAGAGTCTGCCGGCTCGGGCGGCGAGCCCGGCCAGGTGGGCTCCCAGCAGGAAGGCGAGCCTGGCGAGGGTGGTCGCCGTCGCAGGCGCCGCCGCCGCAGGCGCCGTCGTCGGGGTGGCGGGCAGTTCGACCCGAACAATCCGAACGGCCAGCCGCAGCACGGCCAGCACCCGCAGCAGCAGCAGCACGGCCAGCAGCAGCGCCAGCACCCGCGCCCGCAGGATTCCGACGACGAAGGCGAAGACTTCGACGGTGAGGACGGCGAGGACGGCGACGACGAGTCGGGCGGCGACCACCGCGGCGGCGCACCCGCGCACGGCGGTCAACCGCAGCAGCCGCTTTCGCCCCCGTTCGAGTGCGAGGGCGTGCTCGAGTGGTCGGGCAACGCCGAGGGCCGCATCCGCCAGTTCGGCGACGGCCTGATCGAGTCGCCGAACGACCCGTGGGTTCCGATCCAGCTTGCCGAGCAGTACCCGCTGCGCCCCGCGCAGCGCATCGTGGCCGAAGCGCGCCTGCGCAAGACGAAGCGCCGTCGCCGCGGGCCGCGCACCGAGAAGCCGACCGTCGAGCGCATCATCTCGATCGAAGGCGTGCCGCCCGAGGAGTATGCGAGCCGCAAGGCCTTCGCCGACTACACGCCGCTCGATCCGCAGCCGCGCATCACGCTTGAGTACAAGGGCTGCCCGCCATCGTGCCGCCTGATCGACCTCTTCTGCCCGATCGGCTTCGGCACGCGCGGCCTCATCGTCGCGCCGCCCAAGGCGGGCAAGACGATGCTCCTGCAGAACATCGCGTTCGGCATCAAGCGCAACCACCCGCATGTCGAGCTCGTGGCGCTCCTCATCGACGAGCGGCCCGAGGAGGTCACCGACTTCAAGCGCAATGTGCCCGCGCAGGTGCTTGCGAGCTCGAACGACCAGGACCTCGACCGCCACCTCGCGCTCGGCATCCTGGCCATCGAGCGCGCGAAGCGCATGGTCGAGGCGGGCAAGGATGTCGTCGTGCTGCTCGATTCGCTCACGCGGCTCGGGCGCGCGTTCAACAACAGCCGCAAGTACGGCTCGTCGGGCCGCACGATGTCGGGCGGCCTCGACTCGCGCGCGCTCGAGGTGCCGAAGCAGCTCTTCGGCGCCGCGCGCAAGTGCGAGGAGGGCGGATCGCTGACGATCATCGCCACCTGCCTCGTCGACACGGGTTCGCGCGCCGACCAGATGATCTTCGAGGAGTTCAAGGGCACGGGCAACATGGAGCTCATCCTCGACCGCTCCATCTCCGAGAAGCGCATCTTCCCTGCGATCAACCTCGCGGCGAGCGGCACGCGCAAGGAGCACCTGCTCATGTCCGACCGCGAGTTCAAGACGGTCACCGCGCTGCGACGCCGCCTGATGGCGGTGCCGCCGCACGCGCAGGTCGAGCAGCTGCTCAGCGCCTGCCAGCGGTACGAGACGAACGAGCTGATGGTCGGCGGCGCGTCGTGACGCGATGGCGGGCGCGGCGATCAACCTGATCGACATCGAGACGGGCGACGCGCGTCTCGAGCCGTTCCGCGGCGTGCGCGACCGCGAGCTGCGCGGCACGCTCGGCCTGCACGCGATCGAGAGCGAGCGCGTGGTGCGCCGCTACCTGACCGCCGCGGTGCGTCGGCGCGCGCACCCGATGCCACCCGTGCTCGAGCCGCACGCGCTCCTCGTCACGCCCGACAGCGCGGAGCGGCTGGCCGACATCCTGCGCGAGTTCCCCGCGCTTCCCGTCTACCGCTGCGCCGACGAGCGCGCGCTGCACGAGATCACGGGCTACACGATGCACTCGGGCGCGATCGCGCTCGGCGTGCGGCATGACGACGGCACGGTGGCGGAGCTCGACCTCGCGCTGCTGCGCGGGCGGGCACCCGCGCGCGATGTGCTCGTCGCGCTCGACGGCATCACGCAGACCGACAATGTGGGCGCGATCTTCCGCAACGCCGCGAGCTTCGGCGCGCGCGGCGTGCTGCTTTCGCCGCGCGCCAGCGACCCGTTCCTGCGAAAGACGCTGCGCGTGTCGATGGGCCGCGCGCTGAACCTGCCGTGGGCCCGCGCGCGCGACGGCGAATGGCCCTCGTGCCTCGACCGCCTGCGGCGCGAGCGCGGCTACGCGATCGTGGCCGCCGAAGACGCGCCGAATGCCGTCAATCTGTCGCGCTTCACCCCGCCTGCGAAGGCGATCGTCGTCTTCGGCGCCGAGCAGGACGGCGTGTCGCGCGCGGTGCTCGACATTGCCGACGCGGTCGTGCGCATCCCCATGCTTGCGCCAGGCGGCGAGCTGGCCGAGGCGCTTGCCGACGATCCGCCGAGCCTGAATGTGAGCATCGCGAGCGCAGTGGTGCTGCACGGGCTGCTCGGGTAGCGCGCGAAAAACACAGGCGGCCCCGTGAAGGGCCGCCTGGACTTCGTTGGTCTCGGATTTCAGCGATCTCGAATCGCGGCTTCGCCGCTCAACCCTCGCTCGAGGCCATCGCAGGCTCGCCCGCGGGGCTGCCCGCGGTCTGACGCACGCGCTCGATGCTCGCGCCGAGCACATTGAGCTGCTCTTCCATGCGCGTGTAGCCGCGGTCGAGGTGGTAGATGCGCGACACCTCGGTCGTGCCCTCGGCAACGAGGCCCGCGAGCACCAGGCTCGCGCTCGCACGCAGGTCGCTCGCCATCACGGGCGCGCCCTTCAGCGGTGCACCGCCCGAGATCACGCAGGTCGGTCCCTGGCGGTGGATCTCGGCGCCCATGCGCGCGAGCTCGGCGACATGCATGAAGCGCTCGGGGTAGATCTTCTCGGTGATGATCGAGTTGCCGTTCGCAAGGCAGAGCAGCGTCATGAACTGCGCCTGCAGGTCGGTCGGGAAGCCCGGGTGCGGCTGCGTGGTGATCGTGGTCGGCCGCAGCGTGCGGTCGCTGGTCACGCGCACGGTCGCGTGCATGAGGTCGTCGAAGCCGTCGACCACCTGCAGGTGCACGCCGATCTCGTTGAAGCGGTCGACGACCGACATCATGCAGTCGATGGGGAACTCCTCGAGCGTGACATCGCCGTTGGTCACCGCGGCGGCCACCGCGTAGGTGCCCGCGACGATGCGGTCGGGAATCACGGTGTGGTCGGCCGAGCCGAGGCTCTCGACTCCGTCGATCACGAGCCGCGGCCCGCCCGCGCCCTGGATGCGCGCACCCATCTTGTTGAGGAGCAGCGCGAGGTCGACGACCTCGGGCTCGCAGGCGGCGCACTCGATCACGGTGCGGCCCTTGGCGAGGGTGGCTGCGGTCATCACATTCGCGGTGCCGAGCACGGTCGAGCCGTTCGGGCCGCCGAGGAAGATCGTCGCGCCCTTCAGGCCCTCGGGGGCGGTCGCGATGATGTCGCCGCCGTTCAGCTCGATCTTCGCGCCGAGCGCCTGCATGCCCCGCAGGTGGAGGTCGATCGGCCGCGAGCCAAAGGCGCAGCCGCCGGGCATGGCGATCGAGACGCGGCGGCGGCGCGCCAGCATCGGGCCAAGCACGCAGATCGACGCGCGCATCGTCTTCACGATGTCGTAGTGGGCATGGACCTGGTTCGGGTCGGCGACGCGCATGCGCACGGTGCCGCAGTCGCCGTCCATCTCGACGCCGAGCGTGCGCAGCAGCCTGCCCATGTTCGAGATGTCGGAGAGGCACGGCACATTGCGCAGCGTGAGCTCGCCGTCGGTGCACAGCGCCGCCGCCATCAGCGGAAGCGCGGCGTTCTTCGAACCCTCGATCTGGATACGGCCAGCAAGCCGACGGCCACCCTGAATGCGGAAGGAGTCCATGGGGAACAGCAGGTCCTGAAGAGTTGTCGGAGTGCGCGCGGCGCGACGGTCGCGTGCGCAGGCGTTGTAGCAGAAGATCGGCTGCGCACCGCGAAGTCCTGCAGCGATTTCGTGGCGCGCGCCGACCGCGCTCGCCGCGTGTCGAGGCGCCGCGGGAAGTGCTACATTCGACCCATGTCCGCCGCCGACACCGAGCCTGCGCACGACCCGACCGAGCCCATCCTGCCCGACGCGAAGATGCATGTCGCGATGCCGAACGCGCCTGTCGCCGCGCGCATCCACGGCTCGCGCCTCTGCATGAAGGGAAAGAGCGCGTCGTTCATCCGCCATGTCGAGATCGATGTGTCGGGTACACCGCTCGAGGGGTCGTTCCGCGCGGGGCAGAGCTTCGGCGTCGTCGCCGACGGCACCGATGCGGCGGGCAAGCCCCACAAGGTGCGGCTCTACTCGCTCGCGAGTCCGTCGTGGGGCGAGGACGGCCATGGCCGCGTGATCGCCACCACCCCGAAGCGTGTGATCGCCGAGCGTGAGCCGCAGAAGGCGGGCGACGACCCCAGCGACCACGCGCTCTTCCTTGGCGTCTGTTCCAACTGGCTTTGCGACAGGAAGGCGGGCGACGCCGTGCAGGTGTCGGGGCCGAACGGCAAGCGCTTCCTGCTGCCCGAGGACCCGTCGAAGCACGACTATCTCTTCCTTGCCACGGGGACGGGCATCGCGCCGTTCCGCGGGTTCCTGATGGAGCTCCTCGTCGGGCCGCCCGCGGGCACCCCCGCCGCCGCACACTGGCGGCGCTGCGAGAGCCGCATCGAGCTCGTCATGGGGTCGCCCTATTCGACCGACCTCCTGTACGACGACTTCCTGACCGACTTGGCCAAACGGCACGCGAACTTCCGCTATCACCCCGTCATCTCGCGCGAAATGCGCCTCGGTGGCGACGGCACGCAGCGCAAGGGCGAGTATGTGCACCACTTCATCGACCGCCAGCTCGAGCAGATGGGCGGCCCGCTGGACCTCCTGCACTCCCCGCGCACCCTCGTCTACATGTGCGGCCTCGCGGGCATGCAGGTCGGCGTCTTCCAGATGCTCGCCCGCCGCGGCATCGACGGCTTCACCAAGGTCGCCGACGAACTGTCGGGCAAGCCCCCCGCCGAGTGGACCACCGACGAGATCAAGCGCCGCGTGCGGCCGACGCACCGGTGCATGCTCGAGGTCTACTGACCCGCCCCTGGCGCGACATCAACCGCCGCCAGGGCCCTTGCCGCCCGGCTTGGTCATCGCGGTGGCGTTGAGCAGCTTCTCGAGCTGCTTCGGCTCGACGAGCTTGTGGCGCAGCACATACTGCCGCACCGTCTCGCCCGACTTGAAGGCTTCCTTCGCGACCTTCGCGGCGGCGTCGTAGCCGATCACAGGCGCGAGCGAGGTGCACATCATCAGGCTCTTCTCGACGGTGCCCGTCGCCTCGGCCTCGTTCAGCACGAGCCCGTCGAGGCAGCGCTCGCAGAACATGACCGACGCGTTCGCGAGGAGGTCGACCGACTCGACGAGCCGCTCGCCGATCACAGGCATCGCCACATTGAGCTCGAGCAGCGAGCCCACGCCGCCGAGGCCGCCCATGGTGATCGCCGCATCGTTGCCCACGACCTGGCACGCGACCATCATCACGCTCTCGCAGATCACGGGGTTGACCTTGCCTGGCATGATCGACGACCCTGGCTGCGTGGCGGGCAGCGACAGCTCGAAGAGGCCGCAGCGCGGGCCCGAGCCGAGCCAGCGGATGTCGTTGGCGATCTTGGTCAGGCTCACGGCGATCGTCTTCAGGTGGCCGTGCGCCTCGACCACGCAGTCGCGCGTGGCCTGCGCCTCGAAGTGGTTCTTCGCCTCGGCGAACTTCACGCCCGTCGCCTTGGTCAGGCGCGCGCACACCGTGCGGCCGAACTTCGGGTGCGCGTTGATGCCCGTGCCGACCGCGGTGCCGCCGATCGGCATGTTGCCCGCGAGCGCCGCCGACGCCGCCTTCGCGCGCGCGATGCCGAGCCGCACCGCGGCCGCGTAGCCGCCGAACTCCTGCCCGAGGCGGATCGGCGTCGCGTCCATCAGGTGGGTGCGGCCGATCTTGACGACCTTGTCCCACTGCTTGGCGCGCGCCTCGAGCGACTGCGCCAGGCGCTCGAGCGCGGGCACGAGCCGCTGCGAGATGCGCAGCGCGCCCGCGATCTGCATGCTCGACGGGAAGGTGTCGTTCGAGCTCTGCCCATAGTTCACATGGTCGTTCGGATGAACGGGGTCCTTCGAGCCGATCGCCTTGCCCGCGCGCTGGCTGGCGACATTCGCCACGACCTCGTTCACATTCATGTTGGTCGAGGTGCCCGAGCCCGTCTGGAAGACATCGATCGGGAAGTGGCGCATGAGCGGATGCCGCTCGCCCTCGGGTGCGGGCGTCGCGAGTTCGGAGAGCAGCTGATCGCAGGCGGCCGCGATCGCGGCGGCCTTGTCATTGGCAAGACCACCGAGATCCGCGTTCGCCTCGGCGCAGCACTTCTTGAGCAGGATGTGCGCCTCGATCTGCGCCTGCGGCACGGGGCGGAACGACACGGGGAAGTTGAGCACCGCGCGCTGGGTCGTCGCGCCGAAGAGCGCATCGGCGGGCACGAACATCTCGCCCATCGAGTCGGTCTCGCAGCGCTGGCCGATGCCGACGCTGCTGTTCACGGCCGCGCTGGCCGACGACTTCCTGGACTGCTTCTTCGAGGCGGACTTCGACGGACGGGCGGGCGACTTCGCGGCCATGGGCGGGCTCCTGCGGGAAAGGGTCGGACTATACCGCGCAGG
>JAJTGK010000103.1 GCA_021297815.1 Planctomycetaceae bacterium
GACCGCGCTTCGCGCGCGCCCTCGCGAGACTCGGAAACGGGGCGACCCAGTGCCTGCGGACTGGGCACCCGTCGGGCTCCGCCCGACGGCGATTCGGGTGGTTTCCACACGAACTCTCCGAACCACGCACGACGCCGCCGCGCCCCGCGCGGCGGGTGCCCAGTGCGAAGCCACTGGGTCGCAAGATCCCACGATCTCGGCACGATGCGTCGGGCTTCGCCCGACGGTCCTCGGGATCGACATGATGAAGGACCGCGCTTCGCGCGCGCCCTCGCGAGAGCGTTGAACGGGGCGACCCAGTGCCTGCGGACTGGGCACCCGTCGGGCTCCGCCCGACGGCGGTTCGGGTGGTTTCCAGACGAACTCTCCGAACCACGCAAGACGCCGCCGCGCCCCGCGCGGCGGGTGCCCAGTGCGAAGCCACTGGGTCGCAGGATCCCACGATCTCGGCACGATGCGTCGGGCTTCGCCCGACGGTCCACCTACACCGCGTGCAGCCCATGCTTCCGTGCGAACTCCGCCGGGCCAAACGGATCGCCGCGCGGCGACACACCGCCCTGCGCGATCGCCTCCGCCACCCGCGCACGCGCCGCCTCGGCGCCCGCGCGATCACCGAGCTTCTCGGCGACCAGCGCCAGCCAGCGATGCGCGTCCGCATGCCCACCGCCATGCGCAACCGCGAACCCCAGGCTCGTCCGCGCGTTCTCAAGGTCGCCGTACCACGCCAGCGCCGCCCCGAGGATCAAGTGCGCCTCGGGAACCGCCTGCGAGATCTCAAGCGCATCAAGCGCGTGGCCCGCCGCCTCCTCGAACCCGCCGCACGCCAACTGGCATCGCGCGAGCCCCACATGCGCCATCGTCTCGCGCGCGTTGCGCGCCACCGCGCCCTCGTACGCGCGCCGCGCATCGGCGAACCTCCCCGCCACCGCGAGCACATTCGCAAGCCCAAGCGCGATGTCGGGCCGCGACGCCGCGATCGCCTCGATCGGCCGCAGCACCTCGTTCGCCCGCGCCACATCGCCCGAGAGCGCCAACGCCGCCGCACGCAGCAGCTTCGCCTCGATGTTCGCGGGCTCATGCGCAAGCAGCGCCTCGGCCGCAGCCGCCGCGTCGGCGTGCCTGCCGACCGCCACGAGACAGTTCGCGAGGCACAGCGCATAGCGGCTCTCCGCCGGCCGCTCGGCGACCAACCGCTCGAAATGCACAACCGCCTCGGCATTCCTGCGCCGCGACATCAGCGCCACGCCTAGGTTGAACCCGCTCTCACGCCGCACGAGGTCGAGCTGCCCCTGCACATCCTCGGGCAGCGCCGCCATGTAGCCGAGGTCGACGAGCTGCTTCAGCGCATCCGCCGCCTCGAACGGATCCTGCCGCATCTCGGGCGGGTGCAGCCCCGCCTCGCCCGCGACCTCGTCCCACGAGGCGATGCGCGCAGGCGCCTCGCACTCGATCGCCTCGGCAAGCACGCGCCCATCCTGATCGGCACCCGCGGGCAGCCCAAGCAACGCGAGCGCCGTGGGCGCAAGGTCGAGGATGTTCGGCGACGCGATCTCCGCGCCACGCCTGACGCCAGGCCCCGACATCACCAGCACGCCCTGCGGCCTGTGCCAGCTCGACTCGAGCTCCATGCGCCGCTCGGGCGGCAGGTCCGACAGGTTCGGCCGCAGATGATCGCTGTGGAAACCATGGTCGCTCAGCAGCAGCACCGTCGTCCCCGCTCCCGCCGTCTCGAGCAGCCGCCCGAGGCACGCGTCGTGCCACTCGTACACGCGCTCCATCACGCCGCCGAACAGCCGCTGCTCGCGCTCGGTCACATGCGCCATGCGCGGCGCCACATACTGCATGAAGTGGTGCCCGACCGTGTCGATCGCGTCGAAGAACACCATCGTCGCATCCCACGCGCCGCGGTTCATGGCGACATGCGCGCTCGCCTCGATGGTCGCCGCGTACGCCATCAGCTTCGTCAAGGTCACGACGCGCGCCTCTCCCACCCCGATCTCGTCGACCTTGGGCAGCAGCATGCGCAGCGACTCCCGCGGAAACGCCCTCGCGCGCACGCGCGCCGCCGCGACCTCGGGCGACAGATCCGCGGGATGCACGACCCCCGCAGGCATCGGCCACGCGGCCGATTCCGACGCAGGCTCGCCCTCCTGCACCAGGTTGCTCACCACGACTCCCGCGACAGGCTCCGCGGGGTGCGACGCGTACCACCCGACGACATGCACCAGCCGCCCCGCCTGCGACAGGATGTTCCACAGCGCCTTCGTCTTGCGCGAGGTGCTCGACGACACCTGCAGCCCGCTGCCGTCGGGCTTCGGCTCCACGAAGTTCAGGATGCCATGCTTGTCGGCGGTCTTGCCCGTCGCGATCGAACTCCAGAGGAGCGGCGAGAGCTTCGGCTCGAGCGTCGAGAGGTCCGCCCGCGCGCCCGCGTCGACCAGCCGCCGCAGGTTCGGCATCCTGCCCTGCGCGAACAGACGGTCGATGAGGATCCAGTCCGCGGCATCCCAGCCGACGATGAGCAGACGCTGCGCGTTCCCTGCGGGCATGGGCGGAGCGTAGCAAAGCCGAAAAGCACCGCAGGCGGCCCTTTCGGGCCGCCTGCAGGATGCTTGTACTGAATCGTCTCAAGCGAGGACTTGAGGCCCGCTCTGCGTGGACGCAAGGCTTTCGCCCTGGTTCCTACCCACGCTGCGCTGCAACCGATCGGCGAGGGGGCCGTCGGCTACTTGTCGCGTGGTTCAGCGACGACGACGGCCAGCGAGGCCGGCGAGGCCGAGCAGCGCGATCGCGCCCGGGGCCGGGATCGTGATCGAAGCGCCCGAATCCTCGTAGTAGAGGTTCGTGATCGTGCGGTCAGCGCCCGAGATCGACGCGCCGATCGAGAAGGTGCCCCAGCCGTACTTCGTGCCACCGTCAGCGGCGACGAAGCGGAAGCCGAACTTGTTCACCGAGTTGAGCACCCAGTTGCCGGGGGCCGAGCCCACGGTGACCGCGCCCGTACCGAACGAACCCGACACGCCGACGACGGTGCCGTCGGCGAGGTTGCCGGCCGAACCCGTGGTGACGCCCGGATAGCGCATCATGCCCGTGCCCGTGGCGTTGAACCAGGTGAGCGTGGTGGCCGAGTAGGGGTTGATGTCCCATCCAGCGACAACCGAGCCGGCGGAGCCGCTCGTGCGGGCCTCGACATTGATGTAGAGGCCGTCGATGTTGGCGGGGATGACGAGGTTGCAGTTCTCCCACGCGACGACGGCCGCGTTGGCAGCACCCGCAACGACGGTCGCGGCGGCAGCCGCGGCGAAGTGCTTCGCAAGACGATTCTTCAGCATGCTTCTCTACCTTTCCTTCACTAGGAAGACGGACACCGTTTCACAAACGGACCTGGGATTGGCGCCGTGGGTACACACCCATGGCAGTCCGCCCTATTCAGGGACTTACGGAAGATGGGGGCGGAATTGCAGGGCGCAAACGCGAATGAGACCGAATCTGAAGATTTTCGAAGCGGCGCGCAACCGAATTCGCTCTGAAGATGCATGTCTGATAACATCAATCAAGAGACAGAGAGAATTGCGGCTGTGAAATCCTTCACAGCTTCCTACCCGTGCGCCGAACCGAACCAAAACACCCCGATTCTTCCGACCGCGCGGCCGACCGCCTCCGAATCTCGCGCCGCGCCGCCTGCGCCGCCGCGCTTGCGGGCCTCGCCGCGGGGTGCGCGCCGCGCCAAGCCTCACCGCTGCAGGACCCGATGACTTCCCCCGCCGCAGCCGCCTCCACCACGCCACTTGTCCTCTCGACCTGGAACCACGGCCTTCCCGCCAACCGCAAGGCGATCGAGGTCCTCGCGCGTGGTGGCAGCGCGCTCGATGCGGTCGAAGCGGGATGCATGGTGGTAGAGCTCGACTGCCCCGACATGACCGTCGGCCTCGGCTCGCGCCCCGACCGCGAGGGCCGCGTCACGCTCGACGCCGCCGTGATGACGGGCGACGGACGCGCGGGCTGCGTGGCGTTCGTGCAGGGCGTCGCGCACCCCGTCGCGCTGGCTCGGCTCGTGCGCGACCGCACCCCGCATGTGCTGCTCGTGGGCGCGGGCGCCGAACAGTTCGCGCGCGAGTGCGGCATCGAGGTCCGTCCGCCCGCACTCACCCCGAAGGCCGAGGAAGAGTGGCGCGCGTGGCTCGCCGAGCGCCGCTACGCACCGAAGATCAACATCGAGAACCACGACACCATCTCGATGCTTGCGCTCGACGCGCGTGGCGAGATGGCCGCGGCCTCGACCACGAGCGGCCTCGCCTACAAGATGCACGGCCGCGTGGGCGACTCCCCCATCATCGGTGCGGGAATCTTCGTCGACGCCCCTGTCGGCGGCGCGATCTGCACGGGTCTTGGCGAAACGGTGCTGCGCACCCTTGGCGCACACCTCGCGGTCGAGGCGATGCGCGCGGGCGCGACGCCGCAGCAGGCCTGCGAGGCGGCGATCGAGCGCATCGTGGCGCGCAACCCGAACCCCGAGAGCTACCAGGTCGGCATGCTCGCGATGGACTTCACGGGCCGCACGGGCGCCTTCGCGGTGCAGCGCGGCTTCACCTACTGCCTCGGAACCGACCTGCACGACGCGCCGCCGCGCCTCCGCTGAGGTTCGGGGACCGTTTCCACCCCAGTTTCCTGCGGCTCGCGCCACAATCTTGCGCGCGACGAATCCCTGCGCGCACGCGCGGCCTCCGAGCACGCCCGCGGCCCGCCGCCGCCCGAAGGAGCGACCATGTTCTTCCGCCAGATCTACGACGAGAAGCTTGCCGAGGCCGCATACCTGATCGGTTGCCAGAAGTCGGGCGAGGCGATCGTGATCGACCCCGAGCGCGACATCGACCGCTACGAGAAGATCGCCGCCGCAAACGGCCTGCGCATCGTCGCGGTGGCCGAGACGCACATCCACGCCGACTTCCTCTCGGGCGGCCGCGAGTTCGCCGAGAAGGGCGCGCGCGTCTATGTGTCCGACGAGGGCGACGCCGACTGGAAGTACCACTGGCTCGACAAGAAGTCGCTCGGTGGGCACTACGACGCGGTGCTCCTGAAGGATGGCGACACCTTCAAGGTGGGCAACATCGAGTTCCGCGCGGTGCACACTCCTGGACACACGCCCGAGCACCTCTGCTTCATGGTCACCGACCGTGGCGGCGGCGCGACCGAGCCGATGGGCGTGGCGACAGGCGACTACCTGTTCGTCGGCGATCTCGGGCGACCCGACCTCCTCGAGAGCGCCGCGGGCATCGCGGGCAAGGCCGATCCCTCGGCGCACAGGCTCTACCACACGGTGAAGCGCACCGAGTCGTGGCCCGACTGGCTGCAGGTGTGGCCTGGCCACGGCGCGGGCAGCGCGTGCGGCAAGGCGCTTGGCGCGGTGCCGCAGACGACGGTCGGCTACGAGCGGCGCTTCAACCCCGCGCTGCGCGCCGCGGCGACCGAGCAGGGCTTCGTCGACTTCATCCTCGATGGGCAGCCCGAGCCGCCGCTCTACTTCGCGCGCATGAAGCGCGACAACAAGATGGGCCCCGCGGTGCTGGGCGCGCTGCCGAAGCCGCGCGAGATGAGCGCTGCGGAGGTCGCGCGGCTCGACACGAAGCGCACCGCAGTCATCGACACCCGCGCGTGGAGCAGCTTCCGCGACGCGCATCTCGCGGGCTCGCTGTTCGCGCCGCTTGCGAACTCGTTCAACGCCGACGCGGGATCGTTCGTCGACGAGGGCGAGGAGATCGTCCTCATCATCGAGCCTGCGCGGGTCGAGGAAGCCGTGCGCGACCTCGTGCGCATCGGCCTCGACAAGGTCGTCGGCTGGTTCGACGCGGCGCGCTTCGCAGAGATCTCGGCGGCGGGCGGGCGGACCATCACGACCGCAGAAATCGCGGCGGCAGACGCACGCACCTACATCGATGCGCGCCAGCCGTTCGTCCTCGATGTGCGCCGCGCGGCGGAGTTCGCCAACGGCGCGATCGACGGCGCCCTCAACGCCGCGCACACCCGCCTGCGCTCGCGACTGGGGGAACTGCCCCGCGCGCGCGAGCTCCTCGTCCACTGCCAGGGCGGCGTGCGCAGCGCGCGCGCCTGCGCGCTGCTCGAGCGCCACGGCTTCACCGTGACGAACATGGCGGGCGGATACGGCGCGTATGCGCGGCACACGCAGCCTTCTCTCGCGAAGGCGTGAACCCCCACGACAGCCGCCGCGAGCAAGATGAATCGAAGCACGGCCTCGCCGAGCACCCGGAACGGACTCCACCCATGACGACCATGACCACCAGCACGACCGCGCCCGCCACCACCCCCGAGATCGCGCCTGCCGCGGCAAGCGCGCTGCTCTCGCGCGACGAGGCGATCCTGGTCGATGTCCGCGAGCCCGACGAGCATGCGCGCGAAAGGATCCACGGTGCGCGGCTCGTGCCACTTGCGCAAGTCACCGCCGCGAAGATCGCGTCGCTTGGCGCGCGGCGCGTGCTCATCCACTGCAAGTCCGGCCGACGCGGCGCCGATGCGGTGGCGCGCTGCGCGAGCCTCCGTGACAGCGGCATGGAGATCCTCAACATCCGCGGCGGCATCGAGGCATGGCGCGACGCAGGCCTTCCGACGGTCTTCGACCAGTCGCGCCCGCGGCTCAGCGTGATGCAGCAGACCCAGCTCGTGATCGGCCTCGGCGTCGTCGCGGGCACCGCGCTCGGCGCGTTCGTGAACCCGTGGTTCCTGGCGCTGCCCGCGTTCATGGGCTGCGGGCTGCTCGTCGCGGGGGCGACGGGATTCTGCGGCCTGGCCAACCTCCTCGCCGTCGCTCCGTGGAATCGCGCGAGCGTCTGCAAGAGCGGCTGCGCCTGAGCACCGTGCGGTGCGGCTTCGCATGCACGCTCGACTCAGGCGCTCCTGCCGCGACGAGCCCGCTTCTGCGGTTTCGAGACGGGCACGGAGGCTGCGGCCTCGCCATGGCGCGTAGACCGTGAAGCGCGCGAAGGCCTGCGCGGCTTTGGCGCTGGCGACTTTGAATCGGCGGCCCGCGCGCGTTCACGCGCGCGACGGTCGGCCTTCGAGATCATGCCGCCGTGCCGCGACGCCACCTTGAACGCGCGCGCCACGAGCGCAAGCACCGCGTCGATGCTCTCGCCCTTGCGCGGCTTCACCGCGATGCACGACTTGCCCGACATGTACGGCTTGAGCTCGGCGCCCATCTCGGCGAGCGTCGCAGGCGAGCAGCAGTAGGCGACGGGCCCCGACTTGCGCATCGCGAAACCCGCGATCCACTCCATGTCGCGCACCACGATCGGAAAACCCGAGTACACCGCGATGTCCTTCGTCGCGAACGCCGCCTCGAGCAGCGCGCAGAGCCGCTCGGCCAGCGCGCGCTGCTCCGCGGGCACCGTGGCCAGGAACGACTTGCGCGAGTACGGGCTGAACTTCGCCGACGGCTTCATGCCGCCCACTCTAGCGAGTCAGGGGCACGCGCCCCACGCGCCGAGGACGAGCGAGAGGTCCGCCGCGCCCACAAGGCCGTCGCCGTTCAGGTCGGCGTTCGCATTCGCCGTGCCCCACGCGCCGAGAACGAGCGCGAGGTCGCTCGCACCCGTGTCGCCGCTTCCATCGATGTCGGTCGGGCACGACGGCGCCGGCCGCGGCAGGTTCAGGATGAACACGCGGGTTCCGAACGCGGTGCGCCCCGTGCCGACGATCGTGTATCCGTCGCCTGAGATCGCAAGCGGCAGCGAGAGCCGCACATCCGCGGGGATGTCGACGCCCTGCTCGCGCGCGTAGGTCTCGAGCTCGTGCAGCGTGCCGTCGATCCACAGGTAGCCTTCGCCGCTCGTCGCGGGCGGGCCCGCGCGGTAGAACATCGCGATGCGCGAACCGTCGTCGCTGATGTCGGTCGCGTAGGCGCGGTAGCCGCTGATCGGCGAAGGCGGCAGCGCCGCGTAGCCGCTCGCATCACTCCAACGCCATGCGGGGCTTTCCGAGTACCGGCCAAGCCCAACCACCCACTGTCCGTCAGCCGTGCACGCCGAGGCCTCGCCCAAGCGCAGGTTGTTCGGGCCTGAAAGCACGGTCTGCACGCCGTTGCGCCAGATGCAGCCGAACCATTCGCCCGTGTAGGTCGACTGCCAACCCACCACGGTGTTGCCCGTGAAGTCGCAGCCGTTCGCGCGGTTCGGCTCGTAGATGTACGACGACGGCAGCGTCGTCAGGCCCGACGACACGCTCCACGAGATGCCGATCGCGGCGCAGGCGGCCTGCCAGCCGAGGCCGACGACGCGGTTGCCGTCGCCCGAGATGCCCCAGCAGCTGGTCGCGCTGATGTCGCACGACGCTCCGAAGTTGCCGATCGGGATCACGCTCTCGAGCTCGCGGTCGTAGATCGCGCCCTCGGTCTTCCCCGTGTCGGGGTTGAGCATGGTGAAGCCGATGCGCAGTCCGTCGCTCGACACATCGCCCGAACCGCCCGCGCCCTGGTAGCCGGGCGCGATGCCGCCGATCGGAACGACATCGGTCTTCTCGGTCCAGTAGAAGTACTGCACGGCGTCGTTGAGGACAACGACGGAGCCATCGCGGCTGACGCCCGTCGCATAGTTCGCGGGGAAGAGACGCAGGGCGCCATCGGTGCCGCCTGCGAGCACCGTGGTGGACGCCGACAGGCCCGCCATGAGGG
>JAJTGK010000011.1 GCA_021297815.1 Planctomycetaceae bacterium
AGCCGCGGAAGCCTCGTGAGCGCGCGCCGAACGGGGCCTACGCCCCAAGGACTTCGCGAACACGCCTGCGAACCATGAGGCTCCAAGAAAGACACGCACGCGACCGCGCGTGCCACAACTCAGGAAGGATCAAAAGATGAACTCCAAGAACCGCACTCTCGTCGTTGCCATCGCCACCGTCGCCGCAGGAATCGCTGCAGTCGCGGCCAGTGCAGGCGACGCCGTCGTCCGCCAGCAGGGCAACGCCTTCTCGCCGAACTCGGTCAACCTTTCGGTGGGCGAGACCGTGCGCTTCGAGTGGACGGGCGGCAACCACACCGTGACCTGCGGCATCGCCTGCGTGCCCGACGATGTGTTCCGCGCCGAACTGAACTCGCTCAACCCCTCGTTCGAGTGGACCATCCCCGCGGAGGCGTTCGGCCTCGATGTCTACTACTTCTCCGAGTCGAGCTGCCCGCAGAACGGCAGCATGGGCGGCGTGATCGTGGTGAACCCCACCCCGCGCTGCCCCGACTACAACGGCGACCTGCTCGTCGACGGCGCGGACCTCGCCTTCCTGCTCAGCCACTGGGGCACGGTCGGCCAGGCGGAGATCGACTCGAACCCTGGCGTGGGCGGCTCGGATCTCGCGATCCTTCTCGGCCACTGGGGTGCGTGCAGCAACTGAGCCGCGCAGCAAGCCTGGAACGGTTCGCGCCGTTGTCCGCAAACTCACGCGGGCAGCGGCGCGTTCGGCTTCTGGAGGTCTACGCGCGGCCACGGCTTGCGTCTGCTACAAAATGCGCCTCACGCACGCGCCGATGCGACCCGAGACGCCACCAGTCCTGCTGACCGCGTTCAACCGCACCGACACCCTCGAGGGTGTGCTGCGCAGATTGGCGCCGCTTGCGCCGCGCAGGCTGTATGTCGCGTGCGACGGGCCGCGCGCGTCGGTCGCGGGCGAAGGCGACCGCGTGCAGGCCGTGCGCGACATGCTGCGCAACCCGCCGTGGACATGCGAGGTCCGCGAGCGGTTCCTCGAGTCGAACCAGGGGTGCGGCCGCGCGATGTCGGGGGCCATCTCGTGGTTCTTCGAGCATGAGGAGCGCGGGGTGGTGCTCGAGGACGACTGCGAGCCCGCGCCCGATTTCCTGCCGTTCTGCGCCGAGGTGCTCGAGCGCCACGCCTCCGACGAGCGCGTGATGAGCGTGCTCGGCACCCGCCACGCGCGCGAGCGACCCGAGCAGCGCGAGTCGTACTCGTACTCGCGGCTCTTCACGCCTGCGGGCTGGGCCTCGTGGCGGCGCGCGTGGCAGCGGTATCGGTTCGACATCAGCGGCTGGCGCGCGGAGTTCGGGCCGAAGGGGCTCGCGTCGCGCGGGCTTGGCGGGCCGAGCGTCGCAGGCTGGAGCCGCAAGTTCGACTGGCCCGCGTCGCACGGCGCGAACGCGCCCGCGTGGGCGTTCCAGTTCACCTACGCGCACTTCCTGCACGACGGCGTGTGCGTGCTGCCGCGCACGAACCTGATCACGAACACGGGCTTCGGCGAGAACGCGACGCACACGGCCAAGGGCTCGCCGTGGGCCAACATGCCGTGCGGGAAGATCGGGTTTCCGCTCGTCCACCCTGCGTCGATCGAGGTCGACGCCTACGCCGACCGCATGCGCGAGCGCTTCCAGCTCAACCACCGCCCGTGGCTCGAGAAGAAGTACTGGCATGTGCGCAAGAATCTCGGTCTCGTCTCGCTGCGTCAGGCGCGAGGCTGGTAGCGCTCACTCGTCGTCGGGCTCGCCGACGATCGATGCGACGGTGGCGCTTTCCTTCGCGTCCTTCAGTTGAAGGAGCGAGCGCTCGCGCTCGGCCGCAAGCTGGCTCGTGCAGAGCTCCCAGTAGCGGCCGCGCCGCGCGAACAGCTCGCGGTGCGTGCCCTGCTCGGCGATGCGGCCCTTCTCGATGACGAGGATGAGGTCGGCGCGCCGGATCGTGCTGAGCCGGTGTGCGATCACGAAGGAGATGCGCCCCTTGAGCACCTCCTCGACGCCCGCCTGCACGAGCTGCTCGGTGGCGGTGTCGACCGAGCTCGTCGCCTCGTCCATGACGAGGATCTGCGGGTCGCGCAGCACCGCGCGCGCGAGCGCGACGAGCTGGCGCTGGCCCGTCGACAGACGCTCGCCGCCCTCGCCGACCTCGGTGTCGTAGCCATGCTCGAGCGCGGCGATGAACCCGTGCGCCTTCACGCGCCGCGCGGCGGCCTCGACCTCGGCGTCGGTCGCCTCGAGCCGGCCGTAGCGGATGTTCTCGCGCACGGTGCCCGCGAAGAGATGCGCAACCTGCGGCACGATGCCGATCCGCTCGACGAGCCAGGCGAGCGGGATCTCGCGGTAGTCGACGCCGTCGATCGCGATGCGGCCGCTCGTCGGCTCGTAGAAGCGCGTCGCAAGCGAGACGATCGTGCTCTTGCCGCCGCCCGTCGCGCCGACGAGTGCGATCGTCTGACCGCGCTGCGCGACGAGCGAGAAGTCCTCGAGCACGGGCACGCCCTTGCGGTACGCGAAGCCGACATGCTCGAAGCGGAGTTCGTGCATCGTGTCCTGCGCGGGCGCGCGCACGGCGGCGGTGTCGGCGATCGTGGGCTCGGTCGCAAGCAGCGACGCGATGCGCTCGGCGGCGCTCGAGGCGTTCAGGATGTCGGCGAACCGCTGCGCAAGCTCCTGCACGGGTTGCGCGAAGAGCGCGGCGTACTGCATGAACGCGATCAGCGTGCCGAGCGTGATGCCTTCCCTGGCGAGCACGCTGCCCGCGCCCTGCCAGAGGACGAGCGCGGCACCAAGCGCCGCAAGCGATGCGATGAGCGGCATGTACACGCTCGAGAGGAGCGCGCTGCGCATCGCCCAGTGGTTCATCTCGGCCGAAAGCCGCTGGAATTCGGCGAGATTCGCCTCCTCGCGCACGAGCGTCTTCGTGGTGCGCGCGCCGAGCAGCATCTCGCCGTACGACGCCGTCATCGCGCTCGACACGCGGCGCGCCTCGCGGCCTGCGCGGATCAGGTAGCGCTGGAACACCGCGCTCACCACCGCCATCGCAGGCACCGCCGCAAGCGCCCACAGCGCAAGCCGCGCGTCGGTCCAGAACATCACCACGGTCACGCCCGTGAGGATCGCCGTGCACCACGCGAAGTCGAGGAACACCCACGGCAGCATGCCCGACACCTTCGAGCAGTCGGCGGTGAGGCGCGACACGAGCCAGCCCGTGGGGCGCACATCGAAGTACGCGGGCTCGAGCGACTGGAGCTTCGCGAAGCAGTCGCGCCGCAGCCTGTCGGCGGTGCGCGTGGCCACGCCTCCTGCGCCCGCGATGAACAGCCACACGCCGCCCGCGAAGAAGACGAACACCGATGCGTAGATCGCCAGAAGCCCCGCAAGCCGCGCATCGCCGCCGCGCGCGGCCTCGTCGACGATGCGCCCCACCATGCTCGGAAGCGCCGTCTCGATCGCCGCGACCATGATGCCGCCGCCGAGGAGTGCGGCGAGCGGCCCACGGTGCGCAAGCGCGCGTACGACCACGGGTCGCCAGACGCGCAGCGAGAAACGCGCCCGCGAATCGTCGTGCCGCTCGACCTCAGACATCGGCGGCCTCCGGCTCGAGATCGCTTGCGTGCTGGATCTCCCAGAGCGTGCGATAGAGGCCAGGCTGCGTGACGAGATCGTCGTGCGTGCCCGACTGGGTGATGCGCCCGTCCTCGAGAACGATGACGCGGTCGGCGTCCATCACCGCCGACAGACGGTGCGACACGATGACGCGCGACTGCCCGCGCTGGCGCGTGCGCAGCGCGTCGAGAATCGCCGTCTCGGTGTGCGCGTCGACCGCCGACAGCGCGTCGTCGAGCACCAGCAGCCGCGGCGTCGACACGAGCGCGCGCGCGATGGCCACGCGCTGGCGCTGCCCGCCCGAAAGCGTCATGCCCTTCTCGCCGACCACGGTGTCGTAGCCCTCGGGGAACGAGGCGATCGTGTCGTGCACGCACGCGATCTGCGCGCTTGCCTCGATGTCGTGCTGCTCCATCTCGGAGGCGCGCGCCGCGGCAACGATGTTCTCGCGCAGCCGCTTCGAGTAGAGGAACGGCTGCTGCAGCACCGTGCCGACCGCCGCGCGGATCGACGCGCGCGGAACCCGCCGCAGGTCGAGCCCGTCGACCTCGATGACGCCTGCGTCGGGCTCGTGGAACCGCAGCAGCAGCTGGACGATCGTGGTCTTTCCCGCGCCCGAAGGCCCGACGATGCCGAGCGTCTCGCCCGCGCGAAGCTCGAACGAGACTTCGTCGAGCACGGTGGGCCCGCCGCGGTACGCGAAGCGCACCTCGCGGAAACGCACGGAAAGCCCGTGCACCGCCCGTGCGTCGAGCGGCGTGGCCTCCGCCGCGCGCGGGTCGAGGTCGCGCTCCTCGGGCTTCGCGAGGATCTCGTCGAGCCGCGCGACCGCCGCGAGCGCCTTGCCCGACTCGACCACCATGCGGCCAAGCATGCGCACGGGCCAGATGAACATGCCGACGACGGTGAGGAAGTAGAAGAACGCGCCGAGCTCGAGCGAACCGCTCGCGAGGAGCCACGCGCCGAGCCCGACCACGATGACCTGCTGCGCGAAGCAGAGGAGGTCGGAGGCCGCCCAGAAGTTTGCGTACAGGCGGAAGAGCCGCGCGTCGGCGTCGCGGAACGCCGCGGAACTTGCGGCGAAACGCGCATTCTCATGGTCGGCGCGCCCGAAGGCCCGCACCGTGCGGATGCCCGTCAGGTTCTCGGTGACATTCGTCGTCATGCGGCCTTCGGCCGTCTCCTTCGCGGCGAACGACGGCCCCATGCGGCGGAAGTTCGCCGCGGTGAACCAGAGCATCGCGGGCACGCACACGATCGACGCGAGCGCCATGCGCCAGTCGAGCGCCGCCATGATCGGCAGCGGAATGAGCAGCATGAACACCGCGCGGCAGATCTCGGGCGCCTGGTTCGCGAGGAAGAGGCGCATCGTCTCGATGTCGCTCGTGCAGCGCTGCACGAGGTCGCCCGACGGCAGCTGGTCGAGCGTGGCGTTCGGCAGGCGCTGCACATGGTCGTACATGCGGTCGCGCGTGCGCCGCGCGACGCGCTCGGCGGCGCCCGCGGCGAGCCGCGTCTTGACATGCAGCATCGCGCCCGAAAGGACGGCGCACGCCACCATGACGGCGGCGGGCCGCCAGAGCTCGGCCGTCACCGCGTCGACTCCGCCGAGCCAGCCGACGACCGTGCGCGAAAGCCCCGAGGCCTTCGCCGCATCGCCAAGCACGAGGTCGAACACGCTCTGCGGCACGAGCGGCGCGGCGTACAGGAAGAGCGCCGACACGAGCAGCGCGGCCGCCGCAAACGCGAGGTTCGAGCGTTCGCCCGCCGCAAGGCGCAGCACCGTGCGCAGGCCGTCGCGCGCGCTCTGTGGTGGTGGGGTTGTGCCGGTCTGGCCGCCCTGCATGAAGCGGCGAGTCTATGCGAGCCGCCGCGCGCGCCGCGCCTACGGTTCGACCTGCCCGCGGCCCGGGCGGGGAACCGACGCAGGTGGTGTGCGGGTGCTCCAAGTCCGCAGGGTTCCGCGCGAGGTGAGCACCGAGATCTCGTCCGAGCCGCCGTCGACCGAGATCGCGATCGGGTAGCCCGCGGGCAGCTCGAGCTGGAGCAGCTCTTCCTTCGACTCGGTGTCGAACACGCGGAAGGTCCCGTCGCGCGCGGCCTGCACGATGCGCGAGCCGTCGGGCGAGGTCGCGGTGATGCCGCCGTTGCGGCTTCCCGGGAAGTACTGCACAGGCTGCCCGCGCTGATAGACGAGCAGTTCGCCCGTCATGTTGATGGCGACCATCGCGTCGCTGCCTGGAAGCCCGGCGAACCATTCGCCTTCGCCGCCTTCGCGCAGATACTCGCCCACCGTCGCGCCGTCGCGGACCCTGAACACAGGTTGCTGCGCGTGCGTGGCTGTGCAGAAGAAGGTGACGGTCGCACCACGATCGAGGAACAGCGGCCGCCGCACCCGACGGCGGTCGGGGCCCGCGCGCCCTTGCGGAAGCTCGGACTTCCAGACGGCTGCACCTGACTCTGCGTCGAGCATGGCGCAGGCGATCGACCCGCCGCCGCAGGCGATGTGACGCGCGTCGGGCGACCATGCGAGTGCACTCGCGTCGCCCGCGAAGACGGGCGTCCGCCAGCGAGGCGCATAGGTGCCGTCGGCAGCGCGGTCGAGGCGCGCCACGCTTCCATCCGCGAACCCGACGAGCAGCGACTCGCGATCGTTGTCGATGCTGCGCGGCAGGCCGTCGATCTTCGCAACGAGCCGCGATGCACCCGAACGCGTGTCGATCTCGTAGAGCGAGCCGTCGCGCGACGCGCCGACGACGCGGTGCGAACCCGCCGCGCAGTTCGCGGTGGTGAGATCGCTACCGACCGCGGCATCGCGTTGCGAGGCGCTCTTCTCGAGCGAGTACGCCGCAAGCCACTCGCTGTCGCGCAGATTCATCGGCCAATCGCTCGCGGACACGATGCAGCGCCCATAGACGCGCGTGCCCGCACGGTCGAAGTCGATGTCCCAGATGTGGCTCTTCGTGCCGATCCTGTCCACGATCTCGAGGCGGTCGATGTCGATCACGCGCAGATCGCTTGTCCATGAGCTTGCCACCGCGAGTCGCCCATCGGGCGTCACGGCAATGTCGTAGACCGATCCTCCGGGCAGATCGGTCTCGAGGAGCGTCGTACCGTCGGTTCCGCGGAGCAGGCTGATCGCCCCGTCGCGCCATGTCACGACCGCGGCCGATCCATCGGGTGCCATCGCGTGTGCACGCGAGTACTGCGATCTCGACGGCGTCGACCAGCGTCGGGAGATGCGGTGCGCGGCCTCGTCGATGTCGAGCATGACGAGCGAGCCGTCGGGTGCCGAGCCGAGCAGCGAGCGGTTGTCCGCCGAGATGCTGAAGTCGACGGAGATCATCGGTTCGACGGGCGCCATGAGCGGCGCGCCCGTCGTGAAGTCGAGCATCTGGAAACCTTCGTGGTTGAACACGAGGAGCGATGTCTCGAGCGCCCGACACCATCCGATCTCGCGGTTCTTGTCGATGAGACGGATCTCGCGTGTCGGTCGGTCGATCGCGACGATCTGCGTGCCCGAGAGCGCGGCGAAGATCGTTCGTCCATCAGGCGACGCAGTGATGGCGTTGAAGTACGGCTTCTCGCCGTCGCGAACGAACGACCGAAGGTCGTACAGCTCGTATGGCTCGGGCCGCTTCGGATCGACGACGATCACATAGCCGCTCGTGATGCCGCAGGCGACCTCTTCGGTTGCCGCGATGCGGCTCACCCGCAGGATCTCGGCGCGGACGAGCGCAAGCAGTTCGTGCCGCGCGAGGGACGCCTCGAGGTGGCGGGCCTCCCAACCGCGCATGGCGGGGTCGATGCGATCGAGCAGCCGCACCGCGTCGGCAGGGTCTCCTGCGCGGGCGGCGGCCGAGGCGGCGCGCTGGAGCGCGCGATTCGACTCCCGATGGGCGAGCAGCGCCGCGTCGTTCGCCTTGACGGCGGAGCGGCCAGCGACCACCGCCGACCCGAGCGTCGCAAGCAGGCCGAGCACGATCACCGTCGTCGCGATGGGGTACCTGCAGATGACGCGGAGAAGGGTCTGCGCGCTGTTTTCCGGATTCGCCACCAACGCGTCGCCCGCGAGCCATCGGCGCAGGTCGTCCGCGATCTCGGCTGCGGTGCCGTAGCGCGCCTCGCGGTCGTGCGCGAGGCACTTCATGGCGATCGCGGCCAGGCCCGCAGGAATCGCGGAGTCGAGCCTCCGCGGGTCGACGATCGCGGCTTCCTCCGCGATTCGCGCGGCATCGGCCGTCGACGCACCCTCCGTCGAGTACGGCAGCACGCCTGCGAGCAGTTCGTACAGCACGAGTCCGAGCGAATACACATCGCTTCGCGAATCGGGCTCGCCCGCCGCGCGCCTGAACTGCTCGGGCGCCATGTACTGCGGCGTGCCGACGAATGTGCCGTCGGCCGAGCCGTCGCCGATCGAGCGCGCGATGCCGTAGTCGATCACGCGCGCGACGCCTTCCGACGACACAAGCAGGTTGCCTGGCTTGATGTCGAGGTGTACGACGCCGCGGCGGTGACCGTGTCCGACCGCGTCGCACGCCTCGGCGAACACGCGCGCGATGTCGCGGTGCGACGCGCGCGCCTCCGAGGCCCAGCGGTTGATCGCACGGCCGCCCTCGACGAGCTCCATCGCGAAGTACGGGTGGTCGTCGCTCTCGCCGAAGCGCATCGTGCCCGCGGCGATCACGCGCGCGATGTTCGGGTGGTCGAGCCGCGCGAGGAACTCGGATTCGCGGCGAAAGCGCGCGAGCAGCGCGGGCCGCGTGAACGATTCGTGCAGCACCTTGAGGGCGACGCGACGCGTGGGGAGATCCTGCTCGGCCTCGAACACCAGCCCCATGCCGCCCGACCCGAGGAACGATCGGATGGTGAACCCGCCCGCGCGCGTGCCGATCAGAGTCTTCGGATCGACCGAGAGGCGGGCGCCTCCGCCGATCGTCGGAGTCGCCTCGCGGTCGTAGCGGAGCAGCGAGCGCACCTCGCGGCGTATCTCGTCGGAGACGGCCGCCGCATCGATGCGCTCTTCACGCGCGGCCTGCGGCAGCGAACGCACCGACTCGAAGAGCTCCTCGATGCGCGCATGGAGTGCACGCGCGTCGGCGCCGTCGTTCGCGTTGTTCGGCTCGATGTCCATGTTCTCCATGCGTCAGGCGGCCTCGTCGATCGCACGGCGAAGCCACGCCTGTGCGAAGTTCCACCGTTTGCTGACGGTCCGCGGCGAAATCTCGAGCGCCGCCGCCGTCTGCTCGATCGAAAGGCCCGTGAGGAAGCGCAGGCGCGCCACCTGCGCGGTCTCGGGCGACAGCGCCTCGAGGCGGTCGAGCGCCTCGAGCGCCTCGGAGGCGCTGGCGCTCAGCGCCCGCTCGGCATCGGCGAGTTCGCCCGCCGCGATCTCGAGGTCGATGCGCGGCCGCCCTCCGCCCCTGCGCGCGGCGCGCTCATGCCGCGAGAGATCGACGAGGTACTGCGACATGGCGCGGCCGACCGAGCCCCAGAAGTGGCGGCGGTTGTCCCACGGCGCGCGCGCGATCTCGGGCCCGAACATCTTGAGGAAGAGCTCATGCACCACGAGCGTGGGCTGCAGCGCCGCACGCTGCGCATCGACTGCGCAGGCGCGCGCCGCCATCGCATGGACATCGTCGTAGATCGTGCGCCACGCCCGCGACGCGGCGTCGCGATCGCCGTCGACGGCGGCGTTCACAAGCCTCGTGAGTTCCTCGGTCGGCGGTCCAAGCGACATGGGCCGCATGATCCCAAGACCTGCGGCTTCCTTCAACCAAGATCAACTATGCTTGTCAGAACGGCGTCTTGAACCCCATCGCCCGAACCGCGCACCAGCCGACGACCGCCTCGAAGATCACAAAGATGCCCGAAATCCAAATCGCGGCCGCTGGGTAGATGGCCCAGCTCGGCACGACCTCGAAGAACCAGAGCACGCCGAGCAGGATGCCGATCGTCTCGAGAAACGCGCCGATGAAGAGACGGATCGTCTTGCCGCGCTGGTCGATGTTGCAGGTGAACGCCATGCGGAGAGCGTAGCAGGGCGATGGCGCCAAGCGCCGCGCGCGCCGCTCAGAAGCTCGCGCTCTTCGGCGTGCGTGGGAACGGAATCACATCGCGGATGTTCGCCATGCCCGTCGCGTAGATGATCGCGCGCTCGAAGCCAAGGCCGAAGCCCGCGTGCGGCACCGTGCCATAGCGGCGCAGGTCGCGGTACCACCAGTAGTCGGCCTTGTGCAGGCCCATCTCGTCCATGCGCGCGTCGAGCCGCTCGAGCCGCTCCTCGCGCTGCGAGCCGCCGACGATCTCGCCGATCCCTGGCGCGAGGATGTCCATCGCGGCGACGGTCTTTCCGTCGTCGTTCTGGCGCATGTAGAACGCCTTGATGTCCTTCGGATAGTTCATCACGGCGACGGGGCGACCGATGTAGGTCTCGGTCAGCCAGCGCTCATGCTCGCTCTGCATGTCGATGCCCCAATGGACGGGGTACTCGAACTTCACGCCCTTCCGCACGGCGTCCTCGAGCGCGGCGATGGCGTCGGTGTAGTCGAGCTTCGCGAAGTCGGCGCTCACGAACTTCTCGAGCCGCTCGATGCAGCCCTTGTCGATGCGCTCGGCGAAGAACTTCATGTCGTCCATGCGCTCGGCGAGCAGCGCCTTGAACATGGACTTGAGCAGTTCCTCGGCAAGCTTCGCGTCGACATGCAGGTCGGCGAACGCGATCTCGGGCTCGATCATCCAGAACTCGGCGAGGTGCCGCGAGGTGTTCGAGTTCTCGGCGCGGAAGGTCGGCCCGAAGGTGTAGACCTTCGACAACGCCATGCACCAGGTCTCGACATTGAGCTGGCCCGACACGGTGAGGTTCGTCTCGCGCCCGAAGAAGTCCTGCGAGTAGTCGATCTTGCCCTCGGGCGTCTTCGGCATGTTCATGAAGTCGAGCGTCGACACGCGGAACATCTGGCCCGCGCCCTCGCAGTCGCTGCCCGTGATGATGGGCGTGTGGACCCACAGGAAGCCGTTCTCGTGGAAGAAGCGGTGCACCGCCATCGCGAGGCAATGCCGCACGCGCGCCACGGCACCGAAGGTGTTCGTGCGCGCGCGCAGGTGCGCGACCTCGCGCAGGTACTCGAACGAGTGCTGCTTCGGCGAGATCGGGTAGGTGTCGGGGTCGTCGACGAGGCCGTGGACCTTGATCGACTCGGCCTGGATCTCGACCGACTGGCCCTTGCCCTGGCTCGCGACCGCGGTGCCCGTCACCTCGACCGAGCAGCCTGCGGTGAGCTTGAGGACCTCGGCCTCGTAGTTCGCGACCGTGTTGGGCACGACCGCCTGCACGGCGTCGAAGCACGAGCCGTCGGACACTGCGACGAACGAGATGCCCGCCTTCGAGTCGCGGCGCGTGCGCACCCAGCCCTGCACCGTGACGGTCGAGCCGAGGTAGGAGGCGTGGTTCTTGAACAGGTCGGCGATGCGGACAGCCATGGGTCTTCGTGGGGTTGCAGGGCGGTCGGCCCTAGGGGTGCGAACGGGGCGGCGCGGCAGCCGTGCTGCTTGCGCCGAGCGGAAACGGTATCGGATCGCGGTTGCTGGCTTGGGGAGAAGGTGTGCCAACTTGGCAGACGATCACGCGTGCGGCGGCGGAATCCCGCAGTCGGCGGCGGCATGTGCGTGCGGGTTCCGCTCGAGCTTTGCTGCCGTAACCATTTGTGTGAAATGGCTTTGCGTGTCTATCTCGCATCTAGGTCCGTGTAGCCCACCCGCCCCGGGCCCGAACCCCGCTGGCACACCCGTTGCATCCGCGCCCGCCCTCGAGACGCCCGATGCGACTTCGCCTGCACAGCCCCGACCCAAGCGACCCTGCCGCCGCCCCGCGGTCGGGCCGCTCGCCGTCGCGTCGGCTGAACCTGCTGCTGACCTACGGCGGGTGGCGCGAGCATGCCTTCGCCGACCAGCTGCCGCCCATCCTTGATCGGATCGGCATCGACTGCTGGCGCGCCGAGAGCGGCGACGAGGCGTCGGATGTGATCCGACGCGCCCAGGTCCACATCGCGGTCATCGATCTTTCGATTCCGATGCACGGCCACGCCCCGAACGCGGGCACGCGCTCGGCCCCCGCGGGTCCGCGCGTCCTCCAGCTCCTGAAGCGCCTCGACCAGCCGCCGCCGACGATCGTCGTGCGCCCGCGCCAGGCCGACCCGTCGGAGAGCGCGCGCACGCTCGCCGAGGCGCTCCGCGAGGGCGCCTTCACGGTGCTCGACGACCCTGTGCCAATCGAATCCATGCTGCAGGCCCTCGAGCGGGTCGTGCGGCGCCACTACCGCGACCACTGGCCCGCCGCCTGAGCGAGCCACGCGCCCCCAAGCCAACAGCCGCGCCGAAGTCGGAGTCGGATGCGGTGTCAGAGTGAGAGAGACCAAGATTCCATCAGTCCAGCGAAGGAGAAACACATGAAGTTCCGTCCACTCGGCGACAAGATCCTCGTGAAGCGCGACGAAGCCGCCACCAAGACCGAAAGCGGCATCTTCCTTCCCGAGTCGAGCAAGGAGAAGCCATCGCCCTCGGCAATGGTCACCTCAGCAAGGACAACGGAAAGCTCACGCCGTTCACCGTCAAGAAGGGCGACAGCGTGATCTTCAGCTCGTACGCGGGCACCGAGATCAAGATCGACGGCGAGGCCTACCTCATCATGACCGAGGAGGACATCCTCGGCGTCATCGACTGACGCGAGGCACGCATGAGCATGACACCATGAGCATGACACCCAGCGTCCTCCGGCTCGCGTTCCGCGAGCTCAACGGCCAGCGCGACCTCCGCATCGAGTTCGACCACGCGTCGAGCTGCATCGTGAAGAGGGCCATGCTGATTCCCGAGGAGTCCGACGGGCTCGTCAAGGTCACCGACGGGTCGCATGTCTACATCGTCGACTCCGAACGCGTGGCCTGGGTGGAGATCGGATAGCACATCAATCGCGCCAACGCGCCACACAGAAAGAAGCACACCATGGCAGCAAAGCAGATCGCATACGACAACGACGCGCGCGAGCGCATCCTCCGCGGCGTCCAGAAGCTCGCGAAGGCCGTCAAGGTCACCCTCGGCCCGTCGGGCCGCGTGGTCGTCCTCGAGAAGTCCTTCGGCGCCCCGACCGTCACCAAGGACGGCGTGACCGTCGCCAAGGAGATCGAGCTTGAGGACCCCTATGAGAACATGGGCGCGCAGATGGTGAAGGAAGTCGCGTCGAAGGCGTCGAAGGACGCGGGCGACGGCACCACCACCGCGACCGTGTACGCCGAGGCCATCTTCCAGGAGGGCCTGCGCAACATCACCGCGGGCGCCAACGCGAACTCGGTGAAGCGCGGCATCGACAAGGCCGTGGTCGCCGTCATCGACGAGCTCCGCCGCATGTCGAAGAAGGTCTCCGATTCGAAGGAGATCGCGCAGGTCGGCGCGTGCTCGGCGAACCAGGACATGGAGATCGGCAAGATCATCGCCGAGGCCATGGACAAGGTCGGCAAGGACGGCGTGATCACGGTCGAGGAGGGCAAGAGCCTCGACACGCATGTGTCGCTCCTCGAGGGCATGCAGTTCGACAAGGGCTACCTCAGCCCGCACTTCGTCACGAACGCCGCCAACATGGAGTGCGTGCTCGAGGACTGCTATGTGCTCATCCACGAGAAGAAGATCTCGAGCGCGAAGGAGTTCCTCCCGATCCTCGGCAAGATCGCCGAGAGCGGCAAGAGCCTGCTCATCGTCGCCGAGGACCTCGAGGGCGAGGCCCTCGCGACCCTCGTGGTCAACAAGCTCCGCGGCGTGCTGAAGGTCTGCGCGGTCAAGGCGCCCGGCTTCGGCGACCGCCGCAAGGAGATGCTGCAGGACATCGCGGTGCTCACGGGCGGCCAGGCGATCATGGAGGAGCTCGGGATCAACCTCGAGAACCTCGCGCTCACCGACCTCGGCCGCGCGAAGAAGGTCACCGTCGACAAGGACAACTGCACCGTCGTCGAGGGCGCGGGCAAGACCAAGGACATCCAGGGCCGCATCGAGCAGCTCAAGGGCCAGATCGAGCTCACGACCAGCGACTATGACCGCGAGAAGCTCCAGGAGCGCCTCGCGAAGCTGTCGGGCGGCGTCGCGCAGATCAATGTCGGCGCGGCGACCGAGGTCGAGATGAAGGAGAAGAAGGCGCGCGTCGAGGACGCGCTGCACGCCTGCCGCGCCGCGGTCGAGGAGGGCATCCTTCCCGGCGGCGGAACCAGCGTGATCCGCGCCCGCAAGGCGCTCGAGAAGGCGAAGAAGGGCCTGACCGAGGACGAGGCCGTGGGCGTCGACATCGTCTGGCGCGCGCTCGCCGCGCCGTGCAAGCAGATCGCGGCCAACTGCGGCCTCGACGGCTCGATCGTCGCGCAGAAGATCGAGGACTCGGACGAGGTGTCGTTCGGCTTCAACGCCGCGACGCAGAAGTACGAGAACCTCGTCGCCTCGGGCATCATCGTGCCGACCAAGGTCGAGCGCGTGGCGCTGCAGAACGCGGCGTCGATCGCGGGGCTCCTGCTCACGACCGACTGCGCGATCACCGAGATCAAGGAGAAGAAGGCGAAGGCCGCGGCCGGCGCCGACCATGGCGACGACTACTGATCCGAGGCAGAGCCCGGACCAGATCGCATGTTGAACGAACGAGGCCCGCCGAAAGGCGGGCCTCGTCGCTTTTGCAGGTCGCGTCGCGCGCTCAGTCGACATCGCCGATCACGGCGATGTCCTCGGGCCAGCTGGTGCGCGTCCTCCACGAGATCGTGGCGGGCTTCGCGTCCTTGCCGTCGGCGCGCGCGGGCAGCGACAGCACCCACTTCAGCAGACCCTGCGGCTTCGCATCGCGCACATACTTCTCGTCTGTCGCGGTCGCAGGCGACATCTCGCGGGTCTCGACCTTGATCTTCTCGTCGCGCGACACGGGGATACGGTCCCACACCTCGATGTCGGTCGCGCGCGCAAGCGTGTTCGTGACCGAGATGCGGTAGTCGCGCTCGGTGCCCTTCGACTTCGAGAAGACGCCCGACTCCGAACCGCGCTTGGCGACGAGCTCGCGCTTCACGGTCACGCGCGGCTCCTTGCCGAACCAGAGCTCGAGCTCGCCGCCGACGGGCGTTTCGGCAAGCGCGGCCTGACCGATAGAGTCGGAGCCGAGGTACATGCGTGCGGCGCCCGGCAGGAGGAGGAACGGCGTCTCGTTGCGGAAGCGCGCGCGCAGGTAGACATCGGGGTCGACGAGCGGCCGCGCCACGAGCGTGAATTGCGGCGTGGCGTCGATCGACGCCACGCGCGTACGGCGCT
Organism: Planctomycetaceae bacterium; assembly: GCA_021297815.1. Taxonomy (GTDB): domain Bacteria; phylum Planctomycetota; class Phycisphaerae; order Phycisphaerales; family SM1A02; genus QWPT01. Next base: position 14,952 of record JAJTGK010000011.1, read on the forward strand.
CGGCGTTCGCGTCGCTCGCCGCGGTGAAGGTGCGCGGAATGCGGTACTCGACCGCGGGCCCCGTGCCGCCGACATCGGCGTTCGCCGCCATGCCCGCAAGCCGCTTGCCGCGCGCGCCACCCTCGCCGCCGCCCGGGCTGCCGGGGCGGTTCTCAGGCGCGGCGTCTGCCATCTCCGCCGCCATCATGGGCGCGGGCGCGCCTGGCGCCATGCGCGACGCCACGACGGGCGGCTGGTAGACCTCGAGGTACGCGGGGCCGATCTCGCGCGGGTTCGCGGCGCGCGTCGGCTGCGAGGTCGAGAGGAGGAGCGCCACATCGTTCCAGTCCTCGCCCGTCGCCTGCATCACGGTCGCGTCGAACTCGAGCGCAAGCGTGCCCTTGTCGGGGTCGCCGCGCACGGTGTAGGTCGGCGCCCAGCTCGCGTTCGACACGAGGTAGGTCACGCCGACGGGAATGTCGCCGCCCTCGGGCGCCACCACGGTGACGAGCGCGAAACGCTCGATCGGCGGCGCGCCGCCCGCGGCGGCAAGCGCGTTCTGCGCCGCGGCGAGTTCGCCGGCGGCGTCCTTGGCCTCCTTCTTGAGCCCGAGCACCGCCGCGGTCAGCCGCTCGCGTTCCGACTCGATGAAGGACAGCTGCGTGCGCAGCTTCTCGGGGTCGAGCGAGCCTCCCATCGACTTCGACGCGTCGTCGGACACCTTCGCGGCGATCGAGTCGATCGTCTTCTGGGCCGCCGCGTTGTTGGCCATGCGGCGCTCCACCTCGGCCACGCGGGCCTGCGCCGCCTCGACGCGCGCCAGCGCCTCGCGCACGCGCGGGCTGTCGCTCGTGGGCGACGGCTTGACCACGGTCTCGGTCTTCACCTCGAGCAGCCGTCCACCCGTCCCGACCTTCGCCTGCACGCTGTCGAGGTCGGCGGCCTCGGGAAGCGGTCCCACGCGGAGTTCGAACACACCAAAGCCGAGCGTGGTCTTGCCTTCGCGGGTCACCGCGGCGCGACCGCGGTAGAGCGTGACCGATGTGATTGGAAGTTCCGCCCGTATGGCGACGGGGCGGTCGGTGTCGTCCTGCGCGGCGAACGCCGTGGCGGCGGGCAGCAGGAACGGCGGCGAAAGAAGCGCGATGGCGGCCGAGAGAGCGAGTGTTGCGGTGCGCATGGGCGCAGCGTACCGCTCTCAATGCGTCAGGATCAGTGCGAGGATTCCCCCGATCGCCGCGATCGTGCCGCCGATGATGGCGCCGATGCGCCACTGCCGCTGCCGCGCCTTCGCACGGTCGAGCCAGATGCGTCCGTCGGCTTCCTCGACGACGACGCCTTGGCGGATCAGCGGTTGCAGCGGGGCCGCCGCGAGCCCGAGCGTCGACGGCTTGCGCGCCGTGTCGGGCGAATCGGCGCCCGCCTTGTCGAGCGTGCGCACGGGGCCTGGCTTCTGCAGGGCGATCGCGAGCATCATCGCGGGTCCGACGATCGCGCCGAGCATGCCGAACGCGCCGCCGAGCCCTCCTGGGGTCGGAGGAACGGGCATGGACGAAGCGTATCGCGGAACGAACGCGGCGGCCCGCGTCAGGTCGGCAGACGGGGTTCGCGAAGGGTCAGGAACGGCCGTGAGCGGCGCTCAACCCTCGGCTCCCAGCATGTCGCGGCCCTCGATGCCTTCGCTCGTCAGGATGTGGAAGCTCGTGTTGACCAGGAAGTCGTACGACTGGTTCCCGTAGTAGCCCGCGGTCCAGAACGGCGTGTTGCGCGCCCAGAGCTTGCCCGCGCGCTGCTCGGCCTGCTGGGCGCGCTGGCAACCCACGAGCTCGACATGGCCGTCGTAGAACAGGCACGCGGGCGCCGAGTTGTAGCCATGGTTGAAGAACCAGGGGGTCTTGCCGCCCACGAAGTTCGGGTTGATCGGCGAATCGGGCGTGTTCTGCAGCCAGTTGTGCTCGATCATCCGCGTCTTGAGCGATGGATGCCTGCACCGCGATGCAGAGGGGCTGCGATAGGCCGCGGGCAGTTGCGTGGGGTAGGTGAAGGAGTTGCCATCGAGCGCAGGGCCGTTGCGGCCGAACACCTTCGGATCCCACATCGCGGCGGGCGAGAAGCAGTACGAACTGTCCTCGTACGCAAGCCCATCGAAGGTGAACTGCGCGGGGCTCGTGAAGTAGTGGCTGATCTCGCCGAGCACGACCCCGTCCTTCGGCGCATAGAGCACGGGATCGTAGAAGCGGCCGTTCAGGTAGTTGCTGAAGCTCATCACGCCGGGCATGCGGAACGAGCCGAAGGCGTTCGCGCCACCTGGGTTTGCTTCCGAGCCGAACTGCATCGGCACATAGGTGATCCAGTTGTAGCAGGCCTCGGGCCAGCCGAACTGCGAGCATCTGCCCGTCGACCCGAGGAAGTAGCCCCACACTCCGAAGGTGTCCCACCCGATGAACTGCTGCGGCGGGCACGCCACCTGGTTGAGGTAGATGCCGCAGTGCCCGTAGGCCAGGCCCGCGTCGTCGGGGCACGAAGTCCACTGCCGGCCGTTCCAGTCGGCTGCGTAGTGCTCGTTCGCCGCACCGAGGTTGCGCAGGTTGGAGGTCGACTGCGAGATCAGCGCGCGGTCGCGAGCGCGCGAGATCGCGGGAACGAGCAGCGCGAGCAGCAGGGCGGTGATCGCAACGACCACGAGCAGCTCGACGATGGTGAAGCCGGCTTGGAGCTGGCGCGGACGGTCGCAGCGCATGCGTGACCTCCTTCGTGTCGCGGGCGTTCATCGGACCCACACTGGATCTGAACGCCACGACAACACTTCAAGTCGGTCAACGCGTCGCCACCCTGCACATTTACAGTGTTAAGAAAATCGGCCCGCGCATGGCGGGCCGAGCTCGATGCCTTGGATGTTCGTCGACGGCGCTGCGAGTCAGGCGTTCACCCGATGGTTCGCGATCAGCCTTCCGCGCCAAGCACATCGCGGCCTTCGATGCCGTCGGTCGTCAGGATGTGCATGCTCGTGTCGACCAGGAAGTCGTACGACTGGTTGCCGTAGTAGCCGCCCGTTCCGAGCGGGGTGTTGCGCGACCAGAGCTTGCCTGCGCGCTGCTCGGCCTGCTGGGCGCGCTGGCATCCGACGAGCTCGATGTGGCCGTCGAAGAACAGGCACGCGGGGGCCGAGTTGTAGCCGTGGTTGAAGAACCACGGGGTGGTTCCGCCCGCGAAGTTCGAGTTGACCGGCGAATCGGGCGCGTTCTGCAGCCAGTTGTGCTCGATCATGCGCGTCTTGAGCGACGGGTACTTGCAGCGCGACACGGGCGGGCTGCGGAACGCCGCGGGCAGCGTTCCCGGAGCGGTGTAGCCGCTGCCGTTCAGCGTGGCGCCGTTGCGGCCCATGACCTTCGGATCCCACATCGCCGCGGGCGAGAAGCAGTACGAGCTGTCCTCGTACGCGGTCCCGTCGTAGGTGAACTCCGAGGGGCTCGTGAAGTACTTCGAGATGTTCGCGAGCGGCACCAGGTCCTTCGGCGCGTAGAAGGTCGGGTCGTAGAACTTGCCGTTCACATAGTCGTGGAACGCCTTCGTGCTCGGCATGCGGAACGAGCCGAACGCGTTGCCTCCGCCAGGGTTCCCCGCCGTGCCGAACTGGATCGGGATGTAGACGATCCAGTTGTAGCAGGCCTCGGGCCAGCCGTACTGCGAGCACTTGCCGCTCGAGCCGAGGAAGTAGCCCCAGATGCCCGCGCCGTCCCAGCCGAGGAACTGCTGCGGCGGGCAGGCGATCTGCGAGAGGTAGGTGTTGCAGTTGCCGTTCGCAAGGCCCGCGTCGTCGGGGCAGGTCGTGAACTGGCGGTCGTTCCAGTCGCCCGCGTAGGTCTCGTTCGACGCCGCGAGGTTCTTCAGGTTCGACACCGACTGCGAGATCAGCGCCTTGTCGCGACCCTTCGCCACGGCGGGCAGGAGAAGCGCGATCAGGAGCGCGATGATCGACACGACGACGAGAAGCTCGACGATCGTGAAGCCCTTCTGGAAGCACTTGCGATTGGCGGTGAATGGCGCGTTCGTCATGCTGGGTCCTTTCGACAGGTCACACCATCATGGCACGGCGGCCGCACTCGCAGAAGGGGGTCTCCGAAGAAAGCACGGAAGTTCAGCGCGTCGACAAAAAGACAGCCCCCCGCGGGTTCGCCGCGGGGGGCTGCAGTCAGGCATGTCGAGTGGTCCTCAGGCCAAGGCCCGAGGCCACGCGCGCATCAACCTTCCGCACCGAGGACATCGCGTCCCGTGATGCCGTCGGTCGTGAGCATGTGGAAGCTCGTGTCGACGAGGAAGTCGTACGACTGGTTGCCGTAGTAGCCGCCCGTTCCGAGCGGGCTGTTGCGCGACCAGAGCTTGCCGGCACGCTGCTCGGCCTGCTGCGCGCGCTGGCAACCGACGAGCTCGATGTGGCCGTCGAAGAACAGGCAGGCAGGGGCCGAGTTGTAGCCGTGGTTGAAGAACCACGGGGTGTTGCCACCCGAGAAGTTCGAGTTGATCGGCGAGTCGGGCGCATTCTGGAGCCAGTTGTGCTCGATCATGCGCGTCTTGAGCGCGGGGTACTTGCAGCGCGAGACCGGCGGGCTGCGGTAGCCGGCGGGCAGGCCCGTGGGAGCCGTGTAGCCCTGGCCGTTCAGCGTGGCGCCGTTGCGCTGGAAGACCTTCACGTCGTACATCGCCGCGGGCGACCACACATACGAGCTGTCCTCGTAGGTGCTGCCGTCGTAGGTGAACTCGGCCGCGCTCGTGAAGAACTTCGAGGCGTTCGAGTACGGAAGGACATCCTTCGGAGCGTAGAAGGTCGGATCGTAGAACTTGCCGCTGACATAGTCGTGGAACGACTTGATGCCGGGCACGCGGAAGAAGCCGTAGCCCGAATCCGCGCCGCCGAGGCCGATCGGCAGGTGGACGACCCAGTTGCCGCAGTTGCCGGGGTAGCCGAACTGCGAGCACTTGCCGCCCGAACCGATGAAGTAGCCCCACATGGCGCCGTTGGTGTCCCAACCGAGCAGCATCTGCGGCGGGCAGGCGATCTGCGACAGGTAGGTGGCGCAGTTGCCGTTCACAAGACCAGCGTCGTCAGGCACGCCCGTCGGCTGACGGTCGTTCCAGTCGCCGGCGTAGGTCTCGTTGGCCGCGGCGAGGTTCTTGAGGTTTGCGACAGACTGGGAGATCAGGGCCTTGTCGCGACCCTTAGCCACTGCGGGAAGCAGCAGCGCGATGAGGAGGGCGATGATCGACACGACGACGAGGAGCTCGACGATCGTGAAGCCGCCCTTGCGGTTCTGGCGAGTCATGATGGACTCGACCTTTCTGCGGGGAGACCCCGCCAGAGTGAGCGCCTCTCGACCGACATCGCTCCGTTCGATCCGGTGCACTTCGGATCTCGTGATGTCGGAACGCCCGAACTTCGGCAGGCCGAAGACATGCAACGGCGGGCCCGCCATGGTGGACGCACGGCCGAGAGTGGCCGTGCGGTGCCGTCAGGGAAAAGGTACTCCGCTCGGGTGCGAAGTGCTGCAGCCAAAGGGGAATTTGCGGCATTTTGGCGACGCGGCGCGGCGTGCGCGCCACGCGCGCCGAGCGTGCCCGAGGCGGCGGTTATTCGGCCCTTCGCTCCGCCCGGCGGCACCCGCGACCGCTCGCACGACGCCACAATGCGCCCATGCGCATCGCCAGCACTTGGTCGTTCGGACTGCGGGCCAACGAGGAGGCCTGGCCGCACCTCGTTTCCGAGGGCGCCCTTGCCGCCGTCGAGGCCGCGTGTGCCTTCGCCGATCGGGCTCCCGACATCGACAGCGTGGGGTACGGCGGGCTGCCCGACGCATCGGGGCGTGTCAGCCTCGACGGCTGCGTGATGCTGTCGCCCGCCCGCTGCGGGTCGGTGGCGGGGTTGCGCTCGCACCTCCACCCCGTGTCGGTGGCGCGGCGGGTCATGGAGCGCACCCCGCATGTCATGCTCGTCGGGCCCGACGCCGACGCGTTCGCCGATGCCCAGGACCTTGCGCGTGCGGAACTCCTCTCGCCCGAGGCGCGCGCGACCTACGAGAAGTGGCTGCGGGAGGGCGGCACGGTCGACCAGAGCAAGGACAGCGGCCTCGGCTTCGAGCCGCTGCGGCCTGTCGACAGGCGCCACGGCGACGACGGCCGCCTGTTCGGCGGCTCCGACGGCGTGCCCGCCGACGAGGCGCGTTGGAAGCACCACGACACGATCGGCTGCCTGGCGATCGACGCGCGCGGCGTGCTTGCGGGTGGCTGCTCGACCAGTGGAACGCCCTTCAAGGTGCCTGGCCGCGTGGGCGACTCGCCCATCATCGGGCATGGCCTGTATGTCGACCCCGCGGCGGGAGCCGCGACGGCGACAGGGATGGGCGAACTCATCATGGGTGTCTGCGGCGCGTTTCTCGTGGTCGAGTCGATGCGCCGCGGGGCGAGCCCGCTCGACGCGGTGCGCGACGCGGTCGAGCGCATCGCGAAGACCTATCCGCTCGAGCCGCACCACCAGGCGGGCTTCATCGCGATGGGGCGCGATGGCCGCGTGGCCTCCGCGGCGTTGCGGCCTGGATACCGCACGGCGATCCGCGACGCCGAGGGCGCGCGGGCGGTCGAGCCGGATTTCGTCGCGATTCCCGAGGTGTGAGCGCGACTTGGCGCGTCAGTCGGCCTGCGCCGTGGCGGGGGGCGCGCTGGCCGCCGCAGCCGCCGCGGTCGCGCGCGGCTCGGGCTCGGTGGCGTACGGGTTGAGCGGCGACGCGGTCACGGGCTCGCAGTGCTCGCCCCAGCAGCGCATGATCACGCCGTCCTTCGTCTCGAACCACCAGCAGGTGCGCTCGATGGTGTTCGAGCTCGAGGCGAACAGCATGAAGATGTACCAGCCCTCGGTGGTCCTGCGGTCGGAGTCGTAGCGCAGCAGCTCGACGCCGTCCGTGAGGGTCGTGCGCGTCTTCGGCTCGCCCGCGAAGGCGAAGAGCCACTCGGTGGTCGACTTCCCGGGTTCGACGGCGGCAAGGCTCTCCTTCGAGAGCTGCGGCCCGACATCGCGCACCGTGCGGCCTTCGGTGTACACGCATCCGCCGAGCAGGGTCGACAGGGCGCAGAGAAGGATGGTCGGGCGCGTCCGTGGCAAGGCCGAAGTATAAAGCGCGTCGCCGCGGCGAATCCACGCCGCGGGGCGCCCCGAACGAGGCTTTTCCATGAAGCTCTACACGCGCACTGGCGACGACGGCACGACGGGCCTTTTCTCGGGCACGCGTGTGTCGAAGGACCATCCGCGCATCGAGGCGTACGGCACGGTCGACGAGTTCAACGCGGTCGTGGGTCTCTGCATGAGCGCCTGCCGCCGCGACGATGCGTTCGAGGCGCGGCTGCTCGAGATCTTCGCGCAGGTCCAGTCGCGGCTCTTCGACATCGGCGCCGACCTGGCGACGCCCGAGGGCGCGGCCAACAGCGCCAAGATCGTGCGCATCGACGAGAACCATGTGGCCGAGGTCGAGGGCTGGATCGACGAGGTCGACGGCGCGAACCCGCCGCTGCGCGCGTTCGTGATGCCGTCGGGCTGCGAGCTGGCGGCGCGGCTGCACCTCGCGCGCACGGTGTGCAGGCGCGCGGAGCGGCTCATGGTGTCGCTCGGGCAGCTCGAGCCCGTGGGCGCGGGGCCGCTGCGCTACATGAACAGGCTCAGCGACCTGCTGTTCGCCATGGCCCGCCGCGCGAACCACAACGCGGGCGTGGGCGATGTGCCGTGGGTGCCCGCGCGGCGCTGAGCGCGCGTCACGCCGTTCCGAAGATGCGGTCGCCCGCGTCGCCGAGGCCAGGCACGATGTAGAAGCGCTCGTTCAGGCGCTCGTCGATCGCCGCCGCGTGGATGCGCAGGTCGGGGTGCGCCTTGCGCAGCGCGTTGATGCCCTCGGGTGCCGCCACGAGCACGACCATCTGGATGTCGGTGCAGCCCGCGTTCTTCAGGAGGTCGACCGCATGCACCGCGCTGCCGCCCGTCGCGAGCATCGGGTCGACCACGATTGCAGGCCCGCGCGCGATGTCGGGCGGCATCTTCGCGTAGTAGGTCACGGGCTTCGCGGTCTTCTCGTCGCGGTAGATGCCGATGTGCGCGACATGCGCCTCGGGGAAGAGCGCGAGGAAGCCGTCCATCATGGCGAGGCCCGCGCGCAGGATCGGCACGATCGTGGTCGGCGCCGCGAGCTGCGTGCCGCGCGCGATGGCGACGGGCGTCTCGACATCGACCGCGCGCACGGGCAGGTTGCGGCTCACCTCGTACGCCATCAGGCCCGCGATCTGGTTCAGGAGCTGCCTGAACTGCTCGTGCCGCGTGCGCTTGTCGCGCATGATCGTGAGCTTGTGCTGGATCAGCGGGTGGTCGTAGACCTTGACATTCGCGAACGCGGGGTGCGATGAGGGCATGCGCGCAGCATACTTGCGCGCGGAGCGGCGCTCACATGCGCTCGGGCGCGACGATGCCGTAGAGCGACAGGCCGTCGGCGAGCACCGTGCGCGAGATCGCGCAGAGGCGCAGGCGCGAGAGGCGCGTGGCGGCGTCGTCGGCCTTGAGCACGGGGCACGCCTGGTAGAACGCGTTGAAGAGCTCGGCGAGCGTGCGCAGGTAGAGGCCGACGCGGTTCGTCTCGAGCGAGCGGCCCACATCGAGCGTCATCTGCGCGTAGCGCAGGAGGTGGAGCGCAAGCGCCTTCTCGGCGGGTTCGGCGAGCGAGAGCGGCGCGGAAGAGATCGCATCGGCGCCTTCGCCCGATTTCGCAAGGATCGACGCGATGCGCGCGTGCGCGTACTGCAGGTACGGGCCCGTGTCGCCCTCGAAGGCGACCATGCGGTCGAGGTCGAACACATAGTCCTTGGTCAGGTCGCCCGAGAGATCGGCGTACTTCACCGCGGCGATGCCGACGGCGGCGCCGATCGCGCGCAGCTCGGCCTCGGGCAGCCCGTGCGTGGGGCTCGTGGCGTCGGCGGCGCGGCGCATCACCTCGGCGGTGCCGCGCTCGCAGGCCTCGTCGAGCAGGTCCTTCAGCGTGAAGTTCTCGCCCGAGCGCGTCTTGAGCGGCTTCTTGTCGGCGCCGAGCACCGCGCCGAAACCGAGGTGGACGAGCGTCGACTCGGCGCCGTCCTTCGTCGTGTTCCAGCCGATCAGGCGCGCGGCGTCGAACACATCCTTGAAGTGGTCGCGCTGGCGCGCGTCGACGACATAGACGACGAGGCTGCCGTCGAGCTCGTAGGTGCGGAAGCGCACGGCGGCGAGGTCGGTGGTCGCGTACAGGAAGCCGCCGTCCGACTTCTGGATGAGAAGCGGCCGCTCGCGGTCGGCGAAGGGCACGACCATCGCGCCCTTGTCGCTCTTCGCAAGGCCCGACTTCGCGAACGCCTCGACCACGCCCGCCAGGCGGTCGCGGTAGAAGCTCTCGCCGCGGTTGTTCTCGGGGCCGACCTTCACATTCAGGGTGCGCGCGGCCTCGTAGACCTGCTCCATCGTGACCTCGATGAGGCGCTCCCAGAGCCGCACGATCTCGGCGTCGCCCGACTGGAGCCGCACGAGCGTGCGCTTCGCGTGCTCCATGGCCGCACGCGCGGGCTCGTACTGCAGCTCGAGCTCGGCGATGCGGTGCGGACCGCAGCGGAACTCGTAGGCCGCGTCGAGGTCGGCGGTCGAGGTCTCCTTCTGCGCGCCGCGGTAGGCGGCGTTGAGGTCGTCGAGCGTGAGGCGCGCGAAGTCGGCCTTCTCGCGCACGAGCCGCGCGAGCGTCATCGCGATGGGAAGGCCCCAGTCGCCGAGGTGGTTCTCGCGCCAGACCTTGCGGCCGAGCCGCTCGAACACGCGCGCGAGCGAGTCGCCGATGATCGTCGCTCGCAGGTGGCCGACATGCATCTGCTTCGCGACATTCACGCCGCAGAGGTCGATGACGACCGCGTGCGGGTCGGCCGCGGGCGGGATGCCGAGCGTGGGCGAGACGGAGAGTTCTCCAAGCCGCGCCGCGACGAACGCGGGTTCGAGCGTGACATTGATGAAGCCGGGGCCCGCGACCTCGCACTTCGCGGCGATTCCCGCAAGGTCGGTCGCCTTCAGGATCTCGTCGGCGAGCGCGCGCGGGTTCGTGCCGCGCTCCTTCGCGAGGCTCATCGCGGCGTTCACCTGGTAGTCGCCGAACTTCGGATTGCCGCTCGCGCGCACCTGCGGGTCGGCCGCGCGGCCGCACACGGCCTCGATGGCGCGGTTGAAGCGCGCGTCGAGCACGGTCGCGGGGTCGCAGGCAGGGCGCTGGGCGTGGGTGGCGTCGGTCATCGCAGGAACTTGGAAGGGAGCCTCGGAAGGTCGGCCGCGGAAGGGGGGCGATGGTATCGGAGCCTGCCCGCATCGTGCGTGCCCCGCGACTACCATCGCCGCCCCGAGGAGCACGAAATGCCCGTCAAGAAGCGCGCCGTGAAGGCGAAAGAGGCCGCAACAAGCACCCGCAGGCCGCGGGCGAGGTCCGCGAAGGGCGCTGCGGCGCCCAAGGCCGTGCGGTCGAAGTCCGCGCGCGTGAAGGCTACGCGGGCGAAGGCCACTTCGGAGAAGCCGTCGCCGATGGCCGCGCGACGCGCGCACGAGGAGTTCCTGCTCGAGGTCACCTCGCTGCCGACCGCGGCGGGGCGCGAGGAACGCGTGATCGAGTTCATCGAGCGCTGGGTCGCCGCGCGCGCCGAGCGCTGCGTGCTCTCGCGCGACCGCTTCGGCAACCTCACCATCGCGCAGCACGGGTTCCTTCAGGCGTGCGCGAAGGGCGCGCGGCCGCTCATGATCACGGCGCACCTCGACCACCCTGCGTTCGTGGTGACCGCGGTGCGCGCGCGCCGTACGACGGCGGAACTCGACCTCGAGTTCCGCGGCGGCGTGAACGACCCGTACTTCAAGGGCGCGGCGCTCGAGGTGTTCGACCGCGACACGAGCGCGTCGTTCGCCGCGCGCATCGTGAGCCTCGACGCCACGACCGACCCTGCGAAGAAGCCGTTCAAGACGGTGGTCGCGCGGCTCGCGAAGGCGAGGGACGCGGGCGCGATCGCGCCAGGCTCGATCGCGCGCTGGAAGTTCCCGCGCGCCGAGGTGAAAGAGGGTCTCGCGCATACGCACGCGTGCGACGACCTGGCGGCGGTGGCCGCGGCGCTCGTCGCGTTCGATCGAATCTCGCGCGACGCGGCGCTCGCGCATGTGGCGCTGCTCTTCACGCGCAGCGAGGAGATCGGGTTCATCGGCGCGATCGGCGCCGCGCGCGCGGGCACGGTGCCCGCGGGCGCGCGGCTCGTGTGCCTCGAGAATTCCCGCAGTTTCCCGCATGATTCGCCGATCGGCGCAGGACCGATCGTGCGCGTGGGCGACCGTCTCAGCGTGTTCACGCCCGAGCTCACGAACCGTGTCGGCGACCTCGCGGCCGCGCACGCGAAGGAGCACGCGGGCTTCCGCTTCCAGCGCAAGCTGATGCCTGGCGGCGCATGCGAGGCGACGGCGTTCGCGAGCTTCGGCATCGCGTCGACCTGCGTGTGCCTGCCGCTCGGCAACTACCACAACATGCGCGACATCGACGGCGTCGCCGCGAAGCGCACGAAGGCGCGCGTCGGGCGCGAGTTCATCTCGACCGACGACTTCCACGGGCTCGTCGAGCTGCTCGAGGTCGTCGCGCGCAGGCTCGACGACCCTGCGGTCGCCGCGGGCCACCGCGCGCTCATGGACACGCTCTGGTCGCGCCACGCGCGGATCGTGGGTGGCGCATGACGGCGTTCGCGTCGATTCCCGAGATCCTGGCGGACCTGCGCGCGGGCAAGGCGATCGTGCTCGTCGACGACGAGAACCGCGAGAACGAGGGCGACTTCGTGGTCGCGGCCGAGGCGATGACGCCCGAGATGGTGAACTTCCTCACGCGTGTCGGCGCGGGATACCTCTGCGTCGCGCTCGACGCCGAGAGCTGCGACAGGCTCGACCTCGGGCCGCAGACGGGCGTGAACACGAGCGTGCGCGGCACGGCGTTCACGGTCACGGTCGACGGGCACCCGAAGCACGGCGTGGGCACGGGCATCAGCGCGCGCGACCGCGCGACGACGATCCGCATGCTTGCCGACCCGAAGGCGACGGTCGACGACTTCGTGCGGCCAGGCCACATCAATCCGCTGCGCGCGCGCGCGGGCGGCGTGCTCGTGCGCACGGGGCAGACCGAGGGTTCGGTCGACCTCTGCCGCCTCGCGGGGCTGCGGCCCGCGGCGGCGATCATCGAGATCGTGCTCGAGGACGGCGAGATGGCGCGCGTGCCCGACCTCGAGCGGATCTGCGTGCAGCACGGCGTGAAGATGTGCTCGGTCGAGCAGATCATCGAGCACCGACTGGCACGCGAGACGCTCGTGCGCCGCATCGAGCCCGCGAGCGGCGCGCGCATCGAGACGCCTGAAGGCGACTTCACGCTGCTTGCGTTCGAGAGCGCGGTCGACCCCGTGCCGCACCTCGTGCTCTCGTACGGCGGCGTGGGCATTCCCGACGCGTCGGGCCGCGTGCCCGCGATCGACGAGCCCGTGCTCGTGCGCATGCATCGGCGTTCGCTGCTCGGCGACATCTTCGGCGTCGCGCGCCGCGCGGGCGAGTCGAGCTCCGCCGACGACCTGCGCGCGGCGATGCGCGCGATCCGCCGCGAGGGCCGCGGTGCGATCGTCTACCTGCGCCCTGAGGGAAGCGGCGAGGACTTCTTCGAACGGCTGCAGCAGATCAGGCGCCCAGGCGACGATGTGAACGCGCCCGACCTCACGCGCACCGAAGGCGTCGGCGTGCGCGCGATGCCCATGGACAGCCGCGAGTTCGGCGTCGGTGGCCAGATCCTGCGGGATCTCGGGGTCTCGAAGCTGCGCGTGCTGTCGCGTCACCCGCGTGGGGCGATGCCGGGCCTGCACGGATTCGGCCTCGAGATCGTCGAGCAGGTGTCGTTCGGCTGAGCGCCGCGCCGCGGCGCGTCTTGCGTCACTTCTTCTCAAGCGCGCGGATGTCGATCGTCCACTCGCGCGGGTCGAGCGTGGGAATCTCGAGCAGCGCGCGGTCGGTGTCCTTCACCTCGCCGTTGACGACGGGCGACGAGATGCGCGCGACCGTGCGGTTGCCGTTGCGCGCCACCACCACGATGCCCGTCGGCGCAAGCGTCGTGCGGTCGAAGAAGAGGTCGAAGCGCTCCGTCTCCTTCGCCATCTCGGTGCCTTCCTTCGGGACGAGCCGCAGGCCTGCCACATTGCGCATCGAGCCGAGCATGGGGATGTCGACGGGAACTTCGGTCTCGCCGACCTCGAAGCGCGCGAGCACCTCCGAGCGCTTCTGTCCGATCGGCAGGGGAATCGGGCCTTCGCCGAGGCGCAGCGGGTCGAAGTTCTCGCCTGGGCCCACGATCTGGCGCTTGGTGAAGCTCTTGTTGCGGTGGTCCTGCTCGCACAGCCAGCCGTCCGAGTAGATCCAGCGGTTGAGCGAGCGGTCGCTGCGCCCCGTGCTGTCGACGAACTCGTCGAACTGGATCGCGAAGCGACGCTTGCCGTCCTTGCGCTCGACCACGACGCGCCCGTAGCGGCGCTCGACTTCCTCGGCGACGGCGTCGTACTTCTCGAGGCTCAGCGCGCCGCTGAGCGTGGCGATCGTGTCGCCCGAACGCTCGAGGTCGCCGAGAAACGCTTCAACGCGCGCGCGCGAAGCTTCCTGCGGCGAGGCCTCGGCGGCGGGCGGCGACACGGCGGGGGCGGCGGGCTGCTCCTGCGCGGGCTTTGCGGCGGGCGCCGCATCCTGCGGAATCGCGGCGAGAAGGGCGCAGAGGGTCGCGGTGGCGAGTGTCGACATCGGTGAGGAGACGGTAGCCGACCACGCAGGATTCCGCCGCTCCGCGGCCGCATGCGCTACGCTCGTCGCCGTGGCCCGCCGTGCTCGACTGCTTCTCGCCGCCACCGCGCTCGCCGCGGCGGCAGCGGCGTCGGCGCAGGAATCGCCCTTCCCGAGCTACATGGCGCCATCGCCTGCAGTGGTCGAGGCCGCCGCAGCCGAGTACCTGAAGCCCGCCGAACGCGCCGATTTCCGCGTGCGCCACGGCCTGTGGAGCGACCTCGATCTCGATGCGCCCTCGCGTCGCGCAGCGGTGGCGCTGAACGCGTGGCGCCTCGACGACGCGGTCTTCGCCGAGAACGGAGTGGACCCGCGCATGGCGGTCGACGCGCGGCTGCGCGCGGGGCGCTACGCCGAGGTGGTCGCGCGTACCGAGGGCACCGACGACCTCGCGATGCTCGCCCTGCGCGCGCACGCGCTGGCGGCGCTCGGGCGAAGCGACGAGGCGCGGGAAATCGCCTCCTCCGAGGCGGTATCCCAGGCGCTTGTGTCGCCCGAGAACGCGGACACGGCGCTCGCCGCCATCGAGCTCGCCGCGCTGCGCATCAGGCTCGATGCGGCGCAGGCGTCGCGCTACCCAGAGCTTCTCAAGGCGCTTGCGCGCGCGCGCCAGCAGATCGACCGGCTCGATCCGCGCATCCGCGCGCTCGAGGCGCGCCTCCTCGCCGAACGCCACGCGACGGGCGACGCGCTCAAGGCGCTCTCCGAGGCGCTCTCGCTCTGTCCGCGCGACGCGTCGTGCTGGCGGCTGCTCGGCGACATCGCGCTCGATCGATTCGATTTCACAGGCGCGGCGAACGCCAGCAAGGCGCTGCGCAGGCTCGACCCCGTGCATCCGCATGCGGCGATGCTCGACTGCCGCAGCGCGCTGATGCAGGACGATCCGACGGCTGCCGCCGCCGCGCTCGCGCCCGTGCTCGCGCTGCCGTCGCCGCCGCCAGAGGCGATCGCGTGGAGCGCGGCCTGCGCCGCGTCGCGCTACGACTTCGCGGCGATGCGCGGCGAACTCGCGCGGTTCGACACGATCGCGCCAGGCAGCGCCGAAGCGCTCGTCGTCGCGGGCCGCCAGCTTGTGTTCGACCGCCAGTACGCCGAGGCGCGCGAAACGCTCGGGCTTGCCGCCGCGCGCGAACCCGCGTGGGCGCTGCCGCGCGCGGAGCTTGGGCTTCTCTCGATGCAGGACGGGCGCGAGGCGACCGCCGTCGCCGACCTCCGCCGCGCGGTCGAGCTCGATCCGCACGACGAGCGCACGGTGTTCACGCTGCGCCTCGCCGAGGAACTCGCGGGCTGGAAGCGCATCGAGACCGCGCACTTCGTGATCCGTCATCCCGACGGCGACGCGGCGCTCGTTGCGCGGCTTCTTGCGGGCGTGCTCGACCAGATGCACCGCGAGATCTGCGCGCGCCTGCGCCACGAGCCCGCGCAGAAGACGATCATCGATGTGATGCCCGACCACCGCAGCTTCGGCGTGCGCATCACGGGCCTGCCGCGCATCCACACGATCGCGGTGTGCACGGGGCCGACCATCGCGATCGAGATCCCGAAGGAAGGTCCGCAGCAGAAGCATCTCGGGCTCTTCGACCCGCTCGCGGTGCTGCGGCACGAGTATGTGCACACCGTCACGCTGTCGATGACGAAGAACCGCATTCCGCATTGGCTCACCGAGGCGGTCGCGGTCGCGCTCGAGGACACGCCGCGCACCTTCGAGACATGCCAGATGCTGGCGACCGCGTCGCGGCGCGGCGAACTCTTCGACCTCGACGGCATCAACTGGGCGTTCGTGCGGCCCGAGAAGCCGACCGACCGCGCGATGGCCTATGCGCAGGGCCGCTGGATGGTCGAGTACGCCGAGAAGAAGTTCGGCTGGGACGCGATGTGCGCGCTGCTCTTCTCGTACGCCGAGGGCATTCGCGAGGACGAGGCGATGCGCCGCGCGTTCGGCGTGTCGCGCGACGAGTTCCACAAGGGTTTCCTCGCGTGGGCAACCGACGAGGTGCGCGCGTGGGGCCTCGATCCGCAGCCGCCGCTGCGCGACATCACCATGCGCCTCGTCGAGGGCGACGACGCGCTCGAGAACTTCATGAAGGACGCGCGCGCGAAGCGCCTCGACGCGGTGGTGAAGGCGTGGACGGCCTCGATCGGCGTGCCAGGTCCGCGCGCGACGCCGCTGCGCGGCAGCGAATGGCCCGAGCTGCCTCCGCCGCCCGTCAAGCTCGACGATGCGTCGCTGCGCGCGTTCCTCGCCGAACATCCGCAGCACCCCGACCTGCTCGAGCTGCTCGTGCGGCGCGTGCGCGACAACGACACCACCGAGACGCGCGATGTGCTCGTGCGCTACGCGAACGCGCGGCCCGTCGACCCGCTGCCGCACCGCGCGTGGGCGAAGCTCGCGGGCGCTGCAGGAGGCGACGGTCTGGCGGCGGGTGGCGACGAGCAGGCGTTGCGCCATCTCGTCGAGCTCGACCTTCTCAGCGACAAGGACAATGTGTACGCCCTCGCCATCGCGCGTAACCGCCGCGCGGCGGGCGATGCGGCGGGCGCTTCAATGGCCGCCGAACGGGCGGTGCGCATGAATCCGTTCAGCGCGACGGTCCGCGAACTTGCCGCGGCGATCGCGGTCGAGGCGGAGCGGCTCGACCTTGCCGAGGTGCATGTCGAGGCCCTGACTGCGCTCGAGCCCGACCGCGACATCCACAAGCGGCGCCTCGAGCGGGTCCGCCAGATGAAGGCCGCGAAATAGCGACTTTCGGGCGTGGAACTTCGGGTCTTCCTTGGGAGCGGCGCCGGCTTGGTCTAGGCTATCGGCTCCGAGATGGGCCGCGTCCGCGCCCGACCCGGCAAGGAGAACCGCATGCGCCACACCACGACGGCCGCCCCCGCACTCAGCATCGCGCTCGCGTTCGCCGCGCCCGCGTTCGCGAACGAGATCACCTACGACTGCTCGGTCGTGACGAGCTCGAGCTCCGTGCTGCAGACGCTTGACCTGAGCGCGCCGTTCAACGGCACGCTGAAGGGCAACTACGACGCGGCGACCAACCCGACGGGCACGCTCACGCTCCCGGGCCTCTTCGGCGGCAGCGGCAACAACCCGATTCCGTACACCGCGTCGTTCGTCCTCGCGGGCGACATCGACACGCAGCCGACGGGCTCGCTGCGCCTCGGCGTCGATACCGAAGGCCTGCAGATCCGCGTGGCGAACCTCGCGTTCGATCTCCTCGGCAACGAGGACGGCGTGCTCGCCGCGACGCTGAACATCAACTACCAGACTTTCCGCACGCAGAATCCGTCGTCGCTCTTCCCGGGTGGCGTCACCATTCCGATTCCCGTCGGCAACGGCTCGGTGAGCACCTTCACGGCCACGCAGGTCGGGCCCGCCGTGTTCGGCTCGCTCACGCCGCAGAAGTCGGGCAGCGCGTTCACCTTCAATGTCGCGGTGCCCGTCGAGTTCGTGATCGTGGCCGATGTGCTCGGGCAGCCCGTGTCCGACGGAACGCCCGTCGCGGGCGTGCTGCCGCTGTCGGGAACGCTGCTCGAGACGCCGACTGGCGTGTCGATCACGCTCGACATCGCACAGACCGATTCGCAGACCACGCCGATCGAGGCCGATCCGTTCACCGACGTCGCCTTCGCGCTTCCCACGGTGTTCCCCACGGGTGGCACCGCGAACCTGCTGCTTTCGGGCGATGTGACCAGCCTGACGGTCGCCAACACGCTCGATGCGACCGTGGTCGCGACGGGAACCGTGACGATCCGCACGGGCGACCTGAACGCCGACGGCGCGGTCAATGTGCAGGATGTCACCATCATGTTCGGCAACTGGGGCTCGTCGGGCCTCGGCGACCTCGACGGCAACGGCCGCGTCGAGGCGCCCGATCTTGCGATCCTTTGCACGAACTGGGGTTGATCGGCGCGCGTGTGGAGGGAACGGATGACGCGGCGCGCGCCCAACACCAGCTTCCTCGCAGGCCTGTGCCTTGCGTCGTTCCTTGCGTCGTTCCTTGCGTGGAGCGGCGCGTTCGCGGCGCGCGCGTCGGCGCAGGAGCAGCCGCTGGTGTTCGCGCAGCCCGTGTTCGACGCGTTCGAAGCGCCGTACTTTCCCGCGGCGATCGTGCCGTGCGACTTCGACCTTGACGGCAATGTCGACCTCGTGGTGCCCGGCCGCGACCCCGACGGCCGCCTGTTCACGATGCGCGGGCTTGGCGACGGGCGCTTCGCCATCGCGCAGACGCTGGTCGCCGAGGGCTTCATCGACTTCGCGTGCGTGGCCGACATGAACGGCGACTCGCGCGAGGACATCGTGGCGATGTGGCGCGGCGATCTGCCGCGCCTTGTCGTCTACAAGGCGCTGGCGAGCGGCGCGTTCGAGCCCGTGGCCGAGGTGCTTTCGCCGCTCGCGCGCGATCCGCAGGGGCTTGCGGTCGCTGACTTTGACGGCGATGGCGATGTCGACATCGCCGCACTGGCGTATGTCGGTGCGGAGGCGGAGATCTTTGCGAACGACGGCAAGGGCGCGGTTTCGCGCGTATCGCGCGTGCAGATGGGACGGTTTCTCGGCGGGCTCGCGTATCCGCGCGTCGTGCAGGCGGGCGACATCGACGGCGACGGCGACGCGGATCTCGTCGCGGTTGAGGTCGGCGGCAGCCGCATCGCGGTGATGCGCAACGAGGGCGGCCGATTTGCACGCGCGGTCGAGTACCGCGGCCCGCAGATCGGCAACGAGCGGCCCGGGATGTCGAGCCTCGTGCTCGCCGACATCGATGGCGACCGCGACCTCGATGCGGTCACGCCCGCGCTCCTCCTCGAGGGCGCGCAGAAGATCGTCGCGTTCGTGAACGACGGCTCGGGCGGGTTCGCATCGCGGCTCGTCGGCGAAGGGCCGCCGCTTGGATATGCGTTCTCGGTGCTGATCGCCGATTTCGATGGCGACGGAGACGCCGACAGCGCGGCAGGCGCGGCGCTTCCTGGACTTGTCACGGTCGGCCGCCGCACGGGCGCCGCGTTCTCGTTCACGCTCGACGGGCTGCTTCCCTTCGGGCAGTTGATCCGCGACATGCGCGCGATCGATGTCGACGGTGATTGCGACCTCGACATCGTGGGTGTCGACGGGCCCGCGCGCGCCGTGTTCACATGCATCAACAACACGCCGCAGGCGGGCTGCGGCGGCGGCGTGGCTGCGAAGCGCGCGGCGACGCCGCAGCGCGAAGTTGCTGCGCCGCCCGCGCGCGAGCCCGCGCCAGGCGACTTCAACGCCGACGGCGTGCGCGACGCGAGCGATGTGGCGGTGTGGCTCTCGGGCCTCTCGCGCAGCGCCGCCGAGGGCGAGCCCGTGCGCGCGAAGGAAGGAAGGCAGCCATGAGCGCGCGCATCGCAACACTCGTTGCCGCTGCAGCGCTCGCCGTGCGTGCGTTCGCGCAGTGTCCCGCGGAGGGCGATTGCCGTGAGGTGCACGAGACCCCTGGCTGCATCATGCCCGAGTGCTGTGCGCTCGTCTGCGAGGCGAACCCGCTCTGCTGCGAGGTGACCTGGGACCTCGCGTGCGTGAAGGCCGCCGAGGAATTGTGCGGGGGGATCAACTGCCCCGCAGCAGGCAGCTGCACCGTGCCGCACGATGGACCTGGTTGCGAGGACTACGAGTGCTGCGACTTCATCTCGTCGCTCGACCCGTGGTGCGAGGGCGTGCAGTGGGACGCGACCTGCGCGCGCGAGGCGGCGGCGTGGTGCGGGATTCCGAAGTGCGAGCTCTCGTTGCCCGCGGTCGCCGACGAGAACGAGCCGTGCTACGAGCGCTTCAACGACGGGTGTGCGACACCGCTCTCGATCGGCCGCATTTCGCTCGCCTGTGGCGGCGCGGTGCGCGGAAAGATCTCCGACGGCGGACCGCGCGACACCGAGTGGTTCGCGCTCGACGGCGTGACGCCGCGGCGGTTCCGCATGACGGTGCACGCCGAGTTTCCTGCGGAACTCTCGCTCGTGACGGGTGGTTGCGAGGGGCCGAACGAAACGCGCTGGCTCGTGGGCGAGACGCCGTGCGGCGCACCCAAGTCGCTGGTGTTCATCGCGCCAGCCAGCGAGGTGTCGTTCGTGCTTGGCGCGGGCGGCGACGACCGCACGATCCGCAACTCGCTCGACTGCGACGAGATCGACCCTGAGTTCCCGCCAGGACCGAAGGATCCGCCGCCGTTCCAGGCCTACGGATTGCGTTGGACCGCGACGCTCGAGTGCCTTGCGCTTGCCGACATCAACGCCGACGGGCTGGTGAACGCCGCGGACCTCGCGCTCGTGCTTGGCGCGTGGGGGCCGCGCGACGCGGGCCTGCCGTTCGACCCGCGCGTTCCCGACAGCGACCTCAACGACGATGGTCAGGTAAACGCCGCAGACCTCTCGCTTGTCCTCGGCGGCTGGTGAGGTCCGCGGAACCGCGGGGCTGTGGCCGCGAAATCGGCGCGATATGCAGCGGAAGCGCGACGGATCGGTTCGCTTCAGGCATCCTGACCCGACCCCGATGGACTCCCCGAACGACGGCACAGCCCTGCTCGATGGCGCCGACCGCGAGACACCGCGGGCGCTGCGCTCGTTGGCCGAGGCGCGGCTGTTCGCGCGTGCCGCCGAGGGCGATCGCGCCGCGCTCGAGGAGGTGTGGCGCGCGAACCGCCGCTGGATCGCGGCCGTCGCGGCTGCGCACGCGCCGCGCGGCGTCGATGTCGAGGACATCCTGCAGGAGGTCGCGGCGACGCTCGTCGCGAAGTGCCATCACCTGCGCGACGCGGCGAGCCTGCGCGGCTGGCTGAGGGTGGTCGCGGTGAACGCGGCGCGCATGGCCGCGCGCTCGACGCTCGCCGAGCGCAAGGCGTTGCGTACCGTCGCGGCCGAGGCGCGGGCGGTCCGTGCGCGCGACACGGCAGACGAGGTTCGGGAGACGCTCGCACGCATCGCGCGGCTTTCACCCGCGTACGCCGAGCCGCTCATGCTGCAGGTCGGGCAGGGGCTCTCGCAGCGCGAGATCGCCGAACTGCTCGATGTGCCCGAAACGACGGTCGAGACGCGGCTCGCGCGCGCGCGACGCATGCTGCGGCAGATGGCGATCGACGAGGAGCGTGGTGGTGGCGCTGCTGCGATCGCCATGCGCGCACCGTCGAATGGACAGGAGTCAACGCAATGAACGACGCACATCCACATGTTCCTTCAGGTGACGCCGTAGACGAGTTCGATGCGCTGCTTTCGCGGGCGGTGCAGGGCGACGCCGAGGCGCTGCGCGCGGTGCGTGCGCGTGGCGCGGCGAACCCTGCGGTGCTCGAGGAACTCGCGCTCTGGCAGGCCGACGAGCTGCGGCTCGCGCGCGCGGCGCTCGTGCTGGCGCAGCAGGCCGACACGGTGGAGCTTCCTGCGACGGCATCGCGCGCCATGTCGGCGCGACGCCCGCATCTGGGCTGGGCGGTTGCGGCGACGATCGCGCTCGCGTGGCTTGGCAGCATCGCGTTTCCGCGGCCTGCGGAGCCGAGGACGAGCGTCGCGGGCATCGCAGGGCCGTCGTTCGCCTCGAGCGACGAGGCGTTCGACGCCTATGTCGCCAAGGCGCGCGAGGAAGGCGTGGTGTACGGCGAGGTCGCGCCGCCCGTCCTCGTCGGTTCGCGCGAGGTGCTCGGCTCGGGCGGCGCGAACGAAGGCTTCGAGGTCATCATCGTGCGGCAGGTGTATGAGCGCCGCCGCGCGCCTGAGCTGTACGGGCTCGAGCGTGTCGGCGAAACAGGCCGAATGCAGCCGATCGTGATCCGTCCTCGGACGGAAATGGTGCAGTGACGCATCCCATGACGCATCCCATGACGCACCGCTTGGCGCGATGCGCGCCGCGGCGTGGTTGAAGACGAATCCCAGGCATACCCGAAAGTAGATCCATGCAGCTCCTGAACCCCCGTCATCTCATCGCGGCCGCGCTGGTCGCCTCATCGTTCGTCGTCGCCTCTCGCGCGTTCGCGCAGGAAGGCGATGAGCCGCGTCCGGCGCGTTCCGCGGTGAGCACCTTCCGCTACGAATCGAACGACAACGGCCGCTCCGTCTCCCTCGAGGTCACGAACGGCAAGGTCGTTCGCGCCGAGGTCGCGGGTGAGCGGATTCCTGTCGATCGCGTGCGCCGCACGAAGACGGGCTGGGAGATGCTCGCGGCCGACGGCACGCTGCTCGCGCGTGTCGAGGGCGGCGCGGCGGTGTCGCCCCCCATGCCTGCGCGTGCAGGCGAAGGCCGCATGCAGGGCCAGATGCAGGGGGCTGGGCCGAACTGGCAGCCGCGCGACGGTGGTCGCAGCATGGAGCGCGAGGTCCGCGTGCGCGTCAATCCGCAGTCGGTTGCCGACCCGACGGTCGTCGAAGGCATGCCGCTCCCCAAGGTGATGATCGGTGCGGGTCTCGGCAAGGTCGACGAGGCGCTTGCCGCGCATCTCGGCATCGATGCAGCGAAGGCCACCATGCTGACGACGGTGCTCGAAGGCCTGCCCGCGCAGAAGGCGGGGCTGCAGCGGTTCGATGTGCTTGTCTCGGTGAACGGGTCGGCCGATGCGTCGCCCGACGCGATTCGCGCGGCCATGAAGGATCTGTCGCCGGGCGCGAAGGTGAAGCTCGGGTTCCGACGCGGCTCGAAGGACGAGGCGGTTGAGCTCGAGGTCGCGGCGTTCGACGCCGAGAAGATCGCGTCGATCGAGCGTGAGCTTGGCGCCACGATGCCCGAGGAATTCTCGAGGGACGAGATGGAGATCGAGGTGATCGAGCCCGACATGCAGGGCCCAGGCATGCGTCCGAACGGCCGCAGCCGCATGTTCTTCATCGGTCCCGACGGAGCGCGCCGCGAGTTCACCTTGCCTGCAATGCCCGCGATGCCCAACATTCCCGAGTGGCGCGAGATGATGGATCCTGCGCGCATCGAGCGCTTCGAGCAGGCCATGCGCGACATGGAGCGCCGCATGCAGGAGTGGGGCGAGCGCCTGGAGCGCCGCTGGAACGACCGCGGCGAGCGTGCGATGCCGCAGGGTCCTGGCCTCGACGGCATGCGCGAGGGTCGCGGAGCGGATCGGCCCGGAATGCGCGAGGAACCTCGCGAGGGCGCGCCCAGCGACGAGCGCATTCGCCGCCTCGAGGAGCAGATGGAGCGCCTCATGCGCGAGCTCGAGAAGTCGAACGCGCGCGACAAGAAGCCCGCGAGCGACGCGTGAGCAGATGAACGATCTGAGGCGAAGCGCGCGGCCCCCATCGGAGGCCGCGCGTTTCATTTCGGGTCGCTTCAGAAGGGCAGCGCCGAAAGATCGACATTGCCGCCACAGAGCACCACGCCGACATCGGCGAGCTCTGGGCGCGCGCGTATCCAGTCGCCGCACGCGGCCGCGACGCCGACGGCGGCGCTCGGCTCGATCGTGAGCTTCATCCGTTCCCAGGCAAGGCGCATGTGCGCCGCGATGTCGGCTTCGCTCACGAGCACGATGTCGTCGACGAGGTCGCGCACCACGGGGAATGTCAGCGGTCCGAGCGCCGCGCGCAGGCCGTCGGCGATCGTCACGGGCTTCATCGGGGGCTGGATCGAGCCTTCGCGCTTCGACGCCGCGGCATCGCCCGCGAGCTCGGGTTCGGCGCCGATGATGCGGATCGACGGCTTGAGCGCCTTCGCGGCGATCGCGATGCCCGAGATGAGCCCGCCGCCGCCGAGCGGCACGACGATCGCGTCGAGGTGCGGGCACTCGTCGAGCAGTTCGAGCGCGATCGTGCCCTGGCCCGCCATCACATCGGGGTGGTTGTAGGGCGGGATCATGGTCGCGCCTGTCTCGGCGATCACGCGCGCCGCGGTCGACTCGCGCGCCTCGAGCGTGGGCTCGCACTCGATGATGCGGCCGCCGTACCCGCGCACCGCGGCCTTCTTCACTTCCGCCGAGTTCGACGGCATCACGACATGCGCGGGAATGCCGCGCATGCGCGCCGCAAGCGCGAGCGCCTGCGCGTGGTTTCCCGAGGAATGCGTGACCACGCCGCGCGCGGCGCCCGCATCGTCGAGCATGCGGACCGCGTTTGTCGCGCCGCGGAACTTGAACGAGCCTGTCCGCTGCAGGAGCTCGCACTTGAACCACAGTCGGCGGCCCGAGATGGCGTCGAGGGTGGCGTTCGTGGCCACAGGTGTGCGGTGCGCAAACGGCTCGATGCGGCGTTGCGCGGCGCGGATCGCGCCGAGATCGGTGGCGTAGGTGGCGGCGGTGGGTGCGGGGGCGTGGCCCATGCAGGTAGCCTACCCGCGTGGCCACCGAGCGATCGCCCGTTCGCATGCTCTACAGGCGCGAAGCGCCGTCATTCGCGGCGCTGCGCGAGTCGCTCGCTGCCGCACGCTACGCCGCCGTGTCGCCGCCCGATGCGCTGGCGGAGTGGGAAGCGCGCGACGGCGTGGGAACACGCGTGCGCGCATGGCGCGGCGCGGTGCTTGTCGAGGCCGCGGACCGCGCGCATGCCGAGGAGTTCGACCGCGTGTTCCGTCGATCGCTGCCGTCGGACGGCCCGATTCCCGACGGCGGCGCCGCGCCCGCGTGGATCGAGCGCGTCGCCGCAAGCGACGAGTCGGGCAAGGGCGAGCGCACGGGCGCGCTCGCGGTGGCAGCGGTCGTCGTTCCGATGGCCGATGAGGATGCGGCGCTCGAACAGGGCATTCGCGATTCGAAGGAATGCACGCGCGCCGAGGTCGTGAAGCTCGCGGAATGGACCTGCGCGAGATTCCCGCACGAGATTCGCGTGATCGCGGCAAGCGACCGCGAGGCCGCGCTTCACGCGTGCGGAGGAAACGAATCGCGGCTGCTCGCAGATCTGCACGCGGAGTGTCTCGCGGCTTTGTGCGCGCGGGAACCGTTCGCCTTCGCCGTGGTCGACCGCTTCGCCCCCGCGCGCCCCGTTGCGGCACAGCTCGCGCGCACGCACCGCTCGATCGTCGTCGACGAGTGCGCGCGCGGAGAACGGCATGTCGCGTGCGCGGCCGCATCGATCCTGGCTCGGAACGCCGTCGCCACCGCGCGCTGATCCCAACAGGTGCCTGGCATGTGCCATGCAACTCCACGGCACTTCCCGTACCCGTGCACGGCATGTGCCAGCCACCTCCATGGCACATGCCGCGAAGGTGCCTGGCACCTGCCTGGCACCGATGCTCCACGCGCAAAGTGCGACGGCGCTCGACCTTGCGTCGCACACGCGGGTGCCAGGCACGAGCCAGGCACCGACACGGCATGTGCCAGTCACCTCCACGGCACATGCCGTGCACGGGCACGGGAGATGCCAGGCACTTGCGTGGTACATGCCAGGCACCGTCCCGCGGTACGGTTCGCCCATGGACTCCGCCACCACCATCCGCCGCCTGCACGAACACCGCCTCTGGACCCGCGCCAAGCTTCTCGCCGCCGCGCGCACCTGCACGCACGACGAGCTCACCCGCCCGTTCGAGATGGGCATGGGTTCGCTTCTCGCCACGCTCACCCATCTCTGGGGCGCCGAGATGGTCTGGGCCTGCGTGCTCGAGCAGCACGACCCCGCACAGCCCTTGCCGCCGATCGACAAGTTCGCCACGCTCGACGCGCTCGAGGCCGCGTGGCCCGCGCTCGATGCGCGCTGGGCGCAGATCCTCGCCCACGCGGCCGACCCCGCCTACCTCGCGCAGCCGAAGCCCCGCATCCGCGACGGCAAGACCTACACCACGAACGCGCACGACATCCTCGTGCATGTGTGCACCCACCAGCACTACCACGCGGCGCAGGTCTCGAACATGCTGCGCCAGATGGGGAAGCAGCTGCCTTCGTGCGACCTCATCTTCATGGCCCGCGAGCAGTGGACCGCCTGAGCGCGTCTCGCGCGCATGCCTCCGACCCGCAGCGGCTACACTGCACGCTCGCTCGGGGCGCGTTCCGCAGCCGCGGAACGCTGAGAAGCACCCGTTGAACCTGATCCGGCTCGCACCGGCGTAGGGAAGCGAACGGCGCCGTCCGCGCCGCTCCTTCGACGCCAACGGCCGGCGCGCAACGCCGCGCGACACGCGCGACGAAGGAGTCACCAGTGATCACCACCGCCCACACCCTCGGCACGAACTACGAACTCCCGCAGCACGGCGCGTTCAACCCCTCGAGCACCGCGCAGGGCACCACGCCAGGGTCGTTCGCGCGCCGCGCCGATGTCGGCGGCCCGTACGCGTTCTCGTCGCCCGACACGCCTGGCATGCCCGCGCCGAGCACGAAGACCGCGTGGGACTTCCTTCCTGCGGGCTGGTCGACCGTCGAACTCGCCGAAGCGCCCCTCGCGGGCAAGGCGTGCGCGAACTGCTGCGGCGACGCCTTCGCAAGCGTGGAGTTCGCAAGTGCCCGCGGCGCGTGGCGTCGCGTCATCTACCCGAAGACCTTCACTCCGATCACCCAGCTCGAGAGCGCGCGCCTCGGCATCGTCACCCCGGAGATGACGCGCGTCGCCGAGCGCGAGCCGCACCTCAGCGCCACCGCGGTGCGCGACGAGGTCGCCGCGGGCCGCATGGTCATTCCCGCGAACCGCACGCACCTCCGCCACAGGCTCGACCCGATGGCGATCGGCCGCGCGTCGCGCACGAAGATCAACGCCAACATGGGCGCATCGCCCGTCTCGAGCGGCACCGACGAGGAGGTCGAGAAGCTCAAGTGGGCGGAGAAGTGGGGCGCCGACACCGTCATGGACCTCTCGACGGGCGGAAATCTCGATGAATGCCGCGACGCGCTCATCCGCAACTCGACCGTGCCCATCGGCACCGTGCCGATCTACTCGATGATCATCGGCCGCAAGATCGAGGATCTCGACGAGGCGATCGTGCTCGCCACGCTCGAGCACCAGGCGAGCCAGGGCGTCGACTACTTCACCATCCACGCGGGCGTGCTCAAGGAGCACCTGCCGTTCATCAAGCGCCGCCTCATCGGCATCGTCTCGCGCGGCGGATCGCTGCTTGCGAAGTGGATGCTCGTCCACAACACGCAGAACCTCATGTACACGGGCTGGGAGAAGATCTGCGAGGTCATGCGCCGCCACGATGTGACCTTCTCGATCGGCGACGGA
>JAJTGK010000104.1:0-8517 GCA_021297815.1 Planctomycetaceae bacterium
GGCGGGCTTCGGCACGCTGCAGGCTGGCGTTCGCCCCGTCGTCGAGCTCGCGGTCGACATGGACTACGACATGCGCGCCAACTTCGCCTCGAACGAAGCCGCCACCGAGTACACGGGCGCGCTGGTCGGCGCGGTGAGTGCGATCTATCGCCGCGATGTCGGCGCAAGCGTGCAGCTCGTGTACCTGCGGATCTACAACGACCCCGCCGACCTCTTCAACGAACCCGATCCCCTCGGCCCGTTCCGCGACTACTGGGAGAGCGCGGGAGGCAAGGTCGACCGCGACCTCTTCACGCTGTTCACGGGTCGCCGCAACCTGCCGTACGGCGGCGTGGCCTGGTTGAGCGCGGCGTGCGGTAGCTTCGGGTACTCGGTCAACGGCTACCTCAATGGCGTCTTCGCCGACCCCGTGGCCACCAATCCCGGCAACTGGGACATCAATGTCGTCGCGCACGAGCTCGGCCACAATGTCGGCACGCTGCACACCCACGACTATTCGCTCGACGGCTGCGCGTCGGGCACGGTGCAGCGCGGCACGATCATGAGCTATTGCCATGTCGTGTCGGGTGCGAGCTCGAACATCGATCTGCGCTTCCACCGCGGTACGGCGGTGCCCATCGAGTCGTTCATGGCGGGGGCCGCCTGCCTTGCGTCCGACTGCAACGGCAACGGCATCGAGGATGCCGACGAGATCACGGCGAGCCCCGCGCTCGACGGAAACGGCGACCAGATCCTCGATGCCTGCCAGGACTGCGACGCGAACGGGGTTCCCGACCCCGTGCAGATTGCCTCGGGCGCGTTGGCCGACGCCGACGGCGATGGGCGGCCCGATTCGTGCGAGACCGACTGCGACGCCAACGGCACCGCCGACTCGATCGAGATCGCGCTCAACGCGGCGCTCGACGCCGACGGCGACATGACGCTCGACGCCTGCCAGCTCGACTGCGATGGCGACGGCGTGGCCGACGCGGTGCAGATCCTCTCGAACATGGCCCTCGACCGCTCGCGCGACGGGCGCCTCGACTCCTGCGAAGATTGCGACGGCGACGGCAACACCGACTTCGCCGAACTGCAAGGCTCGAAGTCCCGCTGGGTCGCGAGTGCGGGCGACAACCTGATTCGCGAACTCGACCCGCGGTCGGGCGTGCTTCGCCGAAGCGTCGACGCGGGCGCTTCGCCGCGCGACCTCGCCATCGGCGCCGACGGGCGGCTGTACATCGCGCTGCAGAACGAGGTGCGGGTGTTCGACCGGGTCACGGGCAGCGCCGTGGTGCCCTGGGCGACGAACCTCGCGGGGCAGGCGCGCGCGGTCGCGGTCGCACCGAACGGCCAGATGGCCGTGCTGCTCGATACGGGCGCCATCGTGTTGCTCAACAGCTCGGGTGGGTTCGTCCAGAACCTCGTCGGCGCGATTCCAGGGTCGCTCGACTCGCGGGATCTTGTGTTCCGCACGGCCCCTGGCGGCGCCTCCGAGGCGATCGTGACGCAGGGCAACGGTCTTGTGCTTCGCGTGACCTGGCCAGGAGGCGTGCGCAGCGTGTTCTGCGACCTGACGGCGCTCAATCCCGCGCTGCGCGGGGCGTATGCGATGGCCGACGGCTCGATTCTTGTGGCGGCGAGCGCGCTGAACGCGGTCCATCGGATCGCCGCCAACGGCACGCACCTCGGCGAGTGGGATGTCGATAACGGCGCGCTCGTGAACGGCGCCTACGCGATCACCGACGCAGGCGACGGGCGGGCCGTGCTCGTCACGGGGCCGAACTCAGGCTCGACGATCAACGGCTTCCGCCTGACGAACGGCTACACCGAGCGGACCTACCGCGTGTACCCCGCCGACGCGCCGCAGGCGACGGCGCTCGTGATCGCCCCGCCGAGTTCGACGGATGCCAACGGAAACCTCGTCCCCGACGAGTGCGAGCTTTCGCCAGCCGACCTGAACGGCGACGGCATTGTGAATGGGGCAGATCTGTCGGCCCTGCTCGGCTCGTGGGGGGCATGCGCGGGCACATGTGCCGCCGACATCAACGACGACGGGTCGGTTGGTGCCGCGGACCTCGCGATCCTGCTCAACCTCTGGGGGTCGTGAGCGGGCGCTGGAATCCTGCGCGCGGCGGTCGGGGGCAAGCCGATACATTCGGCCTCCGATGAGCTTTGCGCGAAGGACAACCAAGGCCGCCGTCTGGCAGATCCTCGCACGCGGCGGGGAACGGGCGCTCAAGCTGCTCTCGAGCCTCGTGCTCGCGCGGCTGCTCGTCCCTGAGGATTTCGGTCGCCTCACGGCGGCGCTGGTCCTTGTCGGCATCGTCGAGACGCTGTCGGCTCTCGGCGTCGAGCAGGCCATCATCCAATCGAAGCGGGGAGACGACCCAAGATTCCTCTCGCAGGCGCTTCGAAGCACGATCGTGCGCGGCTTTGGCGTCGCGTTGGCGATGGCGGCGCTTTCACCCGTCGCGGCGTGGTTCAACGAAGACCGCGAGATCCTCTGGATGACGCTCGTCATCGCGATCTCGCCCGCGGTCGCAGGCTTTACGAACCCGTGGGTGGCGAGCCGCAGGCGGGCGCTCGACTTCCGAGCGTTCGCGGTCGCCGCCATCGGAGGTGGCGCGATTCAGGTGGCCACCGCAGTCCTGTGCGCGTGGCAGGGGCTTGGGGCGCTTTCGCTGGCGATCGGCATCGTGGCGAGCACGGTGGGCTCGGTGGCGCTCGGCTGGGTGCTCGCGCCGCGCCAGATTGAGTTCGCGGTCGACCCAGAAGCCCGCGCGGAACTCCGCGGCTTCATGCGCAAGGCAATGGGTACTCAGTTCATCCTGATGCTCTGTAACGATACGCCCGCGCTGCTCCTCGGCCGTATGGCCGACCTCGCGACCCTCGGCACCTACTCGCTCGCGCGTCGCGTGTGCTCGCTGCCGACCGAGGTCGCGCTTCCGATCTTCGGCAATGTGCTCGGACCTGCCTATGCGAGCCTTCGAACCGAGCCCGAGAGGCTTCGCCAGGTCTGGCTCTTTGCGCTGATGGGCATCCCGCTGCTGGCGGCGCCCGCCGTCGCAGGCTCGCTCGTGCTTGATGAACGGCTGCCATCGTTTCTCTTCGGCGCCGAATACGCGGGTTCGGCGGGCCTCGTCTCGGTGCTCGGCGTGACCGCGCTGGTCAATTCGCTGACGGGCTGCTGCGGACCGCTCTTCTGGGGGCTTGGCGAGCCGCAGTATGACCGCAGGCAGAACTTGATTCGGTTCATCGGCATCGCGGTCACCGCTGTGCCCGCGACCCTCTACGGGGGCGCGACGGGGCTTGCAGGCTCGATCGCGCTGGCGCAGGTCGCCGCGCTGATCTATGCGATCAGCCATGCACGGAGGCTCGCGGGGGCGAGCGGCGCAGAGGTGCGCAAGGCCCTGATGCCCGCCGCGCTTGCAGGCGGGATCCTGCTCGCCCTGTTCACGATGACGGACAAGGGTCTCGCCTGGCTCGGTGCCCACGAGTCGGTGCGAGTCATTGGCGTCGGCGTCGAGGTCGCGGCGTCGATGGTGGTGCTTGGGCTCTTCGTCCTGCGCATGCGCCGTGCAGGGGGCAATGCATGACGACTGCTCGAGAGTCACAGCGGACGCTCTGGTTGCTCGTGGGTGCGCTCGTCGCATTGGCCGTGCCCGCGCACTTCGCGCTCGACGAACGCGTGGCCCGCGCCGCGCACGACGCGAAACTGGTCCAGTCGCAGGTGCTGCAGTGGACGACCGAGCTCGGCGAGGGCGTGTGGTGGCTGGTGCCCGCGGGGGTGGTGTTCGTGGTGGCGGCGTGGCGCAAGCAGCACAACCTCGCGCGCTGGGCTTTCGCGATGTTGGCGGCGGTCGGCGCAAGCGGCCTCGTGGTGAACCTCCTGAAGATCCTCGCGGGCCGTATGCGGCCGAAGCTGCTGCTCGAGAATGGCCGCTCAGGCTTCGAGCCACTCTCCACGGGCTACGACTTCAGCAGCTTTCCAAGCGGCCACTCGACGACCTGCGGAGCTGCGCTCATGGTGCTGGCGCTCGCGTTCCCACGCTGGCGATGGCCGCTGCTTGCGATCAGCGTGGCGATCGCGTCGACGCGCGTTGCCATCACCGCCCACTACCTGAGCGACATCCTCGCGGGCCTCGCGCTCGGGATGACAGGGGCGCTTGCGACGATCGCCATCTGGCGGCGGCGCTGGCCCAAGAGCGTGCCCGTACCTGCGGGAACTACCGCGGGTTGATCCGCGCGCCGCACTCGCCAGTCTCGAAGAGATGAAGGTGCTGCGGGTCAGGCTCGAACCCGCATGCGTCGCCCTCGCGGATGCCCGCCGCGTCATCGGCCGCGATGCGCGCGACCACGCGGCCCCACGCGCTGTCGAGCGCGATGTCGGTGCGATCGCCGAGGCGCTCGACCGCCGCGACCATGGCCGACACAGAGCCCTCGGCGCCCGCGGCGACCAGGCGGATGCGGTCGGGCCTGAACCCAAGCGCGCACGGCTGATCGGCATTTAGCGACGGCCAGCGCGCGGGAAGCGCAAGCGACACGCCGTTCGCCGCGAAGCCGCCGCGCTCGGCGCGGCCGTCGACGATGTTCATGGGCGGCGTGCCGATGAAGCCCGCCACGAAGCGGTTCGCGGGCCGCTCGTAGCACTCCTGCGCGCTCGCGTTCTGCTGCACGCGCCCGCGGTGCATCACGACCAGTCGGTCGGCGAGCGTCATCGCCTCCTCCTGGTCGTGGGTCACATACAGAATCGTCGCGCGCAGGCGCCGATGGAGCAGGCGCAGCTCGGTGCGCGTCTCGATGCGCAGCCGCGCGTCGAGGTTCGAGAGCGGCTCGTCGAAGAGGAAGACCTTCGGGTCGCGTGCGATGGCGCGGCCGACCGCGACGCGCTGGCGCTGGCCGCCCGAAAGCTCGCGCGGAAAGCGCGCGAGCAGCGCATCGAGCCCGAGCGTGCGCGACACCTCGGCCACGCGCGCGGCGATCGCCTCCGACTCCTTCGCGCGCGCCGCAGAGGCGCCCGTGAGCATGGCCTTCACGCCGCTGCGGTGCACGCGCCGCTGCTCGAGCCCGAACGCGATGTTCTGCCCGACCGTGAGGTGCGGGTAGAGCGCGTAGTTCTGGAACACGAACGCGATGTCGCGGTCCTTCGCAGGCAGGTCGTTCACGCGCGCGCCGTCGATCTCGAGCGTGCCCTCCGAGATCTCCTCGAGGCCCGCGACCATGCGCAGCGTGGTGCTCTTGCCGCAGCCCGACGGGCCGACGAGCACGCAGAACTCGCCGTCGGCGATGTCGAGATCGACCGCCTCGACCGCGCGCACGGCGCTGCCGCTCGGACCCTCGTAGACCTTGCCGACCTTGGTGAGCCTGACATTCGCCATCGCGGGTCCCTCAGCCCTTCACCGAACCGCGCGCGAGGCCTTCGACGAAGGTCTTCTGCGCGGCGATGAAGAGCACGATGCATGGAATCATGGTGAGCACGGACAGGGCCATCAGCAGGTGCACATTGTTCACCCCGCCGTACTGGCCCCTGAAGTCGTTGAGCGCGACGGCGAGCGTCGCCGCCTCGTCGGAATGGAGGTAGATGAGCGGCGCCATGAAGTCGTTCCAGGTGCCGATGAAGGTGAACACCGCGCAGATCGCCGTGACGGGGCGGCAGAGCGGCAGCACCATCTTCCACCAGATCGCAAGGTGCCCGAGGCCGTCGATGCGCGCGGCCTCGACCAGCGACTCGGGGATCTGCGCGATGAACTGGCGGTACATGAAGATGAAGAACGCGTTGCCGAAGAACGCGGGCACCACGAGCGGCAGGATCGAGTCGATCCAGCCGAGCTGCCTGAAGACGAGGAAGAGCGGGATCATCGTCACCTGCCCGGGCAGCATCATGGTGCCGAGCATGACGAGGAAGAGCGGCGTGCTGCCGCGGAAGCGCAGGCGCGCGAGCGCGTAGCCGACGAGGCTCGACGAAAGCACCGTGCCGACGACGACGAGCACCGTCACCACGATCGAGTTCGCGAGCGCGTCGACGAAACCCATCCACTCGATGCTGCCCGTCTGGCGGATCGCCTCGGCGTAGTTGCCGAACTGCGGGTCGGCGGGCAGAGCCGCCAGGCCCGTGCGCCCCGTCATCGCCGCAGCCGCGCGGTCGGGCGTCTCGAGGCTCACCGCCGTCATCCACCACAGCGGGAAGACGAACACCGCCGTGCCCATGATGAGCACGAACCAGAGGAGGGCGTTGGCGGCCATCGAGCGCTTCATGGCGGGCTCAGCCCTTCCTCAGCGATTCGTAGTACACGACCCGCGCGCTCGAGCGCAGGACCACGACGGTCAGCGCCAGCACGATCGCGAGCAGGATCCACGCCATGGCGCTCGCGTAGCCCATGTCGTAGGTCTGGAACGCCTTGTTGTAGAGGTAGAGCACATAGAAGCGCGTCTTGTCGCCTGGGCCGCCGCCCGTCATCACATACGCCTGCGTGAACACCTGGAACGACCCGATCAGCGCCATGATCAGGTTGAACAGGATCACGGGCGAAAGCATGGGCAGCGTGACGCGGAAGAAGCGCCGTACGGGGCCCGCGCCGTCGATCTCGGCGGCTTCGTACAGGTCGCGCGGGATCTGCTGCAGGCCCGCGATGTAGACCATCATCGAGCCGCCCACGAACCACAGGCTCATGAGCGCGAACGCGGGCGGGCCATAGACGCCCGCGTCGCTGTTCAGCCAGTCGGGCGTGTCGATGCCGATCGGCGCGAGCAGGCTCTTCAGCAGCCCCCCCTGATCGTCGAAGATGAACTGCCAGAGGATCGCGATGCCGACGCCCGCGAGCACGCTCGGCAGGTACCACGCCGCGCGGAAGAGCGCGATGCCGCGCACCTTCTGCGTCATCACCACCGCCGCGAGGAGCGCAAGGACTTGCCCCGCGGGCACCGCAAGCAACGCGTAGTACGCCGTGACGCGCAGCGAGGTGTGGAAGGTTCCGTCGCGCAGCGCGAGCTGCGCGTAGTTGTCGGCGCCCACCCAGTCGGCGCCCGAGAGGGGGCCCGAGCCCTTCCAGTTCGTCATCGAGAGGACGAGCGAGAGCAGGATCGGGAACGCCATGAAGGCGAGGAAACCCGCGACCCACGGCGAGACGAGCAGGAAGCCCGCGCGCTCCTCGCGGCGCGCGTTGGTGCCGCTCGGCGCACGCACGAGGAGGTACGCGACGAGCGCGACGAAGAGCCCGAGCAGCGCCGCGCCAAGCGCGGTGAAGAGCGGCCACGCGACGGGCGGCGGCGCGGTGCCGCCAGGAACGAAGTTCGTGTGCGTGCTCCACTTCGCGTCGAAGGTCGCAAGCGCCTCGGGAATCTTCAGGTCGCCCGAGCGCAGGCCCTGGTCGAGCGCCGACCCGAGGATCTCGTCGAAGGCGGCATCGGCGGGCCAGCCGATCACGCGCGCCTCGGGAATCGCGTCGAGGAAGCCCTGGTTGTTCGCGGGCGGCAGGTCCGACGCGAGGAAGTCTGGGCCTTCCGCGACCTCGCGCATCGTGGGAATCGCAAGGCCGAGGCGCGCGTTCGCGGCCTGCGACTCGCGGTTCGTGAGCCACTTGACGAGCTTCCACGCCTCCTCGGGGTGCTTCGAGTCGCGCGCGATCGACCAGCTCACGGTGAGCACGCAGTTCGCCTCGGCGCTGCCGCGGGGCAGGGGCGCGAAGTCCCAGTCGAAGCCGCCCGCCGACGAGGGCGGAATCTTGCGGTACGCGGGCACCACCCAGCGGCCGAACGGGCCCGCGAGGCCGACCTTGCCGCTGTTGAAGATGGCCGAGCCCGAGGCGAGCTTGCTGTTGCCAGGCACGAGCGCGCCCACCTCGTCGTGACGCCACGCGCGCAGGCGCTCGAGCGCGGCGACCGCCGTGGGCTCGTTCAGGCGGATCGTCTTGAGGTCGTCGCCGATCGCCTCGGCGCCCTCGGTGCGCAGGTACGCGCGCGCTACGAACGACCAGGTCACGAACTCGCTGCCGATGATCGCGTCGGCCTCGGGCGTCCCTGGCGGCGTCAGCTTGCCGATCGCGCGCGCGGCGGCGATGTAGTCGTCCCAGGTCCAGTCCTTCGCGGGGAACTCGAGCCCCGCGCGGCGGAAGAGGTCCTTGTTGTAGTAGAAGCCGACCGTCGTGAAATCCTTCGGGATTCCGTAGAGCGGGCCCGTGCCGACGCGCGAGCCGTCGGAGCGGAACGCGTCGACCGTCTGCGGATAGAACGCGTCGAGATCGAGCGCCTTCGCGTCGCCCGCCGTGCGCGCGGCGCGCTCGCGCTCGACGAAGTCGTCGATCGGCCGCAACAGGTCGAGGCTCACGAAGTTCGCCACGCGCTCGTAGCCGACATAGAAGACATCGGGCGCCTCGCCCGCGACCATCATCGTCTGCAGCTTGGTGTAGAACTCCGCGGTGCTGCCCGCGTTGAGCCGCTTCACGCGCACGCCAGGGTTCGCGCGCTCGAACTCGGCGAGCGCGTCCTTGACGATCGCGTCCTCCTCCTGGCCGCCTTCGCCCGACCAGTGCATGACGGTGA
>JAJTGK010000104.1:8536-15440 GCA_021297815.1 Planctomycetaceae bacterium
TGAGCTCGATCTCGCCAGGCTTCAGCGACCCTGCGGTCGCCGTGCGGTAGGCCACCCGCGCGAACGCCGCGACGACAAGCACGAGCGCCAGCGCCGCAAGCGAGATGCGGAGCGCGGCTCCCGTCGATCTCGCGAGGTTTGACAGCGGGCCGGGCATGGCGCGCGAGTATAAATGAAGCCATGCGGCGTTTCGCCATCTTTGTTGCTGCGGTTGCATGCATGTCGTTTGGCGTCGGGCCCGCCGCACATGCGGCTCCGACGGTCGTGGCACCGCCGCCTTCGGTCGAACTCGTCGACCTCGGCGGCGGCCGCGTGCGGGCGACCTTCTCGATGCAGCCCGAACGGGCCGAATCCGCGGTGTTTCTTGCAGGCGACTTCAACGGATGGAAGCCCGACGCGACGCGCATGGAGCGCATGGGCGACGGCTTCTGCCGCGCCTCGGTCGAGCTCGCCCACGGCCGCCACACCTACAAGTTCGTGGTCGACGGGCGTTGGATCGCCGACCCGCGCAACCCCGAGCGCGAGCCCGACGGGCACGACGGGTTCAACTCGCTGCTCGTGATCGGCGGCGAGCCTGCGTTCGACGCTTCGTTGGCCCGCAAGGGCGACGGCGCGATCGAGTTCGCAGCCTGCAGGCACGACCCTTCGCGCGCGATGTGGCTGCAGCGCGAGCCCGACGGCGCGACGCTCGTCCGCTATCGCGCGCTTGCGGGCGATGTGGAGTCGGTCGCACTCGTCCTCGATGGCACGCCGCCGCAGCCGATGGGCCATGTGACGCGCGTGGGCAGCTTCGACTGGTGGCAGATCCGCATTCCGCGCGGCCACGAGGACACGCCGTACGGCTTCGTGGTGACCGATGGTGCGACGAACTGGACGGATCCATCGGCGTTCCGCGTGCCTGGCGCAGGCGCCGCGGCGCCGCTCCGCACGCCCGAGTGGGCGCGCGACGCCGTCTGGTACCAGATCATGCTCGACCGCTTCGCGAACGGCGACCGCGGCAACGACCCGCCGAACACGCGGCCGTGGACCTCGCGCTGGCGCGCGACGAGCCCATGGGAAACCGAGAACGGCCAGACCTTCTGGGAATGGGCCGTGTTCAACCGCCACTACGGCGGCGACCTCGAGGGCCTGCGCGCGCGCATCCCGTACCTGAAGTCGCTCGGCGTGAACGCGATCTACCTGAACCCCGTGTTCGAGGCGCCGAGCCACCACAAGTACGACGCGACCAACTTCGTGCACATCGACGACAACTTCGGTTCGCTCGGCGACGCCGAGATGTCTGCGGCGAACGAGGACCTGCTCGACGCGTCGACCTGGGGCCTCAACTCGAGCGACCGCCTGTTCCTCGAGGTGCTGCGCGAGCTGAAGGCGAACGGATTCCGCGTGATCGTCGACGGCGTGTTCAACCATGTGGGCGAGCGGCATGTGGCGTTCGCCGATGTGCGCGCGCGCGGCAAGGAATCGCCGTTCGCGGGGTGGTTCGACATCGAGAGCTTCGAGCCGTTCGCGTACCGCGGCTGGGCGGGCTTCGGGCAGTTGCCCGCGTTCCGCAAGAGCGCCGACGGGCTCGAGAGCGACACGCTCGTGCGCCACATCATGGATGTGACGCGGCGCTGGATGGACCCGAACGGCGACGGCGACCCTTCGGACGGCGTCGACGGCTGGCGCCTCGATGTGCCGAACGAGGTGCCGATGGGCTTCTGGCGCGCGTGGCGTGCGACCGTCAAGTCAGTCAACCCCGACGCCTACATCGTGGGCGAGATCTGGAAGCGCGCCGACGACTGGCTCGACGGCACGACCTTCGACGCGGTGATGAACTACCCGTTCGCGCAGGCGGTGGTGCAGTGGGTGTCGGGCGAGATCAAGCCCGCGGAACTCGACGCGCGCCTTGCGGAACTGCGGCTCGCCTACTCCGAGCAGGCGACCGCCGTGCTGCAGAACCTGCTCGGAAGCCACGACACCGACCGCCTGGTGTCGATGATCGCGAATCCAGGGCGCGGCTACGACCGCGCGAACAGCGAGCGCCCTGGCTCGCGCTACGACGGCGCGCGGCCGTCGGCCGAGACCTACCGCCGCGCACGCCTCGCGGCGCTCGTGCAGATGACCTATGTCGGCGCGCCGATGATCTGGTACGGCGACGAGGCGGGCATGTTCGGCAGCGACGATCCGTTCTGCCGCAAGCCCATGGTGTGGCGCGATGTCGGCGCGTTCGAAGATCCCGACGAGCGCTTCGACGAGGAGCACTTCGACGCGTATCGCGCGATGGTCGCGCTGCGTGGCGGTTTCCCCGCGCTGCGCCGCGGCTCGATGCGCACGCTCGTGGCCGACGACGCGCGCAACCTGTGGGTCTTCGAGCGCGCGCTCGGCGGCCAGCGGGTGGTGGTCGCGCTCAACGCTTCCGCGGAAACGCAGGAATTCACGCTGCCCGACGCCGAGTGGCGGGGCTACGACTGGCGCACCGTGCTCGACACCGACGGTGCGCGCGAGGTGGATCGCCTCGGCGTGGTCGGGCCGCTCGGTGGCCGCGTCCTCCTCGGCACGAAACGGCCCTGACGCGGTATATCTGCGCGAATGCCAACGAAGCCCGCTCCTCGCGCCCCGCTCGCGAAGACCCATCCGCTCCTCTCGACGCGCCGCGCGGGCGTGTTGATGCATGTCACGAGCCTGCCGTCGCCGCACGGTTCGGGCGACCTCGGGCCCGCGGCGTTCGCGTTCGCCGACTGGCTTGCCGACGCGGGGTTCACCGTGTGGCAGATGCTGCCGGTCGGGCCGATGGGCTATGGCGACAGCCCGTATTCGTCGCCGTCGAGCTTCGCGATCGAGCCGACCCTCCTCGCGCTCGAGCCCCTCGTCGCGTCGGGGCTGCTCGCACGCAAGGCCGTCAAGCCGTCGCGGCTTCTCGCGAAGGGCGACTGCGATTTCGCGGGCAGCCGCGCCTTCCGCATGCCGCTCTACGCGCAGGCCGCGCAGGCGTTCCACGCGCGTGGGCTCGCGCGCACCGCGGCGTTCAAGGCCTTCGAGCGCAAGTCGCCGTGGCTCGACGCGTGGCTGCGCTTCGTGGCGGGCGACGACGCGGCGCTACGCGCCACGCACGCGTTCATCCAGTTCGAGCTCGACCGCCAGTGGGCCGCGCTGCGCGCGCACTGCATGTCGCGCGGCGTGCATCTCGTGGGCGATGTGCCGATCTTCGTCACCGCCAACAGCGCCGATGTGCAGGCCGACCCCGCGCTCTTCCGCCTGCGCAACGACGGTTCGCCCGAGGTCCTGACGGGCGTGCCGCCCGACAACTTCACCGCCGACGGGCAGCTGTGGGGCCACCCGCACTACGCGTGGGACGCGCACCGCCGCGAGCGCTTCCGCTGGTGGATCTCGCGCATCGCCTGCGCGGCCGAGCGCTTCGACCTCGTGCGCATCGACCACTTCATCGGGTTCCACCATGCCTACGAGGTGAAGGCTGGCGCGACGAACGCGCGCAAGGGCGAGTGGCGCAAGGCGCCCGGGCGCGAGCTTCTTGCCGCGATGGCGAAGCGCTTCGGCGCGCTGCCACTGATCGCCGAGGACCTCGGCGCGCTCACGCCCGAGGTCGAGGCGCTGCGCGACGACTTCGGCCTCGCGGGCATGCGCATCGTGCAGAACGCGTTCTGGAGCGGGAAGTCGGGCGACATGCCGCACAACCACCCCGTGCGCGCGGTGGTCTACTCGGGCACGCACGACAACGAGACGACCGTGCAGTGGTGGAAGGGGCGCGACGCGGCGCAGCGGGCGCGTTTCCGCGCGTTCGCGGGCGACGGGCCCGTGCACGAGGCGATGGGGCGCATCGTGCTCGCGTCGCCTGCTGCGCTTGCAGTATTGCCGATGCAGGACCTTCTCGGCCTCGGCGCCAAGGCGCGCATGAACCTGCCTGGCACCGCGACAGGCAACTGGCGCTGGCGCATGGCGGCGGGCGCCGCGTCGCCACGGCTCGCGGCGCAACTGCGCGCGATGAACGACGCCGCGGGCCGCTGCTAGGGCGGCGGGGGCGTCACGGAGCGTGAACACGGCGAGGGGCGCGCGTTCAGGCTGTGTTCACGCGTCCAAATGCACGCGAGGGTCGACTATCTTGGCGGGAATGGCCTCGAAGAAGTCCTCCGCCGTGAAGTCGAAGCCCGCCCGCGCCGCACGCGTGAAGCAGGCTGTCAAGCCCGCGTCGCGCCGCACCGTGCTGCCCGCGCCCATCACGCCCGCCGAGGCGCGCACGCAGCTGCGCGAGCTCGCCATGAACCTGTGGTGGTCGTGGAACGAGGTCGCGCGCAGGCCGTTCGCGGCGCTCGACCCCGTGGTGTGGAACGCGACCAAGCATTCGCCGCTCGCCACGCTCGCGTACGCGGGCGAGGCGACGCTCTCGGCCGCGTGCGAGGAGCCGGGCTTCCGTCTCGCGCTCGCCGACGCGCGAGCCGCGCTCGCCGCCGAGATGTCGCGCGAGACCTGGTGGGACCGCGAGAAGCGCGCCGCGAACCCGAAGGCGTGCATCGCCTACTTCTGCTCGGAGTACGCGACGCATGAGAGCATCCAGCAGTACTCGGGCGGCCTCGGCGTGCTCGCGGGCGACCACCTGAAGAGCGCGAGCGACCTCGGCATTCCGCTCGTCGCCGTCGGCCTCTACTACCGCCACGGCTACTACATCCAGCAGTTCGCGGAGGACGGCTCGACGAAGGTGCTCTACCCCGTCTACGACCGCGCCACGCTGCCGATCTCGGACACGGGCCATGTGATCGAATGCCCCGTGGGCGCGTCGACGGTGCGTGCGCGCATCCTGCGCATGGATGTCGGGCGCACGCGCGTGTTCCTGCTCGACGCGGACCTGCCCGAGAACGCGCCCGAGGACAGGCTGCTCACCGAGGGCCTCTACAAGGGCGAGCCGCATCTGCGCATGCGCCAGCAGGTGCTGCTTGGCGTCGGCGGCATGATGGCGCTGCGCACGCTCGGCATCGAGCCGACGCGCATCCACCTGAACGAGGGCCACGCGGCGTTCGCCGCGCTCGAGATGCTGGCGGAGTTCCGCGCGTCGGGCCTGTCGCACCAGAGCGCCGTGCTGCGCGTGCGCGCCGCGGGCGTGTTCACCACGCATACGCCCGTCGCCGCGGGCCACGACCGCTACGGCGTCGACATGGTCGTGGCGGGGCTCGCGCGCACGCTGGCGAAGGGCGGCATTTCGCGCGAGGAGCTCGAGTCGCTCGGCCGCGAGAAGCCCGCCGATGTCCAGGAGCCGATCTGCATGACCGTGCTGTGCCTGCGGCTCGCAAGCCGCGTGAACGGCGTGGCCAAGCTGCACGGCGAGGTGTCGCGCGACATGTGGCGGGGCGCCTATGGCGTGAAGAAGGCGAAGGAAGTGCCCATCGGCCATGTCACGAATGGCGTGCATGTGGGCAGCTGGCTCGATCCGCGCGCCGCGGCGTTCTGGAAGCACGAGTGCGGCATCGACGCGTACGCGTCGACCCCGCGCAACCGCGCGTGGCGCAAGGCGGCCTCGGCCGATCCCGCGGCGTTCTGGGCGATGCGCGGCATGCTGCGCGCGTCGGTGGTGCGCTTCGCGCGCGAGCGGCTCGTGCGCGCGGCCACGCGGCGCGGCGACGCGCCGATGGCGGTGGAGGAGTTCGCGGGCATCCTCGATCCGAACGCGCTCACCATCGGCTTCGCGCGGCGTTTCGCGACCTACAAGCGCGCGCCGCTCGTCTTCACCGATGTCGAGCGCCTGGCGCGCATCGTGGGCGACGAGAAGCGGCCCGTGCAGTTCGTGTTCGCGGGCAAGGCGCATCCGCGCGACACGGGCGGACAGGCCTATGCGCGCAAGGTCTTCGAGATGACGCGGCATCCGCTGCTGCGCGGCAGGGTCGTGCTCATCGAGGAGTACGACATGGAGGTCGGCCGCGCGCTCGTCTCGGGCTGCGATGTGTGGCTCAACAACCCGATCCGGCCGCACGAGGCGAGCGGCACGAGCGGCATGAAGTGCCCGATGCACGGCGGCATCAACTGCTCGATCCTCGACGGCTGGTGGCCCGAGGG
Organism: Planctomycetaceae bacterium; assembly: GCA_021297815.1. Taxonomy (GTDB): domain Bacteria; phylum Planctomycetota; class Phycisphaerae; order Phycisphaerales; family SM1A02; genus QWPT01. The sequence goes on from JAJTGK010000104.1 coordinate 14,579, forward strand.
CTTTGACGGCAAGAACGGTTGGGCGATCGGCGACGCAAAGGACGCGGGCTTCAGCGAGGCCGACGCGCATGGCGCGGGCGAGGCGCGCGACCTGCGCGACGCGGAGTCGCTGTACCGCCTGCTCGAGAAGCAGATCGTGCCCGATTTCTACGAGCGCGGCCGAGACGGACTTCCGAAGAAGTGGATCCGCCGCGCGCTCGCAAGCGCCTCGGGAATCCCCGATTTCTTCTCGACGCACCGCATGGTGGGCGACTACGCCGAGCTCTACACCGGCTGAGCCGGGGTTGGGCCTGCGCGCTCAGTTGAGCGACTGCCAGAGCACCGTCGCGCCGCTCGGCGCGGGATACTTGCCGTTCAGGATGTCGCCGACCGTGGCGTCGGGGCCGTAGCACTCGCGGTTGATCTTGTCGGCGGTGCTGAAGTGGACGCCGCCCACGAGCGCGCCGCCGAAGATGCCTTCGCTGCGCAGGTAGTAGTAGGTCGACGGCACGGGGCCGCCCGCGTTGTTCGGGTCGGTCTTCGCGGGGCCCGCGACCGCGGAGAGCTCGGCGAGCGCGTACACGCCGTCGTCGAGGAAGGCCGCGATCTCGTTCTCGGTGTTCATCACGATGACGATGTCGCGCGTCTGCCCGCCCGCCTGCAGGCCGATCGACGCGCCCACGGTGTTGATCGCGACGGGCGCCGTCCAGCCGAAGCCCTGCTTCTTCATGAAGACGCCGCCGCCGCCCGAGCCTCCGACGAGAAGGGCCGCGTTCGTCTCGCGGATGATCGCGATGCCCTTCGCATGCTCGAAGACCGCCGACGGAATCGTGGACGAGCCGCGCTGGAAGTCGCGCATGATCGCCACCGACTGGCCCATGCG
>JAJTGK010000105.1 GCA_021297815.1 Planctomycetaceae bacterium
GCGGATCTCTGTTGGCGAGAGCGTCGTCTGCCAGCGATCGACTGCGTCGCGAATGAAGCCGCCCTCGCGGGAGTACTGTCGATAGCTCGAATTGCGGATCGGTACATTCGCCATGGAGATCGGTCGCTCGAGGCCGAGCCAATCGAAGATCTCTCCAAGCTGAGAGTCGGGTTCGGCGCAAAGCGCCTCGTAGCGCTGGATGCGAACTCGCATTTCGCCGAACTGCGCCTGCGCCGCGCGCGCTGCGCGCGCGGCGGCCACCCAAAGCAGCGAGATCGTGACGGGGTGGTACGAACGACGCGCCCGCTCATGGTCGGCTGCAAGCGTCTCCGCGTGCCCCGGGTCCCGGTCAAAATCGAATCCTCCCTGGTTCTTCCAGTCCCGGTAGCTCGCGACGACGGCGCGTGGATCGCGCAGCATGAAGATGGCGCGGGCATTTGGGAACCGCTCGAGCATCTCGGTCAGGCGAAAGACATGACGCGGGGTCTTCTCGCCCCAGACCGTGGCTTGGGTTCGATTCCCCCACTCTCGGCAGAAGGCCTCAAAGTAGTTGTCCGCTGATCCTCCAAGTCGCTGGGCCCGGACGCGCAAGGCCTCGCGCGACATCCACCCCTTCGCGGGATCTCCGCCGTGGCCGAACGGGCGGTGTGACAGTGCGAGGAAGTGATCCTCAACCCGCACCGCTTGTTCCGGGCCGAGAGGGGACATCGCTGCCGCGCCGAGCGCGACGCGCAGATCGTCGAAGTAGTGGGTTTCGCCTGCGATCGAGACCGAGGGATTGCGCTCAAGCGCCGCCTGGAGGAGCGAGGTGCCAGAACGAGATGTCCCGCAGATGAAGATCGGGCCATCGAACATCCTCGGGCCCGATGTGGGTCCGAGGGCGTTGGGCGGAAGATCGGTTCCCTCATGGGTCACGGGCAATTCCGTCATCGGCTTTCAGGCGGGCAAAGAAACAGGGGAGGCCATTCGGCCTCCCCTTGGAACAGTCGCAGCGTGCTCGTCAGTCCTGACCGAGGCGTACTCGGACAAACTTCACCAGCTTCGCGCCCTTGGGCACGACCTGGCCGACCTGCATCTTGTCGTCGCGGACATAGGGCTGGCCGAGGAGGGTGACCTCCTCGAAGTACTTGCGCATCTTGCCTTCGGCGATCTTCTCGGCGAGCTGGGCGGGCTTGCCCGAGGCCTGGACCTCGGCGACCGCCTCGGCGCGCTTCGTGGCGACGAGCGCGGGGTCGAGGCCGTCGGCGTCGATCGCGGCGGGGGTGGGCACCACGGCGGCGACATGCTGGCAGATGCCCGTGCCGATGTCGGCGGGGATCTCGCCCGTGTACTGCAGGATCACGCCGAGCTTGTGGTCGTGGTGCAGGTAGCTGGCGAAGTTGTCGCCTGCGAGCACGATGCCGCGCGCGAAGGAGATGTTCTCGCCGGTCTTGAGGCGCACCACATCCACGCGCTCGGTCATCGCCTTGTCGGCGGTCACCGCGCCAGCGGGGTGGCCGAGCGCCATGTTGGCGACTTCGCCGGCCATCGCGCGGAACTCGTCGTTGCGCGCGGTGAAGTCGGTCTCGGAGCGGATCTCGACGATCGCGGCCTTGCCGCCGCCGATCGCGATGGCCACGCAGCCCTCGCCCGCGGCGCGGTCGGAGCGCGCGTCCATCTTGCCCTTCATCTTCTCGCGGATGATCTTCTCCGCGGCGTCCATGTCGCCGTTCGCCTCGACGAGGGCGTTCTTGCACTCGCCCATGCCGAGACCGGTGCGGTCACGGAGCTTCATCACGTCCTTGGGGGAGATGTTCACAGTGGTCATCTGGTGTTTCCTTCAGTGGAAGGGTTTTTCTCGTTGATGTTCGACGGGAAGGTTCACGCGCCCTCGGTGGCATCGGCCGCAACGGCCTCGCCGCCCGAACCGGCGCGGAACTGGCTGCGGCTCGAGCGACGGCGCGGTTCGCGGCCGCTGCCTTCGCCGCGCGATTCGCGGCCGCCCTCGGCCGACGACTCGGGCGCGCTCGTCGAGCGGCCTTCCTTGCCCTTCTTCACCGCGTCGCAGAGCTCGCGGATCACCACATCGATGGTGCGCATCGAGTCGTCGTTGCCCGGGATCGGGATGTCGACCATGTCGGGGTTGCCGTCGGTGTCGACGAGGCAGACCGTCGGAATGCCGAGCGACTTCGCCTCGAGGAGCGCGTTCTTCTCGCGGTTCGTGTCGACCACGATGAGCGCGCCGGGGAGCTTGGTCATCGCGCGGACGCCGCCGAGGTTGCGCTGGATCTTCTTCCGCTCGCGCATCAGCTGCGATTCCATCTTCTTCGAGTAGTTCTTCATCTCGCCGCTCTCGACGAGGCGATCGAGCTCCTCGAGGCGCTTGAGGCGCTCGCGGATCGTGCGGAAGTTCGTCAGCGTTCCACCGAGCCAGCGCTCGGTGACGTACGGCATGCCGACCTCGGCCGCGTACTGCTCGATGGCGCCGCGGGCCTGGCGCTTGGTGCCGACGAAGCAGATGTCGCGGCCGTCGCCGACGGTGCGCTCGATGAACTTCTTGGCGAGGAGCAGGCCCTTGATCGACTCGCGGACATCGAGGATGTGGATCTGGTTGCGGACGCCGTGGATGTACGGCGCCATCTTCGGGTTCCAGTTGCTGCGACGCTGGCCGAAGTGGATGCCTGCTTCAATGAGTTCCTGAACGAGAGATGCCATTGCATTGCTCCAGCGACACCGACGCGTCGGGTGTGGCGTTCCCGTGCGTCCAAGGGCGCTTGTGGGTGGCCTCGAGAGGCCGTGCCTGAATCCCGCGCGGCCACGGTGCGCGGGCTTTGGAAACCCGAGGCGACGACCGCCTGCGGGGAATCGGAAAGTGTAACGGAACAGGGGGTTGTGTGCGACCCTTCGGAGGCGCAAAATCATTCGGCGGGCTGCTCAAGCCGGCTCCGCGGGCGTCCGATATAACGCCCCCTATGCTCGCCAAAGTCTTCAAGGCCTACGACGTCCGCGCGGTGTACCCGAAGCCCCTGAACGAGCGCCTCGCTTGGCAGATCGGCTACGGGACGGCTCAGTTTCTCCTGAAGGAGGCGGCGGCGGCAGGGCTCGTCGACCCGATGTCGCGCACGATCTGCGTGGGTCGCGACATGCGCAAGAGTTCGCCGGCGCTTGCCGCGAACCTGCGCCAGGGCATGCGCGACGCGGGCGCCGATGTCATCGACCTCGGCCTCGTCGACACCCCGTTCGTCTACTTCGCGATCAACCATCTGCGTTGCGCGGGCGGCGTGCAGGTGACCGCCTCGCACAACCCCGCGCAGTACAACGGCTTCAAGATCTCGAAGCTTCATGCGAAGCCCGTCGGGCAGGACACGGGCCTTGCAGAGATCCAGCGCCTCGCCGCGCTCGTCGAGCAGGAGAAGGTCGATCCGAAGGGCGGTCGCGAGGAGTCGCGCGACCTGTGGGACGCCTACCGCGCGCACCTGCACGCGTTCATCGACCCGCGCGTGATGTCGGGCGAGCGGCGCCTTCGCATCGCCGTCGATGCCTCGAACGGCATGGCGGGCACGATGCTGCCGAAGGTGTTCGACGGCATCAAGGGCCTCTCGATCGAGAAGATCCACTTCGACAACTCGAGCGGGGAGTTTGTGCACGAGCCGAATCCGCTCGTCGAGTCGAACCTGCGCGACCTGCAGGCCGTGCTTGCGAAGGGTGGGTTCGACGCTGGATTCTGCTTCGACGGTGACGCCGACCGTTGCATGGTGCTCGACGAGAAGGGCGCGCCGATCGGCTGCGACCTGCTGCTCGCGTGGCTTGTGAAGGATGTGCTTGCGAAGCACCCAGGCACTTCGGTGGTCTTCGACCTGCGCAGTTCGCGCAGCGTGACCGAGACGATCCGCGAATGTGGCGGGGTCCCCGTCGAAAGCCGCGTCGGGCATGTGTTCATGAAGGCGAAGCTCGCCGAATCGGGCGCCGTGATCGGCGGCGAGCTGAGCGGGCACTTCTACTTCGCCGACATGTGGAACACCGACTCGGGCGCGCGCGCGTTCGCCGCGGTGGTGACGGCGCTCGCGTCGGCCAGGAAGCCGCTTTCCGAGATGATCGCGCCTGCGCGGCGCTACGCGCAGTCGGGCGAGATCAACTTCGAGAACGAGGACAAGCTCGGCGCGCTCGCCGCGCTGAAGGCCGCGTACCCGAAGGCGCGCACCTACGAGCTTGACGGCCTCTCGATCGACGCTGGCGAGTGGTGGGCGAACATCCGCCTCTCGAACACCGAGCCGTTGCTGCGGCTCAATCTCGAGGCTCGCGACAAGGCCACGGTCGACGCGAAGGTCGCCGAGGTGTCGAAGTATCTCGGGCATCGTGTCGAGCACTGAGTTCCATGGCGTGGCGCTAAGCGTGGCGGCCCCGGGGCTTCGAGAGTATGCCTGAGACGGCAGCTCGGAGGTCGGAGACGGCATCTCGGCCGTCGCGGCTGGCTGTCAGCAAGAGCGCATACACGCCGACGACCAGTGCCCCGATCACGACGCCAGAAGCGACGCTTCCCATCGTGTGCTCGAGCATGAACCTCAGCGGAGGCAGGCCTGCGCACAGCGCCGCCGCCAGCAGCACGCCGGGCATGATTGCGCGGGCGACCGAGCGCGTCGAGAGCCGCGGTGTCCGTCCGAGCATGATGATGAGGAGAGGCGTGCACACGAACACACACGCCATCGCGTAGGCCAGCGAGACGCCTGTGATGCCCCAAGGCAGGCCGATCGCGAACGCTGCGGTCACGATGACGGCATTCGCGCTGCTGAATGCGAGGAAGAGTCGTCCGCAGCCTTGCGAGATGAACATGTTGCCGCCCTGCAGCGTGACAACCTGTGCGGCGCACGAAAGGGCCAGCCAGCGGAAGGGCTCGACCGCGTCGATCCACTTCTCTCCGAGCAGCACGAAGATCGCTTCTTGCGAGAACACGGCGAGCAAGACGACGAAGGGCGTCGCGCAGTACGCCATGACACGGAAGAGCCGGACGGACGAGGTCTCGAACGCAACGGGATCATCGCCGAGTCGGCTGAGCGTCGGCTGCAGGACCGCAGAGATCGGCGCGTTCGCCTTTCGAAGCGGCTTCAGCATCAGCTGGTAGGCGCGGTCGTAGATTCCGAGCGGAGTTTCTCCGAGAAACCGGCCGATGAGGATGTTGTCGGAGTTGCGCGAAAGGTAGTTTGCGAATCCAGCCAGGCTCACCGTCCCGCCGAAACGGAGCAGGTGCCAGGTTCCGGCTCCGCGGCAAGGCAATCCAGGGCGCCAGCCGCACAGGATCCATGCGGCGGCGATGCCCGCGAGTGCGAACATCGAGTTGTTCGCCACCAGAGCCCAGTATCCGAATCCAAGCGTGGCGAACACGATCGCGGCAACCCAGCCCGCGAGTGCGGAGACGACCTGGATCGCCGCAAGCGCCTTGAATCGCATCTGACGACTGAGCAGTGCGGTGTGCTGAATGCCGAGCCCACTCAGGGCGACGGTCGCGCCGACGGCCACCGTGATCCCCTCAAGGCGGCTTTCGCCATAGAACGCCGCCACGAGCGGTCCGAGCGCTGCGATGGCTGCGCCGACGATCAACGCCAGCAGAACATTCGCCCAGAACAAGTTCGAGACCTGCGTGTCGGTCAGCGAACTTCGCTGCACCGTCGCTTGTCCAAGGCCGCCGTCGGAGAACATCTGAATGGCGCCTACGAGCGCGGTGGCCATCGCGACAAGTCCGAAGTCCGCGGGCTCGAGCATGCGTGCGAGGATCATCGTCCCGATGATCGTGATGACGAGCGACAGGAGCTGTGCCAGTACGGTGTACGCGCCACCGCGTAGCGCGCGACCGCCGATGTCGCCTCGAAGGTGAGAGACATCGGTGTGGCGATCGCGCGCGGAGGGGGCGTGTGGCGATCGGTCGTTCATCCTGTTTCGGCGGGGCAGGGGCGACCGAGGACCGACGCGTAGATCGCGTGAACCCTCTCGGCGACGCGGTTCCAGGACACGAGGGCCGCGGCCTCGGTGTTGCGGACCCCCACGCCCCGAACCCAGTCTTGCGAAGTGCAGCAGCGACGGATCTGCTCTGCCAGGCTCGATGGCTGATCGTCGTCGTAGAGGGGGTTCCCCTGCGGCCCGAGGACCTCGCGGAAGAAGCCTCGATTCGGGGCGAGGATGGGCTTGCCGTAGGTCATCGCCAGAATCGCCGCACCGGAAGTGAGGCATTCGCGATAGGGAAGTGCGACCAGATCGCAGGCCTCGAGGTTCGACGCGAGCTCGGCATCATCGGCGAACGCCGGGATGTAGATCACCCGCGGATCGGATGCGATCGCAGCGCGGATCTCCGCATCGAGCGTCGCGTTGAGCGGTTTTCCGCTGATCAGGAGACGGCCGCGGTCCGTCGCGCCTTGGCGGAAGGCCGTCACGAGGCCGACGACATTCTTGTAGGGGCGTAGCTGTCCGAGGAACGCGAAGAGCGTGTCCTCGACGCCGACTCCCAGCTGTTCGCGCTGGCGATCTCGGCATCGCGCGGCCTGGTAGCAGCCTGCGTAGTTGCCATGAGGGACGACATGGATCTTGTGAGCGAGCCGGTCGGGACGAGTCCCCGATGACGCGATGGCGGCAAGAACCTCGTGTCGCGCACTCTCGGAGTGCACGAGACACGCATCGAAGGCGCGCGCCATTCGCGCAAGAAAGCGATGATCGTCTTGGCGATCCTGAGACTCGTGATGCGCGAGGTTGTGGATCGTCCAGACGAGTCCGGGTCGTCGGCGCGGAAGCAGGCGGAGCTCCGTGAAGAAACACTCCATGCGGAGTCGTCGCTTCCAGCTTTCGCCAAACCAGGATGGGTACAACCAGTGGTAATGGAGGATGTCCGCATGCCAGGTCCGCCACTGGCGATAGGCGGGATGCAGCGAAGTCTTGTGGCCGGTCGCCTCGATGCCAAGGGGGCGCAGTTCGTCGAACAGCCGTCGCTGATACGGATTGAACCGGTCGAACGGCAGGTGGATCGCGCGGATACTGCGAGCGGAAGTCGCCATCGGGTCCAACCTCTCATCGGCGCGGAGCAATTGCGCTCTTGATCGGCACTCTGGCTACTCGCCCGGAATCACGATCGATGCGATCGATCCCGCCCAGGGGCTCGACGCGCTCGCGTGAAGCTTCTTGTCGATCCGCCCGCTGCGGGCGCCGTGGTAGCCCGACTCGAGGGCGAGGCGCATGGCGTGGGCCATGCGGACGGGGTCCTGCGCGTGGGCGATGCCCGTGTTCAGCAGCACGCCGTCGGCGCCGAGTTCCATGGCGATGGTCACATCGCTCGGCGTTCCGACGCCCGCGTCGACGATGACGGGGTATGCGGGGTCGCCGCCCGACGCAGGGTCCTTGAGCAGTTCGAGGATGAGCTGGATGTTCGCGGCGTTCGAGATGCCGCGGCCCGAGCCGATGGGGCTTCCTGCGGGCATCACGCTCGCGGCTCCCGCATCGCGCAGGCGGACGGCCATGATCGGGTCGTCGCTCGAGTAGCAGAGCACCGTGAAGCCGTCGGCGACGAGTTCGCGGCAGGCCTCGAGCGTGCCTACGGGGTCGGGAAGCAGCGTCTTGCGGTCGCCGAGCACCTCGAGCTTGACCCAGTGCTTGCCCGGGTTGTCGACCGAGTCGAGGATCTCGCGGCCAAGGCGCGCGACGCGCACGGCGTCTTCCGCGCTGAAGCAGCCCGCGGTGTTCGGCAGGATGGTGTAGCGGGCGAGATCGAGGAAGTCGAGCAGCGAACGGCCCTGCGCATCGACGAGACGCTCTCGGCGCACGGCGACGGTGACCGCGTCGCAGCCGCTCGCGTCGAGGGCGCGCTGCATGGTCTCGTAGTCGCGGTACTTCCCCGTTCCCGTGACCAGTCGACTCTTCAGCGTGAAGCCGGCCACCTTGAGCGGCGGGACGGCGAACGGCGTGGAGTTCGGGTGGTTGGCGGGCGAGGTTGCGGTCGAAGCTGCGGTCGACATGGGTGCTGGCGGCTCAGCCGCCTCCGACAAGGGTGACGATCTCGATCCGGTCGCCTTCCGAGACGATGCGCGAAGCGTGCTCGCGACGCGAGACGACGGCGCGGTTGACCTCGACGGCGTACGCGCGGGCGCCAGGCAGGGCGCGCGCCACGAGATCCGCGATGGTCGTGCCGCGCGCCACCGCCTCGCGGCGGCCGTTCAGCTCGATGGCGATCGGCTCGGGTTCTGACATGGTCCTGATGCTACGCGGAACCGCTCCCGCATACACTCGCCGCCGATGCGATTCCCGCGCGCCATCCTGGCTGTCTCCGCTGCGGTTTCCGCCGTTCTCGGCGGTTGCGCCGACCCTGCGTACGACACGGCGACTCCGACGGCGCTGCTCGATTCGATCCAGAAGGCCGTCAAGGACGGGCGCCCCGAGGACTTGCCGCAGTTCCT
>JAJTGK010000106.1 GCA_021297815.1 Planctomycetaceae bacterium
CTTGTCGAACGACTTGTCCTTCACGCCGCGGAAGTCCTTGATACGGGGGATCGCCAGGTTGATGAGGCGGTCCATGAAGTGCCACATGCGGTCGCGGCGCAGCGTGACCATGAACGCCGAGGGCATGCCCTCGCGGACGCGGAACTGCGCGACGGCCTTCTTGGCCTTGATCATGATGGGCTTCTGGCCCGTGATCGTCCGGAAGTTCGCGATGAACTGGTCGCGGACCTCGGGCTTGAGCTTGGCGTTGTCGAGGTACTTGCCGATGCCTGCGTTCACGACGATCTTCGTCAGCCGCGGCGCCTGGTGCATGTTCTCGAGGCCGAACTCCTTGATGGTCTTGTCAAGGACGGCGTCCTTGTAGGCCTGCTGGAGCCGAGGGTAGTTGGTCCGGTTCTTGTGGGGCATTCTGAATCTCTTTCAAGCTGTGTCGCGCGGGCGACCTTGGCGTTCGGTCCTGCGTCCCGGGCCGTTCGCCCGGACATGCGTGGTTCACTTCTTCTTGCGGGCGCCGCGGAGCTGGTGGAGCTCCTTGCCGCCACGGGCTGCCACGCGGCTCTTGCTGCCGTCGGGCTTCGTGACGAAGCGCACGCGCGACGGCTTGCCGTCGACGACGGGGCTGACATTCGACGCGTGGATCGGGCCTTCCTCCTTGAGGATCTGGCCCTGCGGACGCTGCTGCGTCGGCTTCATGTGGTAGGTGCGGATGTTCGCGCCCTTGACCACGACGCGCTCGCCCTCGTCGACGACGCGCAGGACCTCGCCCACGACGCCCTTCGAGGAGCCCTTGGTCACGATGACGGTGTCACCCTTGCGGATATGGCGTGGCATGTCAGATCACCTCCGTCGCGAGCGACACGATCTTCATGTAGTTCTTCTCGCGCAGCTCGCGGGCGACCGCGCCGAAGATGCGCGTGCCCTTCGGGTTGCCGTCCTTGTCGACGAGCACGCACGCGTTCGAATCGAAGCGCACGTACGAGCCGTCCTCGCGGCGGGTCGGGAACTTGCAGCGCACGATGACGGCCTGGACCTTGTCGCCAGCCTTCACATCGCCGTTCGGCAGCGCCTTCTTGACGCTGCAAACGATGCGGTCGCCGACGCCCATGGTGAGGCGCGTGAAGCGGCCGCTGGCAGTCGAGCTGCCGAGGACGCCGATGACCATGGCTTCCTTGGCGCCGCTGTTGTCGGCCACTTCGAGTCGGGATTCCTTCTGGATCATTGCTTCGCTCCATCGCCGGTCGTCGCCGGCGTCAATCACTTCATGACGGCTGTCAGGCCTTGCCCAAGTTCAGCTCGACGCCCATGCCCTCGGGGGCGCGCTCGACGACGCGAACGAGCACCCACGACTTGGTCTTCGAGATCGGGCGGCACTCGGCCACCTCGACGCGGTCGCCGAGACGCGACTCGTTGTTCTCGTCGTGCACCTGAAGCACGCTGCGCTTCTTCACGTACTTGCCGTACTTCGGGTGCTTGCCCGAATAGGCGATGACGACCTTGCGGGTCTTGCTGCGCTTGTCGCTCTCGACGACGCCGATGCGGCGGGGAGAGGTCTCGGGGATGACGAGTTCGGTCTTCGGCATGGTCGCCTCAGTTCTTCTTCTCGGTGTTGCGTGCGTTCCGCTCGGTGAGCACACGGGCAAGGTCCTTGCGGGCCTTCCCGATGCGGGAGTTGTCGGCGATCTTCTCGGTCGTCGACTGGCAGCGGAGGGTGAAGAGCTCGCGGCGGAGGCGCGTTGCCTCCGACTTGAGGTCGTCGTTCGAGAGCTTCCTGACTTCAGCGGGCTTCATTGCTGGATTCCTTCACTTGCTCACCGGTCGTGAGGCATCGGCCGCTGCGGCCCACGCCTCGGTTTCGTTCACTTAGACGCTGATGCGGCGGCCGACGAAGCGGCAGCGCACGGGCATCTTGTAGGCGATGCGGGCCATGGCCTGCTTCGCGAGGTCCTCGGGCACGCCCGCGATCTCGAAGAGCACGGTGCCCGGCTTGATGCGCGCCGCCCAGAAGTCGACATCGGCCTTTCCGGTACCCATTCGGGTCTCGAGAGGCTTCTTCGAGATCGGCTTGTCGGGGAAGACGCGGATGAAGATCTTGCCCTGGCGGCGCAGGAAGTGCTGCGCGGCGATACGGCCCGCCTCGATCTGGCGGCCCGACAGCCAGTGCGGCTCGAGCGCCTGCAGCCCGTAGTCGCCGAACGCGACATAGTTGCCGCGCGTGGCGTTGCCGCGGAGCTTGCCGCGCTGCTGCTTCCTGAACTTGACTCGCTTCGGCATCAGGTTGGACATGGTCAGTCCTTTGCTGTCTCAGTCGTTTGATCCGGTCTCGGCGTTGGCCTTGGCCGGGGTGTTCTCAGTTCATGCCCGACATGCGGGCGCTTCCAGTCGCTCGGCGACACCGTCGCCGAGACGCTCGCTTCGGGTCGTGCTTAGCGTCGACCACGGGCGCGCGCGCGGCCACCCGCAGCCGTCGACTGCGTGGTGTCCTCGTCGTGCTCGGTGTAGAGGCCCTTGAAGACCCACACCTTGACGCCGATGGCGCCGTAGGTGGTGAAGGCGTGCGCGACCGCGTAGTCGACATTCGCCTGCAGGGTCGAGAGGGGAATCGAGCCGAGGCGCGTGTCGAGCGTGCGGCTCATCTCGGCGCCGCCGAGGCGGCCGGCGAGAAGAATGCGGATGCCCTTCGCGCCGTTCTGCATGCAGCCTTCGGCGCGCATCTTGAGGACGCGGCGGAAGTTCGCGCGCTTCTTCAGCTGCTCGCCGATGGTCTCGGCGATGAGCTTGGCGTCGAGGTCGGCGTTCTTGATCTCGACGACCTTGATGACGACCTTGCGGCCCGTCATCGTCTGCAGCTCCTTGGTGAGCGTCTCGATGCCCGCGCCGCGGAGGCCGACGACCTGGCCGGGGCGAGCGGTCTTGATGATCACGGTCAGCTCGTCGCGCGTGCGCTCGATGAGGATGTCGCTCACGGCCGCGAACGGCGGCGTGCGGTTGAGCTTCTTATCCACGAACTGGCGGATCTTGTAGTCCTCGACGAGGAGGCTGCCAAAGAGCGCCTTCGGGGCGAACCAGCGGGAGCGGTGCGCCTCGGTGATGCCAACGCGGAAACCGAATGGATGGACCTTCTGTCCCATGGTGATTCTCCGAGGCTTAGGCCCCGCGCTCCTCGACGGCGATGTGAATGTGGCTCGTGCGCTTGCGGATCGGGTGCGCGCGGCCGCGGTCCTTGGGCTGGAAACGGTCGAGGGTCGGACCCTCGTCGACGCGCGACTCGCTCACGACGAGCTTCGAGGCGTCTGCGTTCTTCTCCTCTGCGTTCGCGATCGCGCTCTTGAGCACGACCGAGATGAACGACGCGCCGCGCTTCTTCGAGAAGTCGAGCGCGGTGATCGCCTCGTCGACCGACTTGCCGCGGATCATGTCGGCGACGAGTCGGGCCTTGCGGGGCGCGATGCGGGCGAAACGGTGGCTGGCCTGGAATGCCATGGTGGTCTACCTCTGGGTCGTGATGCCGCTCGCGCGGTCAGACCTTGAGGTCCTCCTTCTTGTTGGTGTGGCCGCGGAAAGTGCAGGTGTGCGCGAACTCGCCGAGCTTGTGGCCGACCATGTCCTCGGTGCAGTACACGTCGATGAACTGACGGCCGTTGTGCACCTGGAAGGTGTGGCCGACGAACTCGGGGACGATCGTGCACGCACGGGCCCAGGTCTTGATGGGCACGCGCTTGTTGCTCGCCGAAAGCTTCTCGACCTTGCGGTAGAGGCTCTCGACGACGTAGGGACCCTTCTTGAGCGATCGCGACATGGTGGTCTCTCGGTGTGTTCTCGCCGCGGCGCGGCGTGGATCTCGGCTTTGAATCTCGTCGTTCAGTCTTCTGCGGTTCGGTCTTCTGGGGTTCGTCAGAGCTTGAGCTGGCCGTAGCGGCGGCTGAAGCGGCGGCGGATGATGCGCGCGTCGCTCGACTTGCCGTAGCGGCGCGTGCGTCCGCCCTTGGCCTGCGTACCCGAGGAGTTCGAAGGCTCGCGGCCGCCCTTCGACACCGCACCACCGCCGTGCGGGTGGGTGTGGTGGCTCATGGCGATACCACGGGTCGTCGGACGACGGCCCTTCCAGCGGTTGCGTCCGGCCTTGCCGATGACGACATTCGCGTGGTCGGCGTTGCCGACTTCGCCGACGGTCGCGCGGCAATCCATCGAGACCTGGCGGATTTCACCCGAAGGAAGCACGAGGGTCGCCCAGCGGCCTTCCTTGTTGGTGAGGCGCGCGTACATGCCCGCGCTGCGGCAGATGCGGCCGCCCGCGCCGGGCTCCATCTCGATGTTGTGCAGCGGAAGGCCGGTCGGGATGTGCTTGATCGGCATGCAGTTGCCGGGCTTCGGATCGACTGCGTCGACCGAGCTCGTCACCGCGTCGCCGGCCTTGAGGCCCTTCGGCGAGATGATGTAGCGCTTCTCGCCGTCGGTGTACTCGAGCAGCGCGATGTGGCAGGTGCGGTTCGGGTCGTACTCGATCCCGACGACCTTGGCCACCATGCCGTCCTTGTTGCGGCGGAAGTCGATCTTGCGGTAGCGGCGCTTGTGACCGCCGCCGCGACCGAGGATCGTCACCTTGCCCTGAACATTGCGGCCGCTGCCGCGAACGAGCGGCTCGAGGAGCGACTTCTCAGGGCTCTTCTTCGTGACTTCCGAGTGGAGGTTCACCGAGGCGTTGCGACGCCCGTTGGTGACCTTCTTGTAGACGCGGATTGCCATAGGGGTATCACCTCTCGGCTCAGAAGAGCTCGATCTTGTCCTCGGGGTGGATCTTCACGACGGCGCGCTTCCAGGTCTTGCCCGGGACGAAGCCGTACGAGTAGGCGCGGTTGCGGAGGCGGCGCGTCTGCGTGGCGACGCCAAGCACGCGCACCTTGTAGAGGCTCTCGACCGCGCGCTTGATGTCGGTCTTGCTCGCGAGCTTCGAGACCTCGAACGCGAAGCGGTTGAAGTTGCCCGAGGCCCAGGTGGCCTTCTCAGTCACGAGCGGGCGGACGATGACATGGATCGGGTCCATCAGGCGACCTCCTTCTTGGCGCCTTCGGCGACCGCGAAGCACGACTCGTTGAGGAACGACTCGAGCGCGGCCTTGTCGACGACGAGGTAGCGGTGGTTGAGCAGGTCGAACGCATTGAGCTGGTCGATGCGGCACACATCGACATGGTCGAGGTTCCGCGCCGAGAGCAGCGCATTGCGGTTCTTGCCGTCGGTGGCGACGAGGCAGGTGCGGTCGATGCCGACCGCCGCCATCATCTTCGCGAACGCCGCGGACTTCGGCTCCTTGAAGTCGAGCGCCTTGAAGCACTTGACCTCGCCGTCGATCAGCTTCGCGAGCAGCGCGTTGCGGTTCGCAAGGCGGCGCATCTTCTTGGGGAGCTCCGTGCGGAAGTCCTCGCGGGTGCGCTCCTTCTTGAAGGTCACACCACCACCCTTGCGGATGGGCGTGCGCGCGGCGCCGGCGCGGGCGTTGCCCGTGCCCTTCTGCTTGTAGAGCTTGCGCGTGGAGCCTTCGATGTCGCCGCGGCTCTTCGTGCGCGCGGAACCCTGGCGCTGGTTGCCGTGGGTAATGACATAGGCCTGCTTCAGCAGCGCGTAGCGGACCTGCCCGCCGAGCGTGGCCTCGTCGATCTGAAGGCTGTCGACCTTCTTGCCGTTGGAATCGTAGATCGGGAGTTCGATCATATTTCGCCTTTTGCGGGCCGTTGCCCGCGTCTTCGCCTCATCCTCCGCGTGCCTGTCATTGGCGGCACGGGGCAGGATTCGACTTGGTGAATGTGGTCCTTCTTTGTCTTGCCCGCCGGTTCCGTCGGCTTGCGCCTCGGGCCTTTCGGGCCCCCGAGCACCCATGCGGGCCTCGGGGAATGAACTCTCACCTGACTGACTGCGTCGCCTCGCGGCGGCGCGAACTGCTCACTGGATTCGCGTACGGCGGATCACTTCTTGCCGAGCTTCTTCGCCTTGCGCTTGTAGAGGCGCGTGGCGGCGCGGATGAAGAGGATTCCATCGTTCGCGCCCGGGACGGGACCCTTCACGAGAAGGAGGTTCCGCTCGAGATCGACCTTGACAACATCGAGGCTGCGCACGGTCACACGCTCGTCGCCGAGGTGGCCCGACATGCGCTTGCCCTTCTTGATCTTCGCGCCATGGCCACGGTCGGTGCCGTGCGAACCGATGCTGCCCGAGGTGCGGTGCTTGCGCTCGGTGCCGTGCGTGGCGCTCATGCCCTTGAAGTTGTGGCGCTTCATGACACCCGCGAAGCCCTTGCCCTTGCTGGTGCCGACCACATCGACATACTGCGTGCCCTCGAGGGCGGAGACATTGACGACCTGGCCGAGCTGGAACGCGTTCGCGGCGGCGTCGTCGGCGACGCGCATCTCGCGGTGGATGCGCTTCGGCGCGGTGCCGGCCTTCGCGTCGTGGCCGATCATCGGGAT
Source organism: Planctomycetaceae bacterium (assembly GCA_021297815.1). Lineage (GTDB taxonomy): Bacteria > Planctomycetota > Phycisphaerae > Phycisphaerales > SM1A02 > QWPT01. The sequence continues at coordinate 6,459 of JAJTGK010000106.1, forward strand.
CGACGAGTTGCGGGCCTTCATGTCGTCGAACGACAGCTGCACGGCTGCATAGCCGTGGCGGTCGGAGGTCTTGACCTGCGTGACGACGCAAGGACCGGCCTCGATGACCGTGACGGGGATGTTCTTGCCACCCTCGACGAAGTAACGCGTCATGCCGATCTTTCGGCCGAGGATCGCGACGGTGCATGGCTTGTTGCTCATGGGTTCCGTGTCCTTGCTGATGCCCGCAACAACGGGCTTCGTGGTTCCCGCCAGGGGTCCGGCCGAGGCCGTACATGGCGCTTTCTGTCGTGCGCTGGGACCATCCCAGTCGCCTTTGGCTCGCGCTTCAACCGCGCGTTCCGCTGTCTCTCAGGATCCGATCAGGTCTTGATCGGATCCGTGAATCACGTCTTGATCGGATCCGTGAATCACGCCTTGATCTTGAGGAACACACCCGCGGGGACCACGAGGCGCTGCAGCGCGTCGGTCGTGCGGTGATTCCAGTCGGTGATGTCGATCACGCGCTTGTGGGTGCGGATCTCGAACTGCTCACGCGACTTCTTGTCGATGAACGGAGAACGGTTGACGGTGTAGATCTCGCGCCGCGTCGGCAGCGGGATCGGTCCCGCGACGCGCGCGCCGGTGCGCTTGGCCTGATCGACGATCTCGCGCGCCGAAGCGTCGAGCGCCTGGTGGTCGTAGGCCTCCATGCGAATCCGGAACTTGCCGCCAGTCATGCGTTGCCTCTCGTTTGAAGCGGGTTTTGCCCGCGTTTTGTCATGCTCACGGCGCCTTCGCGCGCCGCAACTCACCTGAACGACCTGACTTCGCCGCGCGCACTTGGGCATTCACCTGTTTCGTGCGTGCGACCTCGACTTGCCAATCCGCCGCGTCGTGAAGACGCGACGATCACGCCGCAACGGCACGAAGCCGAAGTGGCGCGAATCGGCGAGGATAGCGATTCCTCGATTCCTGTCAATCACCCGAATCGCCTTCAGGGGCGACATTTGCGGAGAGCGGCGTTATCGGCGCGCGAGTTTCCACCGTCGAAGGCGGCGCAATCGCTCGCGAGGCTCCGTACCATCTCGCCCCATGAGCGCGCGACGACAACCATCGGGTCGGAAGCCGAAGCGAACCACACGCGGCCTGCTTGCGTTCGTGGCGGCAGCCGCCGTGTTGGCGTGGTTCTCGGAACGGTCTTGGAGTTCGCAAGCCAGCTCACCCCAGTCAGGCGAGGCCGTGCGGCCTGCAAGCGCCACACCCCCCGCCAACGATGGGCTTGCCGAGACGCCGTTCTTGGCGAAGGTTCTCGGACTCTCCATGCGAGTCCCCGTGGGAACCTCGGTCAGGATCGAGAGCGGCCCCACCACCTCCTATCTCCTTTCGGAGGGCGGCGAGCAGCCCGGCTGGCGCATGCGGCTCTCGGGCCTGAGCGCCTCGAAGGCAGGCACCACGCCCGCATCGCAATGCGCCGACTACCTCGACGAGTTCCGCACCAAGCAGCCGAAGCTCGAGGTGCTCGACGACGAGCCGCGGCGCATCGCAGGGTCGGACGCGCACCTCCTCTATCTCGGCGTGCCGCTCGACGAGGGCGGCCGCGGAATCACGGGCATCCTCGTCGTCGAGAACGGACCCGACGCGTTCCTCGTCTTCTCGATCCTCGTGCTCGATGCGGAGTTCGCGCGAGCGCGCGCCCTGCTCGACCGCGCGCTCGCGACGGCCGAGCGCATCGACACCTCGAAGACCGCCGAGGAGCAGTCGCTGCTGCTGTCGCGCGGCGCGGAACTGCTCGGGGGCTTCGGCGAG
>JAJTGK010000107.1 GCA_021297815.1 Planctomycetaceae bacterium
CTGGTAGTCCATCGACCAGCCCGTCTCGCCGCCCTCCATGCAGTAGACGAAGCGCGCCTTGTCGCCGCCGTCGGAGTTGTTGTCGCCCGTGAAGAGGTTGCCGTAGTTGTCGAACGCGAGTTCCTGCGGGTTGCGCAGGCCCGTGTGGTAGAGCTCGAGCTCGCTGCCATCGGGGTTCATGCGGAACACCGCGCCCGAGCGCGGGTCGTGCATGTGCGCACCGTCGGTGGTGCGCACGCTGTAGCCACGGTCGCCGATCGACCAGTAGATCTTGCCGTCGTAGCCGAGCACGAGGCCGTGCATGTCGTGGCCGCGCAGCGCGACGCGCACGCCGTAGCCCGAGGAATCCTTGGCGACGACCTCGGCCACGCCGTCGCCATCGCGGTCGATCAGGCGCCAGAGGTGCGGGATGTTCGTGTAGAAGAGCTCGCCGTCGAGCGCGAGCAGGCCCGCGCCCGTGCCGTCGAGCGGATCGTTGAAGGGGCCTGCGAAGATGGTGCGCGACTCGGGTCGGCCGTCGCCGTCGTTGTCGGCGAGGCGCGAGACGCGGTCGACGTACTTCGAGTAGTAGGCCATGCCGCCCTCGCGCTTCGACGCCCACTTCTCGTACATCTTGAGGCGGTCGGCGACGGTCTCGCAGGCGATGTCGTCGAGCAGCCAGTAGGAGCTGTGGCGGTTATCCTCGACGCCGAGGTCCTGGCGATCGCTCTCGGCGAAGTAGAAGGCGCCCTGCTCGTCGATGCAGAACGCGACGGGGTCGTCGAGCAGGGGGTAGGTCGCGATGGTCGCCTTGGCCAGGCCCGCGACGGGCTTGATCTTGCACTCGGCATCGGTGGCGGCCGCGACAGGCGCGGGCTTCGGTGAACCATCGCCGTGCTGTGACGGCGGAACGGCTGCTGCGGCGGCGAGAACGAACGGCGCGAGCGAAGCGTGCATCACGCCATGCTAGCGGTCGGGGGTTCCGCGCCGAACCGCGGGCGCGTCGATCACGGAGAAGTACCTGGCGCGATCGAGCCGCCGTTGCGGCGAAGGATCTCGCCGATAAACGGCGACGCGTTGATCGCCTGCATCAGCACCGTCTCGAGCGCCTCGCGCGATCGCGGAAGGTCGGAGCCTTCGGCCGACGCGAGCAATGTGCCGAGCCCATCGTCGAACGACGCGCGGAGGAAGCGCCATGCCGCGTCCGATTGCCCTGCGTAGACGAGGTCGAGGAACGGCTTCAGAACGGCGCCGAGCGCCTGGTCGCGGGCTGCGGCGATAGGTGCGGCGCTCGGGTCGGACTGGGCGAGAGCGCGCACGCGTTCGCGGGCCGATGCAAGTGTGGCGGCGCTTGGCGCATCGGACGGGGTCGGGGCGATCCACTGCAGCTGTTCCGACCCGCCGCGGCGCAGACGGGCGAAGAGGACGGGGGTCGGGCTGTTCACACCCGTCGTGAGCCAGTAGCGGTAGGAGAGATCGAACTGCTTCCAGCGGGAGAGCTGGGTGGGGTCGCTGCTCCCGGGGTTGCCCTCGACCTCGAAGACGCCGTTCTGGAGGATGGCCGCGGGGAGCAGGGTGCCGATCTCCGAGGTGCCTTCCTCGCGCACCCAGGCGTCGAAGACATAGGTGATCGAGTTTCCGAGCGAGCCGCCCGAGTCGGAGCGGATCCAGAGGACTGGCGTCTGCTGGCCATCCTGGGGTGCAGTCTCAAGGGTCGCGCTCCCGGGTGTGGGGTACGGCATCTCGGTCGCAAACAGGGTTCGGCCGGCCGACTTGATCTCGACGCGGGGGAATCCGAAGTCGTCGGGCCATCTTGGAACCGACACTTGGAGGTCGAATCCATGGCTTGTATGGGTCTCTTTAACCCTATATGCGGGCAGCAAAAGTCTGGCGAAGCCGCTCGCGGCGCCATTCCAGAGCCATAAAGCCGCTCCAGATGTGATTAGCAAGAGTCCAATCCACTTTAACCATCGATGTGTAAGGCGTTCCGTGACGGCGTTTGTGGAGTTTAAATGACTTCCACATTCTGGACAGCGGGTGTCGGTCGGGAAGGGTGGTGTGCCCAGGCTGCCGTGGTCAGCCCACAGTACATGACGGCACTTGGCGCAATGAAGGTGAGGCGACGCGCGACCACGCCATCCGACGAAAGCCGCGACTGCGCCAGCGCACGCGGCACAGGCTGCCACCCAGTCAAGGCCTCCAGACCAGAAGTAGGACACGCCGAGATATCGGCAACGGGTCTCGGGGCGCGTGATCTGATTCGACGGCGGCACGAATCGCAACCGCACTACGCTTCGAACCCCGCTGGCCGCGCGTTTGGCCGCGGACGCCCATGCGGAGGGCCCGTCGCCCCCGCTCGAACGCCTGATCTGGAGTCTCTGATGGTTGGCAAGCTTGCTTCGTTCTCGTCGGTCGCCCTCCTCGCCTTCGCTGGCCTCGCTGCCATGCAGGACGCGAAGCCCGTGGCCCCGACCACCTTCAAGGTCGACGATGTGCACTCGTCGGCGTTCTTCCGCGTGCAGCACCTCGGCGCGGGTCAGTTCTGGGGCCGCTTCAACAAGATGGACGGCAGCTTCACGCTGGCGGACGACGCGTCGAAGGTCGCGTTCGACATCACGGTCGCGGTCGACAGCGTCGACACGGCCGAGCCGAAGCTCGACGCGCACCTGAAGAGCCCCGACTTCTTCAACGCCGCGGAGTTCCCGAGCATGACCTTCAAGTCGAAGTCGGCGAAGAAGACCTCGGGCAACATGTGGGATGTCGTGGGCGACTTCACCATGCATGGTGTCACGAAGGAAGTCACGGCGCAGATCGAGATCACGGGTATGGCCGACATGGGTATGGGCAGCCGCGCTGGCGCCGAGGCCATCTTCACGGTCAAGCGCAGCGACTTCGGCATGAACTATGGCGTCGAGAAGGGTTCGCTCGGCAACAGCGTGCGGGTGCTTGTGAACCTCGAGGGCGTCGCAGCCAAGTGATGACGCGGGCCGTCGTCCCGCGTGCTGCGCGGCGCCGCTCCGAACCAACGACCGACCGCCCGCGTCGACCCCTGGCCCCGCTCGGAGGCCTTGCGGATCGACGCGGGCGGCGTCGTTTTCGGCGGATCGGAGAAACGGAAAATCCCGTCGATCGGGACTTGCGTGCCGAAAAGTGCTTCCTACCATCGCGCCCGCTGCGGACGGAGCCGTAGCCTCGATGGGATTGGGCCCAAGCGTGCTGCTTCTGACGGGATTGGAAAGGACGAGCTGAACCTCGCAGGTTTCGCGCGCGTGTGCGCGGAAATGCGGCGTTCGATGCGTCTCTTCGTGTGCGGATGGTTGCGTGCGGCCGACGGGTTGGCGGTGCGACGGTGGCTTGGGCAGCGGCTGGCGGGTTGCGTCGGGCGGTCGAGATCGTGTAGGGCGCGTCACAAAAACGAAACGGAGGTCGACATGGCGAACGAGGTCAATGGGGGCGAGGGGATGAACGAACGCGTGGATGGCAACGGCGCGAATGGGGGCGTGCCGTCGCCGAACGACACGACGAATGCTGCCGACTCGGGGGCTGCGGCGGCGCCAGTGCCGCAGCAGCAGCCCGCGAATGATGCTGGAAGCGGTACGCCGCCTGCATCGGCGGACGATCTGGCCGAACTTCTCGGCGCGAAGCCAGTCGATGATGAGGCGAAGGCAGCGAGCGATGCGGCGAAGTCTGGCAGCGACGCGGGGACTCCGCCGAAGCGCCCTTCGCGCACGAGCCGCCCCGAGGATGCGCCCGACGAGGTGTTCCGCGTTCCGACGCTGAAGCACTTCTCGAGCTCGACCCGCATTCCGCAGACGCTCGAGGCATGCGTGGAGCGTGCGCTCAGCCAGGGCCGCCGTCTCGACCACACGCTGATCCACGGCAAGCTCGGAACGGGTACCGCGCTCCTCGCGCGCGCGATGATCGCCGACTATGCGCCGCGTCGCATGATCGAGCTCGACGCGCTCAACGGGGTGAATGTGCCGTTGCTGCGCCGCTCGGTCGAGCGGCTCGGCGAGCGCGGCGTGCTCTTCATCCGCCACATCGAGGTGCTCGACGGTTCGTGCGACCAGTTCCTCGCGGCGTGCATCTCGCGCGGCGAACTGCCGAGCGACAACCGCCCGCCGCGCGTGGCGGGAACCGAGCGCGGACCTGCGAACGAGTTCGAGCGCATGTTCGGCGGCACGCCGACGCCTGCGTCGGCCGCTTCGATCCGTCGACTGCCCAACTTCACGATCGTGGCCACTGCGCACATCACGAACCGCGTGGGGTACCAGCTGCGCACGCGCTTCGAGCAGATGATGCACCTTCGCCCCGACCCGCGCGGCATGCGTCGCGCCGTGGAGCGTGTGCTCGCCAGCGCAGGCGTGACCTTCGATGTCGAGGCGTGCCCACAGGTCGAGCGCGTGCTTGGCTCGCTGTGCGACGGCTCCGAACAGCTCGTGAAGTCGATGCTCACCCGCGCCGAGATCGAAGGTGTGAAGCACCTCGATCTCGAGACGACCATCTCGGTGCTCGAGGACGACCTCTCGTCGCGTCTGCCTGACGAGGTGTACGGCGCGTCGCTGCGCGACTACCTGGTCGGCCGCGACCTGCTCGGTGGACGCGATGCGGCTCACGCCACGCCCGACGCCGTCGAGCGCATCTCGCGCGAGACGGGTTGGGGCGAGGTCGCGGTACGCGGCGCGCTTGCGGCAATCAGCAAGGACGAGCGGGCCCGTGCGCAGCAGGCGGCGGCGTAGCGGGTCCCGAGCGGCGTGATTGCACGGGTTGGTTGCACGGGGTGGTTGTCCGCTGTGGTCGTGTCGCCGAGTTGCACGGTGTGGCGGCGTGGCGGGGCTGAATGGGATGGTTCATCACATAGCCACACGGCATGGCCTCACGGCACGGCTGTGTAGCGTGACTGCGTGGCATGGCTTCGCAGCGGGGCCCCCGTGGAGTGGCCTCATGGAGTGGCCTCATGGAGTGGCCTCATGGAGTGGCCTCGTGGAGTGGCCTCGTGGCATGACCTCGCGGCATGGCTTCGCAACACCGTCGGACGACGCGATGCGGCGAACGGGCGTGGCGGGGCGCTCGCGTCACTCGGGCGGCGTGGTGAACGCCCGACGACGCGCCTCGAGCGCCTTGTCTTCGATGGTGCATTCGGCGATCCAGAGTGCCTCGCTGGGCGCGAGGTCGTTCCATTCGCCGACGAGCTTCTCGAGCTCTTCGCGCGTCATGTCGCCCGCGGGCCAGGTTCCGTAGCGCGCCGTGACGGCTTCGCGGATCTCGGGGTCGCGTGCGCACTGCGATCTGGCCGTGTCGACGAGCGCCGTGGTCGCCGCGTCGCGTGAGGCGTGCGCCGAGATGTCGAGCCCGTATCGATGCTCGTAGATCGCGATGAACACGGATTCCAAAGACTCGCTGTCGGGCTGCATGGCGTGCGGACCCTCGTCGGAACTCGATCGGGTTGATGCGTGGGTTGGCGCGTGCGCCACCGCGTCGAGCATCGCGCGGCGCGCCAGATGCGACTTCCAATCAAACCCTGCATCCGAGGTCGGCTCGGATGGGGCTGTGGCTCCCGCGACGGCAGGCGCATCGGCGAGTGGCCAAGGATCCTCCAACTGGTGCGCGACTTCCTCCACGCCACGATGCACGCTGGGTTCCGCATCCGACCCCGCCACCAAAGACTTCCGCCGCTTTCCCAAGCGCTCGCCTGATTCCGTCTCTTCCTTCCAGAACTCGTACATAGGTCCTCTCCCTTCGAGCGCGAATCTACGCGCCCGCTGAAGACGACCCCGCGTTCATCACCTTTTTTCCTGCACCGATTTTCAGTGCGAATGTTCCGACGACTCCTCGGTGCTCCCCGCGCGCGCATCCATGCCGAGCACCCTCTTCGCCGCATTCCAACGCGCGCGCCGCTCGCTGGTGGCGCCGTCGATGTACATCACGCGCGTTCGTCCAAGCACACCCGCACGGCCGCGGTGGCCAGGGATGAGCATGAGCTGCGAGGTCTCGCCGATGATCGAATCGGTACAGTCGATGCGCGCGACCGCATCGCGCGGAATCCAATCGCGCCGCGTGCCCTCGCAGACCTCGATGCCGCGCGGATGGATGTTCCAGACGACCCGCCGTGCATCAGGCCCCGTACCGCCCCATCGGCGCGAGCGCACGAGTAGAAGCACGCAGGCGATCGTCGAGATGGCGAGCGGAATCCCGAGGCACGCGATGTCTGACCATTTCCCCGAGATCACGATCTGCAGGAGGAAGAGAACGCTCGGCACCAGCCAGACCAACAGCAGCGCACGAGAGTTGCGATCGGAGAAACGCGGGCGACCCTGGATGACCTCGACACCCGCGAAGCCATCGACACCGCACTCGGGGCAGCGCGCGTCGATCGCAAGCATGGCGCGCGAGTATCCGCAGGCGGGGCAGTGGGGTTCGTCGTTGCGCGGGTCGGTCACACGGTCATCCTACGGACGCCCGAGCACCGCCGCCGCGGCCTAGCCAAGCGCATCCTGCATCAGCGCGAGCTCGCGGTCGATGTCTTCGGAGCGGACCCCGTCGCGCTCGAGGATCGCGCGCAGCGCCGCACGCAGCCTGTCGACGACCTGACGATGGATGCTTGACGCGCTCGAGAGCGGCACGCCGACCGCGGGCGCCGCCTGCGCGTACGCCATGCCCTGCACCGTGTGCAGGCGGAAGAGCTCCCACCACGCCGAGTGACCATCGGCGTGGAGCTCGGTGCGCACCTGCTCGTGCGCCTCGGTCACCGTGCGCACGGCCCATGCGCGCTCGAGGGCGAGGAGCGCATCGGTCTCGTGGTCGCTCGCGCGCACGCGGGCGATCGAGGCGACATCGATACCCTCGGCGCGCGGCGCCAGGTCTGCGCGGCGCTTGGCCGCGAGCGCCGTGTTGCGCGCGTGGATGAAGAGCCCGTTCGCCAGCCAACGACGCAGCGGCAGACCCGAGTCGGGCCAGCGCGAGAGATACGCGTCGGACGCGAGCCGCGACGCGAGGAAGTCGTTCACGATCTCCGCGGGTTCGCCAAGCGAGCGCAGCGCCGACGCGCGCGCGTAGGCGCAGAGCGGATCGAAGTACCGCTGCATCACATGCGCACGCGCCGCGGGCGGATCGTCGACGATCGTCTGCATGAGCCAGGTGGCGTGCGTGGTTGGGAAGAGGTCGGTCATGTGGTGATCGGTCTGACGCGCGCGCGCATCACGGGCACGCGCCCCAGCCGTTCAGCACCGCGGCGAGATCGGTGGCGTTCACGGTGCCGTCTCGGTTGATGTCGGCGCCAGGGTACTTCCCGCCATCGGTGCCCCAGACATTGAGCACAGCTGCGAGATCGACGCCGTTCACGAATCCCGAGCCGTCGGCGTCGCCGACGCAACCGCACGCCGTCGACTGCTCGCAGCAGTCGGGAATGTTGTTGGTGTTCGCGTCGTCGAGTTCGCCGTCGCGGATCTGGCCGTAGTCAACGATGCCGTCGGAGTTGCAGTCGGCGTCAAACTCGATGATCGCGCGGAAACCAAGCGTTGGATTTGCGTTTCCAGTCCACACAAGTTGTGCGGTCGTTCCGGATCCCCACATCATGAGCCATTGATCTCTCCAGAACTCGGGCTCTTTCGCATACGGGTTGTATTCAAACGGTTCGTTCGTGACCCAAGTCCATTCGGTGATGTTCGCGGCATGGCTCGCTCCGAGCGCAGGCCACTGGTCGTCCGCGCCGATCTGCCCGTTGGGAAAGGCCAAATGCAAGACGAACTGATGCTCCGCCGCGGATGTGATCGTTGCGAGATGCGCTCCTCTCGATCGTGCGTTGGCCTCTCGAGCCGAGAAGGTGAGCGCTTGCCCAATCCGATCGTCGAGATACCAGTGCCCATTCCCCCCATCCTCGACCCGCCACTGCACCGCGTCCTGCGCCAGCGCCCCTGACCCCATCGCCGCAGCCATCGCCATCGCACCGATTGCCTTCATGTCGTTCTCCTTCGCCGGCGGGACGGTCCGCGGCGAGAGACTCCATGCATGGCCCTGCGCGACATGCAGGAATCCGAGCGACAGCGCGAGAAATCCAAGCACACCGACCGCAAGGCCCCGCGGACGCTCGGCTTGCGCCTCCTCCATCCGCACGCGCACGGCGCGCAGGACGGCCTGCAGTTCCGCGACATCGACCTGTGGAAGCGCCAGCGTCACGCCGACAGGCTACCGCGCTCAGCCGAGCGCGTCCTGCATGCCCGCGAGCTCCTGCTCGACCTCGTCGGGAGG
>JAJTGK010000108.1 GCA_021297815.1 Planctomycetaceae bacterium
CATGCGCTTGCGGCGCACGCGGCTGTGCGTGACCTTGACGCCGCAGCGGTCGCAGATGATGCCCTTGTACTTCGTGCCCTTGTACTTGCCGCAGCCGCACTCGTAGTCCTTCTCAGGACCGAAGATGCGCTCGCAGAAGAGGCCGTCCCGCTCGGGGCGGTAGGTGCGGTAGTTGATGGTCTCGGGCTTCTTGACCTCGCCGAAGCTCCAGCTTCGGATGTCGTTCGGGCTCGCAAGGGTGATCTTGACCGAGCCGTAGTCGTTCACGCGGTCGTAGACGCTTTCGGACATCGCAGTTGCCTTCCGTTGAACCCGCCGCGGGGGCGGGGATGTGCCTGTCTGGTGACTAACCTGATCGGACGGTGCGGTGCGCGCGCGCTCAGAGGAGCACGTTCGCCTCGTTCGTCTGCTTCTCGAGCTGGATGTTCATGCCGAGACCCTTGATCTCCTGGCAGAGGACATCGAACACGACAGGCATGCCTGCCTGCAGCGTGTTCTTGCCCTTCACCATCGAGTCGTAGATCTTCGTGCGGCCCTCGACATCGTCGCTCTTGACGGTGAGGAGCTCCTGCAGCACATAGGCCGCGCCGTACGCCTCGAGCGCCCACACTTCCATCTCGCCGAAGCGCTGGCCACCCGTACGCGCCTTGCCACCGAGCGGCTGCTGGGTGATGAGGCTGTACGGACCCGTCGAGCGGGCGTGGATCTTGTCGTCGACGAGGTGGTGGAGCTTCAGGATGTACATGAAGCCCACGGTCGTGCGCTGGTTGAACGGCTCGCCCGTGCGGCCGTCGTAGAGCTGGATCTTGCAGTTCTTCGGCATGCGCGCGAGGAGCTCGCGCGGTGCGCCCGGCTCCTTGCCGGTCTTGGCGAAGTCCGCGAGGCGCTTGTTGACATGCTCGTTCGCATCGTCGATCGCCTTGAAGATCTCGCTTTCGTGCGCGCCGTCGAAGACGGGGGTGACCGCCTGGAAACCGAGCACCTGCGCCGCCCAGCCGAGGTGAACCTCGAGGATCTGGCCGACATTCATGCGGCTCGGCACGCCCAGCGGGTTCAGGAGGACATCGACGGGGGTGCCGTCCTCCATGAAGGGCATGTCCTCCTCGGGAACGATGCGGGCGATGACGCCCTTGTTTCCGTGGCGGCCTGCCATCTTGTCGCCCACCGAGAGCTGGCGCTTGGTGGCGAGGTAGACCTTCACCATCTCGAGCACGCCCGAGGCGAGCTCGTCGCCGCGCTTCATGTGGTCGAGCTTGCGGTTGCGCTCGGCGGCGATCGCCACGATGCGCGGCCAGAACTGGCCGTACACGACCTTCGCCTGCTCGCGCGCCTCGGCGGAGCCCTTCATCCACTTCTCGTTGAAGCCGTCGATCTGCTCGACGATGACCTCAGCGATGTCGCTCGCGCCGACCTTCTGGCGCGTCGACGGATCGACCATCTCGGTGCCGAGGATGCGGTTGATCTCACCGACCATCTTCTTGAAGAGGTCGATGCGCTTCTGGTCCATCATGGCGCGGTAGTCGGCCATGTCCTTCTCGAGCTGCTTCTTCTGCTCCGCGCTCTGGTGCATGCGACGGCTGAAGCGCTTGGCGCCGATGACGACGCCCTCGGTGCCCGCGGGCACCTCGAGCGAGTCGTTCTTCACATCCTCGCCCGCGCGGCCGAAGATCGCGTGGAGCAGCTTCTCTTCGGGCGAGAGCTCGCTCTTCGACTTCGGCGAGACCTTGCCGACGAGGATGTCGCCGGGGCCGACGCGCGCGCCGATGCAGATCACGCCGTTCTCGTCGAGGTTGCGCAGGGCCTTCTCGCTGACATTCGGGATGTCGCGCGTGAACTCCTCGCGGCCGAGCTTCGTCTCGCGAATCTCGACCTCGAAGCTCTCGATGTGGATCGAGGTGAACACATCGTCCTTGAGCAGGCGCTCGTTGATGACGATCGCGTCCTCGAAGTTGTAGCCGTCGAAGGTGTTGAACGCGACGAGCACATTCTTGCCGATCGACAGCTCGCCCATCTGCGTGCTCGCGCCGTCGGCGATGATCTGGCCCGCCTTCACCTTCTCGCCGAGCCTGACGACAGGGCGCTGGTTCTGGCAGGTGCGCTCGTTCAGGCCGACGAACTTGCGGAGCACATACTCATCGGCGTTGTCGATGATGATGCGCTCGCTGTCGACGAAGGTGACCGTGCCGCCGCGGTCGGTGGTCACGATCATGCCCGAGTGGATGCCGACCGACTTCTCCATGCCCGTGGCGATGCACGGCGGATCGGTCTTGACGAGCGGCACCGCCTGACGCTGCATGTTCGAGCCCATGAGCGCGCGGTTGGCGTCGTCGTGCTCGAGGAAGGGGATCAGCGACGCCGAGACGCCGACGATCTGCTTCGGGCTCACATCGACATACTCGACCTCGCCCGCAGGCACCTCGGCGAGATCGCCGTCGATGCGCGCGAGCACGGTGCCCTCGAGCTGCTTGTTGCCGCCCTTGAGCACATCGGAGGTCGCGAGGACGCGCTTGAGCTCCTCGTCGGCGCGCAGGCTCTCGATGTCGGTGGTCACCTTGCCGCCCTTGACCTTGCGGTAGGGGGTGAGCAGGAAGCCGTAGTCGTCGATCGCCGAGTAGATGCCGAGCGACGCGATGAGGCCGATGTTCGTGCCTTCAGGCGTCTCGATGGGGCAGATGCGGCCGTAGTGCGAGATGTGCACGTCGCGGACCTCGAAGCCCGCGCGCTTGCGGTTGAGGCCGCCTGGCCCGAGGGCCGAGAGACGGCGCTCGTGCACGAGCATCGAGAGCGGGTTCGTCTGGTCGACGACCTGCGAGAGCTCGCTGCGCCCGAAGAAGAAGTCGATGGCGCTCGAGATCGACTTCGAATTGACGAGGTCGCTGATCTTCGCGACTTCGCCCGGCTCGCGGGTCGACATGCGCTCCTGCACCGTGCGGCGAAGCTTGAGGAAGCCCTTGCGCATCTCCTCGGTGGCCAGTTCGTCGAGCGTGCGCAGACGACGGTTGCCGAGGTGGTCGATGTCGTCGACATGCGCCTTGTTGCGCTTGGCGCGCAGGTCGAGCATGTAGCGGATGACCGCGAGGAAGTCCTGCGCACGGATGTGCTGGACCTTCTCCTCAGGCACCTTGCCCTGCTTGCCGTCGACGCAGTATGCCGAGTCGTGCTCGAACTTGCGGTTGATGCGGAACCGGCCGACGCGGCCGAGGCGGTAGCGGTTCTCGTCGAAGAACTTCTCCTGGAAGAGCGCCTTCGCCTTGTCGATCTGCGGCGGATTGCCCGGGCGCAGACGGCCGTAGATCTTGAGGAGCGCAGCCTCGTGCTCCGACACGCCCGCGAGGAAGTCGAGCTTCTCTTCGGCGAGCGTGTTCAGGATCAGCGGGTCGCTCGCGTCGGTGATGACGCGGATCGTGCCGAGGTTCGACGCCTGGATGGTCGCGACCATGTCGCCGATCGGCGCACCGACGCGGCAGAGCTCCTCGCCCGTGTCCGAGTCGATGACGAGCTCGGCGGCGTAGTGCTCGGGCTTGAGCTTCGCGACCTTGATCTCCTCGACCTCGTAGAAGAGCTCGAGCAGACGGTCGGTCGACGAATACTGGTCGTCGAGCGCGCGCAGGAAGGTGGTCGCGGCGAGCTTCGTCGACTGGTCGATTCGCATCGCCAGGACATCCTTCTTCGTGACCTCGAGCTCGATCCACGAGCCGCGCTCGGGGATGATGCGCGCCTGGTGCAGCGGACGGTCGCCGAAGCTGGAGACGATCGAGAAGTCGACGCCGGGCGAGCGGTGCAGCTGGCTCACGATGCAGCGCTCGGCGCCGTTCACGATGAACTCGCCGCCACCCATCATGATCGGAACATCGCCGAGATAGATCTCCTCCTCGGAGATCTCGCTGGTGCCCTCGCGCACGAGCCGCACGCCCACGCGGAACGGGCGCCCGAAGGTCAGGCGCAGCTCGCGGCACTCGTCGGCCGTGTAGCGCGGCTCGTCGAGCTTGTAGTAGAGGTACTCGAGCTTCATCGAGTTGTCGTAGCTCGCGATGGGGAAGACCTCCCGCATCAGAGCCTCGAGGCCAAGGCTCGAGTCGCGCTCGTCAAAGCGCTTGTCGAGCTGGAGGAAGCGGCGATAGGCATCTGCCTGCACGCGGGTCAACCGCGGAACAGGGAGGGCATCACCGCGCTTCGAGAAATCCCGAATCGTCTTGGACGACATCAACGAGTCCCCTACATGGAAAGACACCCGACCGGACAGGTCCGGCCTGGTGATGAATGTTCAGATCTGGATCGGTGGAACGTGCAGCAATCGACCGCCGAGCCCGAGGACGAAAGAAAACCAGTGTAGACGGGCAGCGAGCCCCCGACAATTCCTTTCCGGAACACGACCTACGACGCGTCGCTTCACGGAAAGTCCGGACCCCCGGGCGCGGAGGTCGTCCGCGCCCGGGGTGTCCGAGATTCGGATTACTCGGCGGCCGCGTCGGCGCCAGCAGTCTTGAGGGCGTCCACGAGCTTGGTCGCCTCTTCCTTGCTGACGTTCTCCTTGACGGTCTTCGGCGCACCGTCGACCAGGGCCTTCGCCTCGGCGAGGCCGAGGCCGGTGGCCTCGCGGACCGCCTTGATGACGGCGATCTTGTTCGCGCCAGCGCCCTTGAGGACGACATTGAACTCGGTCTTCTCGACGGCCTTGGCAGCGCCAGCACCCGCGTCGCCCGCGACAACGACCGCGCCGGCGGCCGGCTCGATGCCGTAGGTCACCTTCATGTAGTCGGTGAGCTCCACGGCCTCCTTGATGGTGAGGCTGGCGATCGAGTCGCCGAGGCTGCTGATCTTCGCGTCAAAGGTCTTCGTGTCAGACATGTCTAGGTCTCCGTGGCTGTCGCCACTGTCGTGCCACCGAGAGGCGCCGCAACGCGCGGCATTTCATCCCGTGAACTCCACCGACGAACCGTCGGGGAAGGGACCAGTCGGTGGCGGACTGGAAGCGGGTGGTAAACGACTGTTTGCAGGCCGCGATCGCGGCCGTCCTACATGGCTCTCGAAGCGTCAGGCGATCTTCGCGATCGTCTCACCCTTCTCGAGCTTCTCCTGGAGCGTCTTCACGCAGCCCATGATCTGCCGCGCGGGCGAGAGCACGAGGGTGACGACCTTGGCCTGGGCTTCTTCCCGCGTCGGGAAGCTGCCGAGCTTCTTGACGCCCTCGTCGCCCTCGTAGAGCTCGCCGTCGAAGATCGCAGCCTTGAGCACGATCTTCTTCTCGGCCGTTGCGGCCTTGACGATCTCACGGGCGAGGATGATGGCGCTCTCCGCTCCCGTGAGGAGCGCCGAGGGGCCCTTGAGGGCCTTCTCGAGCGCCGCCAGCGGGCCGCCCTTGAGGGTGCGGCGGGCGAGGGCGTTCTTCACGACGGTGACGCGGATGCCCTTCGATGCGAGCGAACCGCGCATGGCAGTGGTCGCCCTCGCATCGAGGCCGCGAATCTCGACGACAACCGCTCCGCTCGCGTCGCTGAAGCGACGGGCGTACTCGGAAGCGATCATGTCCTTGACTGGCTTGCTCATGATGGGTCCTTTCGGCGGGATCGGTTAGACGGCGATCTGCACGCCGGGGCTCATGCACGCGGCGATGACGCACTTCTTGATGTAGGTGCCCTTGGCCGACGAAGGCTTGACCTTCTGGATCGTGGCCACGAACGCCTCGAGGTTCTCGACGAGCTTCGCGTCGGCGAAGGAGAGCTTGCCGATGATGGCGTGCACATTGCCGCCGTCGTCGTTGCGGTACTCCTGCTTGCCCGCCGAGTACTCCTTGACGGCGCCGATGACATCGGGCGCCACGGTGCCGGCCTTCGGCGAGGGCATGAGGCCCTTGGGGCCGAGCACCTTGCCGAGCTTCGACACGACGCGCATCATGTCGGGGCTTGCGACGGCGACATCGAAGTCCATCCAGCCGCCCTCGATCTTGGCGACGAGGTCCTCGCTGCCCGCCTCGACGGCGCCCGCGGCCTTCGCCGCAGCCACCTTGTCGGACTGGCAGAAGCAGACCACGCGCGCCGACTTGCCCGTGCCGTGGGGCAGGGCGACGGAGCCGCGGATGATCTGGTCGGCCTGCTTCGGATCGATGCCGAGGTGCATGACGACATTCACCGTCTGGTCGAACTTGGGAGTCTTGAACTTGCGGAGTGCCGCGACCGCCGCAGCGGGCGCGAACACATCCTTGGAGACCTGCGAGAGGTTTGCCTTGCGGCGCTTCGAAAGCTTCGGCATGGGGTCAGCCCTCCACCGTCACGCCCATCGAGCGTGCCGTACCGGCGATGACGCGCATCGCGGCTTCGATGTTGGTGGTGTTGAGGTCCTTCATCTTCTCTTCGGCGATCTGCTTGAGCTGGGCCTTGGTGAGCTTGCCGACCTTGTTGGTGTTCGGCGTGCCCGAGCCCTTCTCGATCTTGCACGCGGTGGCGATGAGCACCGACGCGGGCGAGGTCTTGATCTCGAAGTCGAAGGTACGGTCGGAGTAGACCGTGATCACGCAGCCGACGACGCGACCGTTGAGCGCACGGGTCGCATCGTTGAACTTCGTGATGAACTGTCCGGGGTTGACGCCGTTCGCGCCGAGGACTGGGCCAATCGGCGGGGCAGGAGTGGCCTTGCCACCCGGCGCCATGATCTTGAACTGCTTTGTGACTTTCTTTGCAGCCATGGTTTCCGTGACCTCCCACCGAGCTCAGCCTTTGGAGCGCACGCGGCTCCTCGGACTGCGGACGCTGCGTTGCCGCAGCGGCCCGGTAGTTCGAGCGGTTTGAAATGTCGAGTCGCGCAATGTAGCGATCGGCGCGATCGCGCGCAAGCCAAAGTCGCGGTGCGACTTCGGTTCAAGAGCCCTTGGGGCCGATAAGCGTCAGTCGCCCCATTCGCCGAGCAGAATGGTGAGGTCGGATGCGTTGATCGCGCCGTCGCGGTTGAAGTCCGCAGGCGCACCAGGCGCCGCGGGGCCCCATGCCGAGAGGACAAGGGCGAGATCGGGCGCGCTGACCTGCCCATCGCCGTTCAGGTCGAGCTGCATGGCGTAGCCGGCGCGGAAGAGAGCGTTCGCAGGCACCACGGCCTTGGCCCCGCCAGGAGGTGTCCAGCGCAGGATCAGGCCCGCTCCGCCGCCGTTCTCGAAGAACTCTACGCGGATGCGATGCAGGCCCTGCTCGAGGCCGATCAGGCCCGAGCGCTCGACCATGCCGTGCAGTCCGTCGTTGTCGACGACCTCAATGCCGTCGACGAGCACGCGCGAACCGTCGTCCGACTCGACGCTGAAGCCCCAGAGGCCGGTCGAACCGACATTGATCCAGCCTTCGAACACCGCGGCGACGAGATCGGCGCGGCCACTCGTGGCGAAGTTCCCGCCGGTCGAGGGGTAGTTGATCTGGGTCGGCGTCGCGCTGCCGTAGGGCGTCAATGCCGTGAAGTCAGGCAGGAACTGGGTGTCGCCCGCGAGCGCGTACCACGCTGCGGCGATGCCCGGCTGCGGACCCGACACATAGGACTGGTCGTAGATCGGCCGCACGCGCACATGGACGGTTCCCGTCGACGGTGAGCCCGAACCCTCGCTTGCGACATAGGTGAAGGTGTCGACGCCCGAATAGCCCGCGGCGGGCGTGTAGCGCAGGATGGGCGCTGCGGCGGTCGAGCCGGGCGCGGTCGCGATGGTTCCACCCGCCGCGGTCGATTGCTGGAACGACACGAGCGACAGCGGCTGGCAGTTCACGAACGCGTCGTTGTCGAACGGCCGCACATCGATGATCGAGCCCTCGAGCGTGGTCGCCACATCGTCGACGGCGCGCGCGCCCGCGTTCGAGCAGCCGACATTCGCGAGGTGCGCGTTCATCGAAGCGATCGAGTAGGGGTGGAACTTCAGCGAGATGTTCGACATGCCGCCGCTGCAGATGTGGCAGTACGACATGATCGTGCCGTCCCACGCCAGCGTGCAGTCGTTGGTGCCGCAGCCATCGGCCTGCGGGTTGTGGTCGTGCGTGTGGGGAGCGCCGAAGTTGTGGCCGATCTCGTGCATCACCACCATCGGCTCCCAGTTCGCGTGGTCGTGGTCGACGAGCGGATACGGGAAGCCGTAGCCGATGCCCGACGACAGGCCGTACGAGTACGCGGGGCCCGTGCAGACGACCGACACCCATGCCACGCCGCCGCCGAGGCCGCGCCCTGCGAGATAGTGGCCGACATCGCGTGA